>NZ_JBSFRM010000013.1:37533-144848 GCF_053589235.1 Gordonia sp. NPDC003376 | reverse complement strand
CCGGTCGTGAAGACCGGGAGCACTGTGGGAGTGGACGAATCACGTTGTCTCCCGCAACCAGCCTCAATGGAACCCGGTCGTGAAGACCGGGAGCACCGACCGGGTCCGCGGTCGACGCCGAGTCGAGTTAGGCCTCAATGGAACCCGGTCGTGAAGACCGGGAGCACTGTGGGAGTGGACGAATCACGTTGTCTCCCGCAACCAGCCTCAATGGAACCCGGTCGTGAAGACCGGGAGCACGCTATGGACAAAACCCGCAGTGCCCATCAAGCCAAGTTGCCTCAATGGAACCCGGTCGTGAAGACCGGGAGCACGGCGGCACGATGCATAGGCTTCCCACAACGCCCACACCGCCTCAATGGAACCCGGTCGTGAAGACCGGGAGCACGCCATGTCAACGGCAGTGCCCCCACCCCCGGCGGTCATGCCTCAATGGAACCCGGTCGTGAAGACCGGGAGCACATCGCCTGGGCTTCACCGGGGTCCACAAGGAAAGCATCGCCTCAATGGAACCCGGTCGTGAAGACCGGGAGCACTCGCAAAGGAACTATTGGAATGGTCCGGTGGTTCTAAGCCTCAATGGAACCCGGTCGTGAAGACCGGGAGCACACCGAGCCGGGTGAGGATCTCCGCGCTGGTCAGCACCGCCTCAATGGAACCCGGTCGTGAAGACCGGGAGCACCTCGGTGTCGGCCCGGCTGTCGTCGTCGCCGCGCATGCCTCAATGGAACCCGGTCGTGAAGACCGGGAGCACAATAACCCATTCCGGTGGTCCGTCATGCTGATCTTGCCTCAATGGAACCCGGTCGTGAAGACCGGGAGCACACTCGCGCATGGACATGTTCTATCGGACATCACCGACAGCCTCAATGGAACCCGGTCGTGAAGACCGGGAGCACGTGTACTCGTATGCCGGTGAGTCAACTGAAGACATTCGCCTCAATGGAACCCGGTCGTGAAGACCGGGAGCACCCGCATCGGCGCACGCTACGCCGCCGAGAAGGCAGAGCCTCAATGGAACCCGGTCGTGAAGACCGGGAGCACTGGCACGAGGTGTTTCTGCCGTGACTGTGGGGCAGAAACGCCTCAATGGAACCCGGTCGTGAAGACCGGGAGCACTCGTCGATCGGGGCGATGTCGTCCGACTCGCCCAAGAGGCCTCAATGGAACCCGGTCGTGAAGACCGGGAGCACCCGTCAGCGCCGATGCAGGTCAGGTCATTGCCTGGCGAGCCTCAATGGAACCCGGTCGTGAAGACCGGGAGCACACCGGGGACCTGAATCCGCAGATGCACGTATCACCGTGGCCTCAATGGAACCCGGTCGTGAAGACCGGGAGCACTTGCTACGGTGGCGTCCACTTCTTCCACGGGGGCTACGCCTCAATGGAACCCGGTCGTGAAGACCGGGAGCACGAAGCTGCCCGCCGATGCGCCGCCGACGGAGACGATGCCTCAATGGAACCCGGTCGTGAAGACCGGGAGCACGTCGCGGTGCCCGAGTTGGAGATGCCGCCGTTGTCGCCTCAATGGAACCCGGTCGTGAAGACCGGGAGCACCTGGTCGCTGACGTCGTCGCCCCGAGCAGCGGCGACGGGCCTCAATGGAACCCGGTCGTGAAGACCGGGAGCACCGGGTGCCGCAGGCGTGGTGTGGGTGTTTTACCGATAGCCTCAATGGAACCAGGTCGTGAAGACCGGGAGCACAAGCCATCGACCCGATCGGGTGGCTCGGCGGCGCCAAGGCCTCAATGGAACCCGGTCGTGAAGACCGGGAGCACTGGTTCGTGCCCGGGATCTTCTGCACCTTCGTGACGGTGCCTCAATGGAACCCGGTCGTGAAGACCGGGAGCACGACGGCACTCCCCTCGTGGACATCGCCGTTGTTCAGGCCTCAATGGAACCCGGTCGTGAAGACCGGGAGCACGTCAACGATCTGCGGTCGTTGATCCGCCTGGCCTTGCCGCCTCAATGGAACCCGGTCGTGAAGACCGGGAGCACCCGACGGCATGTGCACCGCATCATCTGAGCGCCACCGCCTCAATGGAACCCGGTCGTGAAGACCGGGAGCACCCAACCGATTGACAGGTATGGCCGAGGTTCCCGCCCTTGCCTCAATGGAACCCGGTCGTGAAGACCGGGAGCACGCGCGAATGCCGTGAGTCCGTTCGACGCCGAGTTCACGCCTCAATGGAACCCGGTCGTGAAGACCGGGAGCACCGGTCGGTGGAGGCGAGCAATCCGCCACGGAGGATGCTGCCTCAATGGAACCCGGTCGTGAAGACCGGGAGCACATTGCAAGCTTTGCCCGGATGTCATCCAGCTTTGCGACCGCCTCAATGGAACCCGGTCGTGAAGACCGGGAGCACCCGCCATACTGTCCGTCCCCGCGACCGCCGCCCATCTCGCCTCAATGGAACCCGGTCGTGAAGACCGGGAGCACCAGGAGACCGTTGGTCGGCGTGCCCTCGGGGAGCTGGCCTCAATGGAACCCGGTCGTGAAGACCGGGAGCACGGTCTGTACGGCGCAACGGGCCCCACTGCTCTCGGTCAGCCTCAATGGAACCCGGTCGTGAAGACCGGGAGCACCTTCTTCGCCACGCCCATCTCGACCCGGCCGAGCAGGCCTCAATGGAACCCGGTCGTGAAGACCGGGAGCACCACGATGAGTTGCGCAATCCGATCACCCCGCTCGACTTGGGCCTCAATGGAACCCGGTCGTGAAGACCGGGAGCACCGCTGTTCGAGCACCTGGCGTGCCACGCTGTAGTCCCGGCCTCAATGGAACCCGGTCGTGAAGACCGGGAGCACCACCAGACTCACCAGCCTCTACGCCGACATCGACGTCGCCTCAATGGAACCCGGTCGTGAAGACCGGGAGCACCAGGTGCTGTCGCTGCCGGAGGTGGACGAGGACGACCCGCCTCAATGGAACCCGGTCGTGAAGACCGGGAGCACCCAGCACCGACACCGCCTGCGGGTCGGGGCTGTTGTTGCCTCAATGGAACCCGGTCGTGAAGACCGGGAGCACAGGGTGCGTGCGATCGCCAGCCGCCCGCACCGAGGGCGGGCCTCAATGGAACCCGGTCGTGAAGACCGGGAGCACATGGTGACGGAAGCTATACTCATGCGCGAGTGATGGGCCTCAATGGAACCCGGTCGTGAAGACCGGGAGCACCATGTCCGCACCGGCACGCCGCGGCCGACGATGTCATGCCTCAATGGAACCCGGTCGTGAAGACCGGGAGCACCCGCTATCCGGACCCGCAGATCCCGATCTACATCGCTGCCTCAATGGAACCCGGTCGTGAAGACCGGGAGCACTGGTGGATCAGATGATCGATCCGTTGCGCTCCAGGTTGCCTCAATGGAACCCGGTCGTGAAGACCGGGAGCACGCATCCCGACCCGCATCGTCCGCCGGACTGACTGGGAGCCTCAATGGAACCCGGTCGTGAAGACCGGGAGCACGTCAACGATCTGCGGTCGTTGATCCGCCTGGCCTTGCCGCCTCAATGGAACCCGGTCGTGAAGACCGGGAGCACCTCGAAGGGCGGTAGCGGCCTCGAGGGCCTCGCCCACGCCTCAATGGAACCCGGTCGTGAAGACCGGGAGCACGCTATGCCCTGCCCTTGGTGCCGCCTTAAGTTGTAGAGCGAGGCCTCAATGGAACCCGGTCGTGAAGACCGGGAGCACCTGGTATCCGGCTTTCCAGTCCGCTTCTGTTTTACCGCCTCAATGGAACCCGGTCGTGAAGACCGGGAGCACCCACGCCGAAGGTTCTGCGACAGTGTGCGTCTGGTGATGCCTCAATGGAACCCGGTCGTGAAGACCGGGAGCACAACAAGCGTGCGATCGCTCTGGTCGCGCATATCGACGGCCTCAATGGAACCCGGTCGTGAAGACCGGGAGCACCGGGCGCCAAGGCACCTCAACCAGTGAGGGCGCCGCGCAGGCCTCAATGGAACCCGGTCGTGAAGACCGGGAGCACACCACCAATGACATACACCGTGTGGGGCATACCGCTTGCCTCAATGGAACCCGGTCGTGAAGACCGGGAGCACCTGTCGGGCAGCCGAATCCGACGAAGTTCTGGTTGCCCGCGCCTCAATGGAACCCGGTCGTGAAGACCGGGAGCACCTCCAGGGTGAGGTTCGACATGCCCGCCGAGTTGGCGTTGCCTCAATGGAACCCGGTCGTGAAGACCGGGAGCACGCCGATACCAGGGCGTCACTGGTGACAGCATCGTGATGCCTCAATGGAACCCGGTCGTGAAGACCGGGAGCACAAGAAGACGATGATCCGCCGCCTGGCGAAGCGTCTCCCGCCTCAATGGAACCCGGTCGTGAAGACCGGGAGCACCCGTTGCATGGACATAGGTCTACTCACCACGTGAGTGCCTCAATGGAACCCGGTCGTGAAGACCGGGAGCACTCCCAGGGCAGGGCTGCATTCGTCTCCTGCGCGATGTTGCCTCAATGGAACCCGGTCGTGAAGACCGGGAGCACATCACCACGTCGATGTAGTGCGCCCACCACGGGATCGTGCCTCAATGGAACCCGGTCGTGAAGACCGGGAGCACGCGTGCCAGGGATTCCTCGACGATGCGCTCGATGAGGCCTCAATGGAACCCGGTCGTGAAGACCGGGAGCACCCGAGTACCCGGTGGTCACCAGCGAGCGGTCCGAGCCGCCTCAATGGAACCCGGTCGTGAAGACCGGGAGCACCCAGAACCCGTACCTCACCAACCCCGGGCTCTGGGCGGCCTCAATGGAACCCGGTCGTGAAGACCGGGAGCACCGGACCCTCGGCCCGTATGTCGCGCTCACCTCGACGTTGCCTCAATGGAACCCGGTCGTGAAGACCGGGAGCACTGGGCGACGGAACCGCGGTGACCTCGGATGCGACCCCGCCTCAATGGAACCCGGTCGTGAAGACCGGGAGCACGCCACCGGATCGGATCGGATTGCCGCCGGATATGCGCCGCCTCAATGGAACCCGGTCGTGAAGACCGGGAGCACCCCACCGGCCCGGGTTGGTCAACCAGTGAGCGTCACCCATTGCCTCAATGGAACCCGGTCGTGAAGACCGGGAGCACACCGCCTATATCGGATCAGCGATCGGCGGCACGTTCACGCCTCAATGGAACCCGGTCGTGAAGACCGGGAGCACATGGCCTCAAGGACTTTCCCCGTTCGGGAAATGCGATATGCCTCAATGGAACCCGGTCGTGAAGACCGGGAGCACCTGGCAACGGGCGGCAACGGGAACGACACGTCCACGATCGCCTCAATGGAACCCGGTCGTGAAGACCGGGAGCACTCCGCTCCGTCCTGGAAGTACTCGAAAAGCCGGGACGCCTCAATGGAACCCGGTCGTGAAGACCGGGAGCACCGGTCGGCCACACTCCGCGGCCGAGCACGCCGACGTCGCCTCAATGGAACCCGGTCGTGAAGACCGGGAGCACCAGGCTGCCGACAAGGCTGTCGCGGACGGCAAGGCTAAGGGCCTCAATGGAACCCGGTCGTGAAGACCGGGAGCACAACAATGGACCCGCAGCCTTAGCCGACGCCGAATTCACAAGCCTCAATGGAACCCGGTCGTGAAGACCGGGAGCACCCCACAACACAGTCACAACAACCCACACCAACCGTGCCTCAATGGAACCCGGTCGTGAAGACCGGGAGCACGATGCCATCGTTCGGGCGGCGTCAGGCGCAGATCAGCCTCAATGGAACCCGGTCGTGAAGACCGGGAGCACCTGATCATCCCCGACACATCGGTGATCCGGACCGTGCCTCAATGGAACCCGGTCGTGAAGACCGGGAGCACCTCGGATCGGTCGAGGTCGCCGCTGTCCTTCATGTGCAGGCCTCAATGGAACCCGGTCGTGAAGACCGGGAGCACACGTGCGCCACAGTGTGAACGCTAGGCTCGCGATCACGCCTCAATGGAACCCGGTCGTGAAGACCGGGAGCACGGGTTGGCGGGGGTGCGCTGGCGGGTGTGGGCCCAGCCGCCTCAATGGAACCCGGTCGTGAAGACCGGGAGCACCCCGTCCCGAGATCAAGGCCGTCGAGGTCGGCAACGAAATGCCTCAATGGAACCCGGTCGTGAAGACCGGGAGCACAACAGGTCCCAGCCTTCCGACTTGGGGGCCGGGTTGAAGGCCTCAATGGAACCCGGTCGTGAAGACCGGGAGCACCCACGAGTCGATGCGGGCCTGCAGCAACGACACCAAGCCTCAATGGAACCCGGTCGTGAAGACCGGGAGCACGCGACCGACGCACTCGGGCTGGTCGCACAGGCGATGCAGCCTCAATGGAACCCGGTCGTGAAGACCGGGAGCACCGCGGTTGGCCCTGAGGGTTACGCGCCGACAGGGTCGCCTCAATGGAACCCGGTCGTGAAGACCGGGAGCACCCTCGCGAACGGCGAGCTTCGCCTCCATCGCCGTCATGCCTCAATGGAACCCGGTCGTGAAGACCGGGAGCACAGGACCACGTTGTCGTCGTCGGTGTCGAGCTCTGACCAGCCTCAATGGAACCCGGTCGTGAAGACCGGGAGCACGCGCCGGTGCGGGCGGGTCCGGCGACCGGATTGACGCCGCCTCAATGGAACCCGGTCGTGAAGACCGGGAGCACCATGCGGTGGCACGACGGCGCTCGGTGGACAGACCAGCCTCAATGGAACCCGGTCGTGAAGACCGGGAGCACCATCAGCGTCCAGTGTGCTACGTTCAATTGCACACGGCCTCAATGGAACCCGGTCGTGAAGACCGGGAGCACCTACGTGGACGAGGCCAGCACGTTGCCCGAGAGCTTCTGGCCTCAATGGAACCCGGTCGTGAAGACCGGGAGCACGTTGCACCAGCCGGTGCCCATCGCCGTCGGAGAATGCCTCAATGGAACCCGGTCGTGAAGACCGGGAGCACCCGCATCGACAACCTCAAGGACATCCTCGTCGAGGACGCCTCAATGGAACCCGGTCGTGAAGACCGGGAGCACGTCACGAGTGAGGCAGCACCCGCAGTGACCATGATGCCTCAATGGAACCCGGTCGTGAAGACCGGGAGCACAAAAGGGCACACAGGGCTGGTCAAAGACCATGGACGAGCCTCAATGGAACCCGGTCGTGAAGACCGGGAGCACTGGAGAGGAAGTTCGCGGCGGTGTGCATGGCGTCGCCAGCCTCAATGGAACCCGGTCGTGAAGACCGGGAGCACCTGCGCGGTGGTCTCGGAGCCGTCAACGGCCCGGATCGCGCCTCAATGGAACCCGGTCGTGAAGACCGGGAGCACTCGACGGCCGACTGGTCCATATTGCCGACCTTGACGGTGCCTCAATGGAACCCGGTCGTGAAGACCGGGAGCACAACCTCCGCAACGGGCACCTGGGTCTCGTTCCATTTGCCTCAATGGAACCCGGTCGTGAAGACCGGGAGCACCCGGCGGTGAGTCGGTGACCAACTCCTGCGTTGACTCGAGGCCTCAATGGAACCCGGTCGTGAAGACCGGGAGCACATGCGGTGCTTCGGCTTGCCGGTCCACGAGTTGTCCGGGCCTCAATGGAACCCGGTCGTGAAGACCGGGAGCACAGAACGACGGCGAGAAACCGCCGACGCGCGCCGCATTGCCTCAATGGAACCCGGTCGTGAAGACCGGGAGCACAAGCGGGAAGACTGCTCGCACGCATTGGATCACCTTCCTGCCTCAATGGAACCCGGTCGTGAAGACCGGGAGCACAGGCGCTGGTGGTGGCGGTGGTCAGGCAGGCGCCATTATTGGCCTCAATGGAACCCGGTCGTGAAGACCGGGAGCACTCCGGCCAGTGTTTGACAGCCTAGCAGCGATGCTGACCGCCTCAATGGAACCCGGTCGTGAAGACCGGGAGCACCGTGAGCCGTCCGGCCGTCGTGCTCCCCACCGGGACCGGGCCTCAATGGAACCCGGTCGTGAAGACCGGGAGCACAGCGTGGCACGGTCGCCATGTCCTCGATGTCGGCCACAGCCTCAATGGAACCCGGTCGTGAAGACCGGGAGCACAGATACGCTTGTCGATGTCCGACAGATGCGAGACCCGGCCTCAATGGAACCCGGTCGTGAAGACCGGGAGCACCCGTCAGCAGATCGTCCTTGGACAGCCCGTGCCGGTTGCCTCAATGGAACCCGGTCGTGAAGACCGGGAGCACACGAGAAGACCAAACTGAAGGACGACCTCAAGGCCAAGCGGCCTCAATGGAACCCGGTCGTGAAGACCGGGAGCACCCTCGTAAGGTACACGTTCCCCAATTTTCTTCCAGCACTGCCTCAATGGAACCCGGTCGTGAAGACCGGGAGCACAGCTACCGTCCCCCAACACATTCCGATCACTTACTGGCCTCAATGGAACCCGGTCGTGAAGACCGGGAGCACCGCTCGCGAGATTCACCGCTTCTGACCTGCAGAAACCGCGCTTCTCGCGAGAGGTGCGGTAGGCGTGGTACTCGACGGAGCTTACCTTCGCGTCTGAAGTTCTCAAAGAGCGCTCTGACCAGCACGCGAGCGCTGCCCAGGGTTCGCGTGGTGGACTCACCGCTCGCGTCAGGATCACACGACCGTCGGCCCGGAGGCAGGCAGCGTGCGCGGTCGGCCCAACTGCATCACCGTCGCTGCACTCCCCACTGCACCCAGGTCGATCACCACCACAGAGTCTTCACCGTAGTCCATGACACCGTGAATATCGGTCCTCCAACGAGTGCGTTCCAGCTCCGAGAGGTCACAAAGAAAGACCGAGTACTGCAACCTGGTGCCGTACGCCTCCATGACCTTGCACACCCGCCTCAGTCTCGTGGGCTCACAAATGTCATACGCGATGAGATGACGTCGCCTGGCCATCGTGAATCACCTCGTGACCATCGGTGTGTACGCGGGCAGCTCACCAAGAATGACACCGGCAAGAATCCGCGCCTGAACGTCGAGCACCCGACGATACGAGACCTTGTACCTGAACACCGGATGGGTGACTTGCACGTCGAGTCTGCGTTCGTATGCACGGATCACTTTTCGTCGCCCCTGAAGGGTCAACCAACATCCACCACTGCGGCGTTCGAAATCACCCGCGGTGACCTCACCATTGTTGAGCATTCCGATCACCGCGGAATCGGCAAGTAGCGGGCGGAACTCCTCCATGAGATCCAGTGCGAGTGCGGGACGTCCGTACCGCGGTCGGTGATAGACACCGAAATAGGGGTCGAGGCCCACACCGATGCACACCGCAACGAGGTCTTTGACCAACAATGAGTACACATATCCCAACAGCGCATTGATCGGGTCAGGCGCAGGTCTGCGCTTACGACCATTCGTGTCGAACTCGGCGGCCATCTGCTCCTGCGCACCCCGCAGCAGGCCGCTGAAGTTCTCGAAATAGATTCTGGCCGCTGCCCCTTCAATGCCGAGAAGCTCCGCCGGCGACGCAGCGCCTCCCGCCGAATCTGCCATTGCGGCCAAGGATTGCACCGAGTGTTCGGTGTCGGTTCGAGAATTTCGGCGCAACAGAGTTCTCGAGTTCTTGATCTTCCCTGCGACGATCGCTCGTGAGATACCCAGCGCAGTATTGTCATCCAATCGGGCTTGTGCAGTGCGCAGCTGGACGTACTTCGACATCTCGCCCTGCGCCCAGCCACGCAGCCATCCGTTGTAGCTGAACCACAGAACCGGAATGCCGCGAGCCCACAACTCGGTCAAGACTTGCGAGCTCACCTGCACATTGCCGAAGACACACAGCTGGCTGACGTCGATGAGGAGAACCTCGGCCGGCTCCGAACCCTTCTGGACGACACGAATCCGGCCGCCCTTGAGCCCGACAGTCGCTCCGTGCTTCGTGACGTACAACGGACGACTGTCGGGGTCACGGGGAACGATCCTGCGCGGCGGTGAGTCATCGCGCTGCAGCAGCGCATTGGTCTCATCGGGCATGCACAACCCGAGAAGGGAGCAGCGTGGGCATCGCTTGCTTCCGACGAGCGGCAGAGGTGCGTTCTCTCGTGCGGCAACCTCGCGGGCCTCGTCTGCGATCTCCACTGCTGCCGCAACTTCGTTGTTGCCGATCGGAACAGTGACTCGCTTGTGGACTTCGGCGTAGTAGAGCACGCCCCTGTCCACCTCATAGCCGGCGTCCCGCAACAAGGCCGCCTGCGTGTAGAGCTGGACGACGTCGGCCGACCACGGCAATCCGTTCGCCGCGGGTTTTCCCTTCTTGGTGTCGACGGGTACCACGGTGCCGTCACCGCCGTCCTCAACCCGATCGAGTACCGCCACCAATCCCAGCGCGTGCGATTCGATTCGCAGTGACGTCACACGCTTCGCGGCATCGCCTGAGTCGGGCTCCGGCAGAGATCCTGTTCGTTTGTCGACGGCGCGGTGGGTGAAGTGGCCTTGTTCGGTGTCGTGGCTGTCGGCCCACCGACGATCGACCCACTCGAAATAGAACAAGCGCGGACAGTACACGTATTCGTTGAGCATTCGAGCAGGCAACAGTTCCGGCAAGTCGGTGGTCATGACGGGCTCCGTAAGGGGAAGTGGTGTGGAACCCCGGCCGTCGTTGGTCGGTGCGGGGCAACCCTCGCACCGACCTCCGACATCCCTGCCGTATGCCGTCGTTCGGTCAGATGATCACGACGAGGCCGGAATGAACAGGCCGGCGCCGAAGTGGCTGAGCTGACCCAGCATCAGCGGTCCGGCGACCGGCTTCGACAGTGTGACCTTGACGGCGAAGCCCTGGCGGGCATTCTCACGCTGCTCCCGCAATCGCCGACGACGGAAATGCACCAGATCCGACACCGTCGCCCGCGAGTCGTCGACGTCGACCGCTACGATCTCGACCCCTGCGGTTGCGGCTCGATAGCCGAGCTCCTTGTTGAGATCGACCTCGATCCACTCTTCCACCGACCGCCGTTTACGGTGTCGCACCGGGAAGTACGGCGTCGCCGAGACCCATGTGGTCGACCCTCCCCCGTCGGCAACGATCTCGGTCGCGACGTCGGACGCATCACCCAAGCCCGCGACCAGCAATCGTTGTTCCGGGAACGAGTTCTCGCTGACCCGGTCTGGCGTCCACAACCGTGCGATCTGACAGATTCGACCCACCGCCTCAACGGACATCCCTCGGGGCGTCCACAGCACCAAGGACTCGATCGGTGCACCTCCACGGAATCGCGCGTTCTTGCCGTCGGCCGGAATCGGTACGACGTGGAGGTGATCGTGCCCTTGTTGGCGTGGGTCCTTGCCGTCCCTCCCGATGATCGCCGCGACCTCGGGATCATCTCCCAGGGCGTGCAACGCTTTCCGAACCGCACTGTGCGCGACGTCGGTCGGCATCAGAAAGTCCCGCATCCGAACAGACGCCGGGCCATGGAGCTCGAGCCGGATAGCCGTGATCGGCTCACTCGACGTCGGCGACGAACGACGCGGCTTGGTATGACGAAAGGAACTGCCATCGAGTCGATCCCGCCCGTATCCCAGGAGTCTGGTTCCTGGCGGGAAGGTCATTCGCATCTTCGCGCGTACGGTCGTCGGGGTGGCTTCGAGTTCGGTCCGCGTCGGTACGCCCTCCGCCCCGAGTAACTCAACCGTCTCGACTCGATCGCCGACCGCCCCGATCCGCCACCACGTCGAATCCGGTTGCGCTGCCTGCTCGGCGACCACCGCCTCACACACGGACTCACTCCGACCGAGGTACGGAAGGTTCTCGACCAACACCGTCAAGAGCTTCAGGTCGTCCTCGGTCAGATCGGCATCCCAGTGGATTCGCAGATCGGGTACCGAGCTGCGTTGCCGGATCGACACATAGCTGTCGATCACGAGATCGGTACCGCCACGGTCGTCGGTGCGATGCTTGATGTCAGGCATGTAGTGCCGAGTGGAGCCGGGCGCAACCGGCGCGGACTCGAACGCCGATGGGTTACCCAGTCGTCCCAGTAGCGCGACCGTCTCGTCCACATCGACGAATCTGGCATGTGCCACTGCCAGCATCGCCCGCATCACCCGCCACGGCGACGGTGGCCACTCCACGTAGCCCGAGTTCGCCCCCGCATCCCACGGAGTCGCGTGATATCGGCCGAGCGGAAAGCTGATCTCAACCGTTGTTCCCATGTGTCACTAGCCCTTTGATCCGGTCCAAGTCAACTCGGTGACCCCGCCCAGCTCGGCCGCCGCGATGGCCTTGATCAGTCGCTCCTCCGATGCCTCGACGTCGGGGAGCTCGCCCGCCCCCTCCACACCGGTCACCTCGAGGTCACAGGCCGTGCGCAGTCGCAACCCACCGTCGAGGAGCGTCGCCACCTCCCAGTCGGCGAGCGCCAGCAGCAGTTCTGTTGCGGATTCAGGGAGCCCGTAGGAACGGATCTGTTGTTCGTCGATCACCACGAACAGTGTGATCTTCGCGGCCGTGTACTCGGTGCGATGATGCGGAACCATCCCGTAACCACGATCCGACGTACGGCCGGCCTCCTTGTCGAGGTTGTTGTTGACGCTGTCCTTCTTCACACCCCCACTGACTGCGGAGTTCACGCCTTCGGCTTCGATGAACGCCGACACAGCCCGGCTGATCTTCGGCTGCCACGGCCACGACCCCTGGGCGAAGAACACGCCGTGCAGCAGGCTCACCGGGTCCAGCGCGTAGATCTCCGAGTACACCTTCCTCAGGTCGAGGGGTTTGTTCTTCACCAGGCCGAACCGCTCCACCAGGGCCTTGCGAAACTCTGCCCCACCGTCCGACGCATCGAGGACGTACGCCGAGGCCAAACGGTGTGCTTCCAGCCGACTGCTGGTGAGAAATCCTCCGTCAGCATCGACGACCCGGACGTAGGGTATTCCCGCGACCGTCGAGACCGGTTGCTGTGCGGCCTCATCCCAGGTCGTTCCCTCGAGGTGATTGGCCAGGGACTGGACCGATTCCACGAGCAGTCGTGTGTCGCCACCCGGGCCGTCGTAGGTCGCCGCTCCCAGATCAGGAAAGCCGGTCGGCTGGAACCGGCTCCCTGCGACAGGTTCGAGGACGTACTTGCGGATGTCACGCTTGCTGGCCATGGGAGGCCTCACTTTCTGTTTCATGGTCGTATGTCAGGTCGGATCGCATCGGATCGTCGTCGATGGTCTTGGGCGAGAAGGTGAACTGTTGCGCCAGAACGTGATGCCGGGACCACGGCAGGAGCGCGGTTGCAATCTTCTGTGGGTCCGATCGGGACGGAATCGTGGACACTGCGATGCGACCTGACTCGCGGATACGCTGCCGTGCCAGCAGCACTGCCCGATCCACGTTGCCCCCGACGAGCGCCCCCAGGATCTCAGCAGTCAACCCCTTCGCTTGATCGTCGGAACGCCCCCCGCGGCCATGCGCTGCAGGAACTGGAGCCGCGATCCCATTGCGCAGCAAGCCGAGAAGACCCAGTGCGGGTTCTGGAACCACCCCATCGAGCCCGGATGAGCCAAGGTCGATCTGCTCGCCACTCCAGTCGAAGACGAGTAACGCATCGAACCAGTGGGCGACTGCCTCGTCGCCCAATGCGTCGGCGGCGAACTGATGCAGATGTGCCAGCGGCACGGGAATGCTCGAGGGCATCGCGACACCGGAAGCGGAATCACCCGCGATGCCGATGCTGTCATCGGCCGCACCCGCCGCGATCGCCACTCGTCCCAGGACGTCGGCCATCACGGCAGCGAGTGGACGAATCCCGTATCCCGCGACATCACTTCCTTCTGTCCACGCGGGCCTGGATGTCCCATGTCCGGACACAACCGGGAGCAGCAGGTCACGAGGTCCAACCCACCGCCCGTCCCGCCATCTCAACCGGAGCGACGCCAGCCCGAGCGCCACCCGGAACTCCGGAACGTCGACCACAGCATCGAGTAGCTCCGCATCCCGAAGGATCCCGAGCATCTCCTGTCCGCTCCCCCGCTTGGTCGCCCGTGGCCACACGGATTCCTTCACCGCCCGGCTACGACCGACTGCCACCTCGAGTCGGGTCAACGACCGCAGCATCGTTTGGAGCTGCCCGACTTGTTCCGCACGAGATCGTGTCCGCGCAAGGTCCACACGCGCGGAATCGAACCTCCGCAGTTCCTCGGTGACGGTTCCAGGCAGCCCGGCTCGACCGTTGAGCCGTTGGGGCCAATCCTCGACGAGCGCCACCGCGCGAAGCAGATGATCATCGGTGACACCGACGGCGTCGGCGCGAATTGCGGAGTATGCGAGACCATTTCGCTTGGCAATGCTGAAGCGGTCGAACTCTGATACCGCCGCCGACACCCCGCGGGTTCCGACGGCCAGGTACATGTCGCCAGATCTGGTCGCGGTCTTGCCGCGCCAGGTCGCGCGACCTTCGACAAAGATGCGCTGAACGGCCGGCCAGCGCAGCCAGTGGTTCCACCACGGTAGCCAGACCTCGCCGCGGATGTCCTCGTCGTCACTGCCAGAGTCAAACCCTGCGCTGGCCCCGCGGGTCATGAACGTCATTGCTGCGCCCTTGTCCACACTGGACTGCGCCGAGATCCGACGAGCCGGGGCGGCCTCGAACAGCGTTGCGCCCTCGACCATCAGGACGAACAGCCACGGATTCACCATTGCGGGTGCGGCTCCGTATGCGGAGGAGTTCGGGGTGCCGGCGGTTCCGGGATCGAACTGCCCGACCGACGCTTTCACGAGCTTCTCGCGTGACGTCCCGGAGAGCGCGTCCTGCGCCCACCCCAGGCTGGTGCTTTCGGCTTTCGCGTCGGTGGGCAGCACGTCCAGCAGTCGCTGGTGATAGTTGCTGGAGAATTCCAAACGCCCATCGTTGCCGCCAGAACCGAGCAACGGCGGGAACGCCAGGTCGTCGCTGCCAAGTACGACCACTGCTGAACGCAGCCACGGCAGCATCTCGTCGGGACATCTGTTGCCGACCTCCCGGATCAGGTCCCGTTTGTCCCATCCCTCCGCGCGATTCCGCTCCAGCAGACGATCGACGACGCTCACGGCGTCGCGCAACGCGCCCACCCGGTTCTGATCCGAGAACGCGGTCAGCGCATCGAGGTTCGCTCGTTGGTTCTTGTCCTTCTCCCCGAAGCCCGAGCCGCCGTTCCACGGGCTCAGCACGGGTCGCGGCCGGTAGTCGTCGACCAGCCACCGGGCGATGTCCTCCACCGTCGTGTCGATCATGAGGTCATCGCCATCGACGCGAGACCGCAGGTCGGGATCGCACTGTTCGGCGAGTACCCGCACCAATCCCAATGCAGCCAGCGACCGCTGCAGATTTCGTCCTCGTGCGGCCACGAACCGGTGTTCAGTCATGCGTGCTTCTGCCCTTCGTGAAGTGCACTCGCGTTCCAGTCGGCGACGCGTACCAACGCTTCGAAGTAGGCCAAGCGGAATGGGCCGTACTTCCCGAGGAGCCGATCCACCATGTCGGCCCACACCTCAGCGGTATCCGAGACCGCCGTGAACGGCTCGAGAACGATGGTCGCGGTGCGGGTTTCCACGTCGAGGAACGGAGGAATGGTGACCTCCCCCGGTGAGAGACCGAGTACACGTTCCGTGTCACCGGAGTCGTCGCGGATCTGCACTCGGATCTTGCCGTGGTGCGCCGCGATCAGGTACCGCACCAGATCCCGGTCATGAGCCGGTTCGATCAGATCCGAATATGCCGAGTCCAGCAATGCAACGCCGGCCAGCTCATGCCGGAACGACTTCACGCCGTCGGCGTAGACGAGCCGCCCATGTCCTGGCGACTTCGCCCAGACCTTGTCCGGTTGGGGCACCTCTGCGGTGTGCTGGAGTGCGTTCTGCCATGTCGGATGGGCCTTACCGATGTCATGAAGCCGTGCCGCCAGCACGATGTCGGCCCGGAGTTCCGCGTCGAGCGCAAGGTCGTTCACGATCGACACGGCTGCGGCTTCGGCCTCTGCGAGATGTTGGTCGAGTTCCAGCCACCCACCGAAGTCGATTGCACCGGTATCCGACGTGTCACCGTCACTCCCAGGCTCCTCGCCGCCCTGTGGTCCGTCCTCGGGCACATCGGCAGGTACCGGAACCGGCGCGGACGATTTGGGATCCAGCCCGACGTCCGTGGCGTACCCGCCCTTCGCTGCATCGATCACGAGCACCTGACCGGAGCGGACCGGCATACCGGCCTTCAGTTCCGACCATCGTGCGTCACTCCACGCCGGTTGCGCGACATCGAAGAACCACAACGTCTTTCCAGCGGCGACAAGATCCTTCACATCGCTGATCCGCGCGCGACAGCGGTGGTCGTGATCGGGCAACCGCAGCTCCGCGCTCGGCCTTCCGGCACCGGCAAAATCCACCCACGCCACCTGGACGTCGGGTTCGTCGGCGTCACGGATGAAAGGCGAAATGTCAGGATCGTTGCCGGAGAGATCCGGGGTGGTGTCGAAGAGTGCGTGAAAATCACTGCGCCGCAACACCTGAATTGCAGGAGCAGTGGTCTTGACCTCCCCCGCGAGGTCGAGTAGCCGGGCATTGGTCACTGCCCGGTTCTCGAGTACCCGCAGCGCCCCGGCGGTCGCCTCGACGTCATCCGACTCGTACGGGCCCTTCTTCCCGGAGGGAAACCACCAGAGTTCGGCGTCGTCGGTGGTTCCGGCACGGTTGCAGCGACCCGAGCGCTGGATGAGCGATGGCCATGGTGCGGCCTCGGTGATCAGGGTCCGAGCATCGAGGTCGACGCCGGCCTCCACGACCTGGGTGGAGACCACCACGACGTCATCGAGTCGGTGTAGCTCGTCGAGTTTCCCATCGCGATCCACAGGCCGGAACCGTGAGTGCAGGAGAATCACCGGCGTGTCACCGAGCGGAGGCTTCTTGCCCGCCAGCCGCTTGTACACCTCGACCGCAGTCGCGACGGTGTTGACGATGACCAGGGTGAGTCCCGGACGGTGATGTGCGGCAACCGCTTCGGCGATGGCCTTGGGATTGGCCTGAGCAATCGGGAGTTCTCGGACCGTGCGCTCGGCGTCGAGACGTTGCCGTACCGCTGGGGTCAGATCGCCGTCGGTCAGGCGGATCACGTCGGCGTCGGGGGCGAACGGATTGTCCACGGTACTCAACAGGCCCGCGTCGATGGTCGCGCTCATACAGGTCAGACCGACGTTCACGGCTGCGGACTCACGCTGGAATGCGGCGATCTGGCGAGCGGTGACGGTCGATGCCGGCGCGAGCTGCGTCTCGTCGACGACGAGATGGGTGTCGTTCCAGAGCAGGCCGGCGTCGATCGGATACACACCACGGCTGGAGCCATAGCCCCGCATCAGCATTCGGCTCACGATCATGTCGACCGTGCCGACGATGATCTGCGGCCTGCCGGGCGACCGACGCCAACCATGACCGTCGGGACCGACTCCACCGACGAGCTGCACCACATCGACGTCGTCGTCGAGCCCCAGCCCGTGAATCCACTGCGGGATCACCGACATCGCCTGTCTGGTGAGCGTCCGCATCGGGAGTGCGAGCACCAGGCGGCGCGGCACCTGCCCGGCCTCGGCGGTCCGGTATCGCCACAACCAGCCGAGAACGATGGCGGCGGTCTTGCCCAGACCAGGTGGCACGTCGATCACGTCGGGCAGCTTCGCGCCGTCGGTGGCGACACGGACCTGGTAGGGGTACGGCCTCTTCCCGGTCGCAGTGCGGAAGAAGTCGTCGAACGATTCGAACTGCGGCATGCACGGCTCCCTCGAGGTGCGCGGTACTTCACCGCCGGCGTGTCGGCAGCGTCTGATACCACTAAGAATGCGCTCGACGATCGGAATTTTCAAGACTTTTGCTCCGCAACGGTTACAAAGTCATCTGATCGAACGAACGGATCGCGGCGCCCTTTGCTTGCTCAGCAACAGTTACACCTCAATGGAACCCGGGACGGTGATCCCGAGAAGGCACAACAACCGCAGCGTTCTGTCGAACACCACGGGCGATCCACTGCCCACTGTGCCAGATCCGAAGCCGGTAGGCCGCGCCCTACCGGAACACACTCCCCTTGTTCTCCGATGCCTCCACCCGCTCGACGATCCACTCGACGATCACTTCGGCCTTGCGTTTGCGGCCGGTCTCCTTGCGGGTGTCGAGTTCCTGCTCGGCGATGATGTCGCGAAGCTGGTCGACGGTGAGCTCCCCCAGCCGAGAATTCAGGCCTGGGGCACCGGATTCGCGATAGACCACGAACGGATCGAAGGCGCCGGGCTGACGCTCCACCCGCTTCCTCGGTGCCGCAGCGCGTTTGCGAGGTGCCGGTGCCGGCGCCACCGCGACGACGGCGCCGTCGGTGGGGCGCAATGCCTCGATCACGCCGGTGAGCGCGGCCGCGAACCGTGACGAGCGATCGGCCTCCTCGATGATCACCTTGGTGAGTCCGGCGATCAGCTGCGCGGCCTGAGGGTTCTTGATGTCGAGCTGAGTCAGGGCGCCGCCGATGGTGGAGTACTCCATGCGTCGGCGGGCGTCATCGGAACTCATCGGATCTTCTCCTGTGCTTCGGTCATCACGTCCATGGTCAGGGCGCGGAACTGATCGAACTGTCCGGCATTGCCGTACTTGGTCTTGAGCGTGCCGTAGGGTGCGAACTCCGCCGATGCCGCAACGGCATTGGACTCGTTGATGTAGCTCGGCAACACATGCTGGATGGTGGGGTCACGACGCAGACGCTTGGTGGTCGACCTGTGCACCGCCGAGTTGGCCTTGTACTTGGTGATCACCACCCCGAGTTCGACGATGGTCCGGCCGATCTCGTCGCCAAACTTGCGGACCCGGGTCTGAATCTGCGGAATACCGTAGGTGGACAGCACATCCGGGATGGTCGGGATGATGTAGGCGTCCGCGGCCGCCAATCCGTTGAGGGTCACCGGCCCGATGTTGGGTGGGCAGTCGATCAGAACATAGTCGTAGAAGTCGATCACCGGCTCGATCGCCTTGCGCAGGAAATCGGTGCCGCCTCCGGGAACCCGGGCCTCCACACGCAACGCGCTCAGCTCTTCCTGGACCTCGATGAGGTCGAGCGACGACGCGAGCAGGTCCACCGTCGTCACCCGCTTCACCGGCGACACCCCGCGCTCGATGGCCTCGTCGAGCCGGAAGTACTGGGTACCGTTGACCGCGTCGGAGAACAGCGTCGCCAGTGTGCGGCCGTTGGTGTTCAGCTCGAACCATCGCTGCTCGCTGATCATCACGGTGGTGAGGTTGATCTGCGAGTCGAGGTCGATGAGTAGGACCCGCTGACCGAACTCCGCCGACATGAACTCCGCCAGCCCGCCGGTCACGGTGGTCTTGCCGACCCCGCCCTTCAAGCTGATCGTCGCGATCACCTTTGCCATCGAGTATTCACACCTTTCTTGTGATCACGCATCGACTATCGCCCCGGCCCCGACCTTGCGGACGGTGAACCCGATCTTGGGATCAGGATCGGCCAGGTACGGGAGTGCGTAGGAGAACAGGGTCGCCACGTCCCGTGGGTCGGCCTTACCGCGCTTGTGCGCCCCGAGATGCCTACTCCCTCTCGGCGGATCGCTGGCGAACAGCAGGATCATCGCGCCACGGGTCCGCTTCCGGAGCTGTGCGGCGAGCGGACCGCCGACGGTCTTGTTCGGGTTGCCCGCGATGTGCTCGATGGCATCGCGCTCACGCACCGCGGTGCCGGTGAATCCGGTCCGGTACTCGGCCTCTTCGCGTTTGCGATTGACCAGGGGAAGCTCGGCAGGGTAGTCGCCGATCATCACCGGCTTCTTGGTCTTCGGGATCGGCAACAGGATCGCAAGATCCTCGAGAGCCCCACGTTCGATCGCCGACTCGAAGGCCTTGCGGTGGGGTTCGAAGTCCCAGTTGACATCCCACACGAACTGGCTGATCACATCGAGCACCATCTCGGCGCCGACGATCCCGTAGCGTGCCTCGAAGATCCGCGGCGTCTGGTCCTTGTCGACGAACGAGAACGAACCGGGCTTGTCGAGCTTGTCGAGCAGCGGACGAACCGCACCGAAATGCGCGGCATTGTTCGCCCCGTCGCCACGCGGCGCCTGCATCGTGAAACTGAAACTCTGACCGCCGACGCTGCGATAGCTCAGCTCCGCGTTGTACATCTTGTTGGCGGCCGTCGGCTTGAGCCACGGAAGTCGCTGGAACACCATCGGTGGCACATCCCGTGGGGTGACCATCGGCTCGCCGGCCTCGTTGAGTCCCTTGAACCGTCGCAGTTCGTCGCGGAACTCCTCCTCGTCGCCGACGATGGCCTCGAACGCCGCATACATGTCGACCACTGTTCCGCCGGGTCCGGGCACCTCCCGACCGATGAACAGCCGCACCAGATCTCGGTAACCGGGCCGGAATCCGAACCACCTCCCCATCTGCATCAGCGTGTCCGCCTGCGCGGTGCGCCGGGTGTAGTAGGTGGTGGTCAGTCCTTCGACGGTGAACCCGCGACTCAGTTTGGTGCCGCCCACCAGGATCTTCCACACCGCACGTTCCTGGAAGTCCAGCGGCTCCTGCACATAGTCCTTGTCGGCGGCACCGTTGACGACGATCACCGGGCTGATGCCCGCCCCGATCCGGTCGCAAGCCTGGCCGATGAACATCTCGAGCTCGTCGAAGGTCGCCGGAGCCGGCGTCCCCGGATCGGCCCGATGAGCCGACACCACACGGAAGTCGCTGTCCCACAGCTTCTCCAGGCGATCGAGGCCATGCGGCTGGCTGTATCCGGCGTTCTTCCACAGGCTTGCGAAGTCGGCGGCCAGCGACTCGTGCTCCTGCTGCTTGACCGACTCGTGGACGAGCATCGTGTGATGCCGGAAGTTCCCGGGGACACCGCGATCCTGGCGGAACAGTTTGATCGCCCCGGACAGAACGTAAGAGTCGAGCGCCCCCAGTCGTTCGGCGTCGCGGTCCTCGTCACACTGGGCCCGCAGATCCCGGACGAACGCCTTCTCGTTCGAGTTGGCCGGTGTCTTCTCGACGTCCTCACCGAGATCGTCGTCGATGTCGACGACTCCGTCGTGGAAGTCGGCGCCACCCATGTACTGCTTCGGGCGGTCGAGGCTGACGATGAAGTCGTTCGGGAAGATGTTCACCGAATCGTCCGGATCGACAAAGACATTCGCGAACGGGGTGGCGGTGTATCCCACGTACTGGCTGCGTCCGAGCCGTCCCAGCAGCAGCGAGATCTGCTCGTTGATCGCGGTCCGCTCGACCCGACCGGCAGCAAAGTTCTTCGGATTCTGGGTGTTCACCGACGCCTGATCGGCTTCGTCGTCGATGATCAGGGTCGGGATCTGGTCGAGCGGGGTGGGTATCCGGCCGACGTCGGCGACGAGTTTCTTCAGCACCGCCGCATTCTTCTTGACCACGGCCACCCGCACATTGCTCGAGTACAGGTTGACCGGGTCGTACAGCGCCTTCGAATGGTCGACGAACTCGTAGTGCAGGGTGCCGATCCCCTTCGCGAGCGCCTTGTAGTCGTCGACACGACCGGTCAGCCGGCGGATCGCGGGTTCTTCGTTGGAATGATTCGGGTCCAGAACGTGATTCAGGAACCTGCCCGCATGCCAGTCCTCGTCGTTGGCGTACTCCACCTCGTCGATGTTCTGCATGCCGATGAGTTCCATGTCGAGGCGGCGCTGGGTCTGACTGCGAAGCAACTCGATCGTCCCGGTCAGCACGATGACCAGTCGGTACCCGGCATCGATCGCCTTGGCGATCACCCCGGTGAAGTTGGCGGTCTTACCGCTCTGCACATAGCCCACCACCAGCCCCTTGGACTGGTACGGCTCACCCCGGCTGGGATCGGCCAGGCGCTGCACGACTGCGCTCGTGGCCGCGCCCAGGTCCTCGACGGTGTCGGCCCCCCACCCCTTCTCGACGAGGAGCCGACTATACGCCGACCAGTAGAAGTCGTGGGCCGCACGACGTTCCGGAACATACCAGGGTTCCCAGGGTTGCGGTGCGACGATCACCGTGGGCCCGCCCGCGATCGGAAACGCCTCGGTGAGCGGGTCGAAAGCCTCGCCGGGGATGCCGAGAAGGGTGTAGATGAGGGTCCGCCGCTCGGGGGTCTGGGCTGCGGTGCCACCGACCCACGCTGCGGCCTCCTCCGCATCCCATCGGATCAGTGCCGATCGCACTGCCGACTGAACCGCGGTGGCCTCGTCGGCCACGATGACGCCGACCACCATCGCCATGGTGACGGCGGCGGAATCGTGTCCGGCGTCGCTCACCCGACCGGTCACCGCACCCAGGAACCGGGCGGGCGCGAGGTCTGCCTTGAACTCACGGACCAGTGCGTCCATCACCACATCGATCACTGCGGACTCCCCTCGTCGGCGGCGAGCGCCGCGATCAGGACACGTTGCCAGGCATCCATCTGCTCGACCTGCCTGGCACTGTGCCGCACGGCGTCGAACATGTCCTGGGCCAACAGGTACACCAGGGTCCGCAACACCGGGACGTCGTCGGCGGAGCGCCGCCGCCCACCCAGTTGCCTGCGGAATCGTGCGTTCAGCCACAGGGTGCGTGACTCCAGATCGACCTCGAAGAACCGATCTGCTGCCAGCACACGCCACCCGATCTGGACCGGGTCGGCCGTCTCCACGAACGAGAAACTGTCGGCGAACTCGTCGGCCACCTCATCGGGCAGACCGATCCCGGGTTCGACGACGCTGATCGGACGACGCTGCACCCGACGCGCGGCGACGGCCGTCGTGGCGGCGTCATCGAGGTAGCCGTCGGTCACCGCATCGTGGAGCGCAGATGCGAGGGTTGCGTCGAGGGTCACCCCGGACTTCTCCGGGTTGATCGTGATGTGCTGGGCCAGAACATCATCGAGGTCGATGGCCACACGTGCCAACGCCCAGTCCGGCCGGGGACGGAGCACACCGAGCCAGCCACCCGCCTGCAGAAGCCGGTCGTTGCGATAGATGAACAGTCCCTGTGAGTCGCGACCGGGGAGACCGCCGAGTTTGTATTCGGGTGCCGAGCTGCGGGCCGACCAGATGTGCGCGGTCACGGTGTCACCGGCGAGGACCGACAGCGGCCGCGGGTAACCGAGCCGTCCGCTCGCGCGGTAGCCGAACGGGTCGATCGCCCGCACCGTCCGCGGTGCGCCGGCCCGGCCGACCGCCTCGTCGAGGACATCGATCGTGACGGTCAGGCCCGACGCGATCAGCCGGTGGAACACCAGCCCCAGCCGGTCCTGCAGGTCACCGATGGTGGTCTCGAGCCAGGCGCCCTGATCCTCCGCCGACGCGGTGTTGGGGAAGGTGCGGATGCCGCGCCACTCGACGATGGTGCCCGTGTCGAACGGAAAGCGAGGACGTGTCGCGGCGATGACCTTGGCGGCATCGGAGTCGGGCAGGACGGTCAGTCGCGGCGCATCGTGGCGATCCTCGACGGCGAGTCGACGTGCCACCGGATCGGTCTCGGCCGCATGCGAATACACGGTCACGGTGTCGGCTTGACTGAGGGAAGCAGCCTTCAGGCCCACCCCGAAGTGCCCCTGCTCACGGTCACCGTAGCTGCGCTGTACCCCGTACCGCATCGCGGCGTCGACGGTGCGGGTGTCCATCCCCCGGCCATCGTCGATGATCCGGAGACCGATGATCCGTTGGCCGGACTGCAGGAACCGGACCAGCACGTATCGGGCCCCGGCGTCGATGCTGTTGTCGATCAGATCGGCGACAGCGGTCGCGACGGTGTGATGCAGGCCCAGCGCGCGTGCGGTGGCGGTGATCTCGGCCGGTTCGGTCGTCATCGCACCGCCACCGTCCAGGCATGCTCGAGGAGTGCGGCGACAGCGTCGTCGCGGGACTGGTAGCGGCTGAGGATGCGACGCGGCTTGGTGTCGGGGTCGAGTCCGATCGCCGCGGCGAGCAGCGGCGCGACGTCAGCATCGGCGACGCCCTGCGGGTCGGCGACCCCGATCAGCGCGAGCGCCCCGCGAACCGGGTCGGCGATGTCGGTTGCCGCGAGGGGCACCACATCGAATCCGCGTTCCGCCGAGTAGGCGAGAAAAACCAGGTCTTTGGGCTGCGAGGATGACTCGGCCAGGAACCGGCGGATGGTCCCGCAGGTCGGATTGGTTCCGGTCCACCGCACCATCTGCGTGCCGAGACGGCTGGTCAGTTCACGCACCACGCCCTGCGTGCACCCCAGCGCCTGCGCCACGCCGACCGGGACGGTGAAGCCGGAACCACGGAGATGCTCGGAGGTCACCCGCAGACGGAAGCACCACGTGTCACCGATCCGGTACAGACGTCGGGTCGGCCGGACGACAACGGTGGTCGCCGTCGGCTCCGGCTCTGCGGCCGACTGGTCGGTTCCGGTCGGCTGTTCGGCCGGTTCCGCGTGTGCGGTTGCCGCAACGAGGGATTCGGTCAGGCACCACTGTCCTGCGTCCGTGCAGGTGAAGCGCTCGTCGTCGGCGAGGTGTCGCACGACGTGGTGTTCGGCGCGATCGGTGTTCAGCAGATCGGTCAGACGCCCGATGCCAGTGGGGGCGCCGAGAACCTCCAGGATGCCCGCCGCATGGTCGGCGAGTCGACGCGTGGACAGCAGCACATTGTCGTCGAGAACCGGAATCTCGCAGTACCGCAACCACTCTCGGACCTCGTCGGTCGACAACTGCAGCGTCGTGGCCGCGGTGTCGACGGACACCACGGCGTTGTCGGACTCGAACTGCTCGAGCATGACGATGGTCCGGCCCTTGGCCGAACGCAGATCCGGGGCCACCGCCCAGGGACCCGTGACCTCGAATCCGTCGTCGAGACGATCGAGGGCCAACCACAGGGGCACCCCCAGCGAGGGCACCTCGGTGCGCAGCACGGGTTGCATGTCGAGCAGCCGGTCCAGCGAGGTCACCGGCCGGATCTCGGCCCGGATGCTCGCCAGCAATCCGCCTGCGGTGGTCTCGAACTCACACGCCGCGGCCAGGTTCTGCTTGAGCTTGGCCACGATGCCACCGGCACGCCCCTTGCTCACGTGCAACCGGACGCTGAGCTCCCCCATGCCGATCGGCTCGGCAGCCATCACGAACTCGGTGAGCGCCACCAACTCCCGTTCACCGAGCTGCTCGATCAGGTTCTCGAGCTCGTCGACCGGATTCGCCTCCACCATCCCGGCGAAGTCCTTGCCGGTGATCGCCGAGATCCGCGTCGCGACCTCCTGTACCTGTTCGGGTGCGTCGTCCTCGATGTCGACGTCGATCAGCGACGACCCCAGACTGCCGCGCAGACCACGCCAGCGTGCCAGCACCCGGAGGTCGTCGACGAGCTGTGTGGCGACCGGGCTGTCGGTCTCCTCGTCGGGCAGGACGCCGACCTCCGGCGCGAGCAACATGGAGGCACCGAGGACGCCTGCGGTGACCTCCTGCACGGTGTCGGGGCTCGTGCCCTTCAGCGCGAACAACGACTCGACGCTCGCCCACAGCAGCGTCTCGACGAGTGCGCGGTCCCCGAGTCGTCGCACGACGGTCTCGGCACGCGGGTCGAGCCGCAGGGCGGCCACCGGGATCGCCGGGTCGAGTCGTGGTGCGAGCTCACCGAAGGTGGCCTCCCGATGCCGCCGGACGGCGAGGCGGGCCAGGCCGACGACGAGGCCGTCGAGATCGGTATCGGCGGCGGTGTCACGGGGCGAGTCGGCGATCCACCAGTCCGACACGTTCGGGACGAGTTCTTCGAGGCAGGCGGCGTCCGCCGATTCGTAGGCGTCCAGCCACGGGAAGAGGTCCACCCAGGTGTCATCGCGCAGATCGGCGGCGTCGTACTCCGAAAACGCGAACATCACCCTCGAGCTCCAAGATTTCGCCACCACGCACGAGGTGATGATCTCCTCAGGGAGCTTATCCAACCCCCGGCGCAGCGCACGTCGAGCGTGTGTGTGCACCCGTGGGTTCGTTCACCCGGCGGACATCGGCGCATCCGCCGATCGCCACCGGCCCGAACGTGTCGGACCCCCGTGCTGTCATGGACGCACCTCGAACAAAGGAGCGACCCATGGCCGATCACGCAGCTGCCATCGCCGGACTTCCGCGGTGGCATCCCGACCCGTTGGTCCGTGGAACCATCGACACCATCCGCCGGGCAGGCTGGGCGGTGACCGCGGTCGGTGACGCCTGCACGTGCGGCCGCGCCGACTGTGTGCCGCCGCTGTGCGCATTCGCCTACACCTCCGGGATGGGGCTGCACGACATCCCCGAGCTCGTGGTCTACGGACTCGACTCGCGGACCGCCACCGTCGTCCTCAACACCCTTGGCCACCTGTTGCACCGCCACGATGGGGAGGCGCTGGTCGATCGCGAGGTCGCCATCGATCTGACCGGCACGTTCGATGCACCGATCCGCCTGATCGAGGTGGTCGACAAGTCGGATCTGCTCATCTCCAACGAGTTGTTCCCCGATCTGCCCGCGCTGCAGGTGGTCTGGGCCGACGAGCTGGGCACCTTCCCGTGGGAGGCGGGATACACCCTGCGACCGATGCAGCAGCCGGTGAAGGGGGTCCCGCGCGCCGACGGAGGGTTCGTGCGTGGTCAGCGGACCGTACTCGGCGCCAATCGGGCGCAGCGACGGGCCGCCCGACGTCGTACGCCGCGCGAATGATCGTCTGCTCGCAATTCGGCACAATGGAGTGCGTGATGTGGGCATGAGGCAACTGGCACCCGGTGAGAACACCGTGCTGCCCGGCACCGTCGTGGCGGTGTCGGTGCGCTCGGTGTCACCGGTGAACACATCGGCGGTGCTGCTCACCGCAGCCGGGCGCGTCCGGTCCGATGCCGACTTCATCTTCTACAACCAGCCTGCCGGACCCGGCGTCTCCTACCGTTCCGAAGGACCGGTGGACGTGATCACCGTCGACACCGCCCGCCTGCCCGCCGACATCGAGACGGTGGCGATCGCCGCGAGCCTCGACGGCACCGGACCCACCGCCTTCGCCACCGCGGGCACCCTCGAGGCGTCGGTCAGCTCACCGTCGGGCGGGGAGCCGCTGGGCTTCACCCCACCCGGGCTGACGAGCGAGTCCGCGGTGGTCTGTCTCGAGATCTACCGGCGCTCGGGCGCATGGAAGGTCCGCGCCGTCGGCCAGGGTTACGACACCGGGTTGACCGGTCTGGCAACAGCGTTCGGAATCGACGTCGAGGACGATCCCCCTCCGCCCGGCCACTCGCCACGGATGGCCGATCCCCAGCCGTGGCCACCGCCGCCCACCCCACCGACACCCACCCCGGCACCGTCCACACCCAACGGGCCGGCCCCGACCGTGTCCACGTCACCCGCGTCCACCCCCTCCGTGTCGAGTGCACCCGGCCCCACCCCCACGCCCCGCGGCCCCGCGCCCGTTCGCCCAGCACCCGTCTCACCGCCTCCGGGAGTCTCCATGCACAGTGACCTGTTCGCCCCCAGCCACGCCGAGGTCGACGGGATCGGCATCCAGAAGCAGGGCAGCAAGATGTGCCGGGTGGGCCTCAACGGCGAGATCATGGCCCGCGCGGGATCGATGGTCGCCTACCAGGGCGACCTCAAGTTCGAGGCCCTCGGTTCGGGCGGGTTCGGCCGCATGATGCGGCAGGCGATGTCCGGTGAGGGCGTCCCGCTGATGAAGGTGACCGGTCGTGGCGACCTGTTCCTCGCCGACGCCGCGTCGGAGGTGCACCTGATCGATCTCGACGGTTCCGACGGACTGACCATCAACGGTGCCAACGTGCTCGCCTTCGACCCGTCGCTGCAGTACGACGTCCGGCGCGTGCACGGCGCCGGGTCGATGAGCAACGCCGGCATGTTCAACTGCGTGTTCACCGGCCGTGGCCGGATCGCGATCACCACCGACGGATCGCCGGTGGTGCTCAACGTCGACTCCGCCACCTACGCCGACCCGCAGGCCGCCGTGGCCTGGTCGTCGAGCCTGCAGACCTCGGTGAAGTCCAACGACTCGTTCAACCTCGGCACCCTGATCGGCCGCAGCACCGGTGAGCGGTTCACCCTGGCGTTCGCCGGCCACGGATTCGTCGTCGTGCAACCGTCCGAACTCCCCCGCCGCGGCATGATCAGCGGCAGCGGCAGCGGTGATCAGGCCGGTGTCGGCGGCATGCTCGGCGGATTCCTGGGGCGCTGAACCGCTCTCGCCCCGGCGGCGCCGCATCGAGGGGACGCGCGCCTGTCAGCGCGCCGCGCGCACCTTGTCTCACATCGCAGACCGCAGGTCCGCGACGCCGTCCTCGACATAGGTGCCGAGCGACCGTACAGCACCCGCAGACACCCACTGTGCAAAGGCGACCTTGAAGACCGCCACCCCGACCTCGGCGACCACGGCGGCAGGCCCCGCGGGCGTTCCCCGCTCCTCCAGACGTGCCGCCACGGCGTCGGCGAGCATGTCCAGCTTGCGTAGTTCCCGCTCGCGCAGGCTGCCACTGGCATCGATCACGGCGGCACGGCGCAGCGCGTAGTCGACCCGTCCGTCGAAGAAGTCGGCCGTCGCGGCGAATGCGGTGGCCACCACCTCGATCTCCGGTAGACCCCGCGGGCATGAGTCCATCGCCGCGAGCACCACGCCCTGCAGGGTGTTGCTCCCGTCGAACAGCACTTCACGCTTGTCGGCGAAGTGCCGGAAGAAGGTGCGCTCGGTGACCCCGGCCCGCGTGGCGATGTCACCGGCGGTCGTCTGATCGAAACCTCGCTCGGCGAACAACTCGACAGCCGCGCTCGCCATGCGGGTGCGCGTGTCCGGCTCCCAACGTCCCATGGACGAATAATAGGTGATGACAGTTTCTGACATCGGTGCTACCGTCGATGATGTCAGAAACTGACATCGCAACATCGCTGTGCTGACGATCGATCACCGACGATCTCAGCACCAATCCTGTTCCCGTTCCCACAGAGGAGTCACCAATGCGCGTATTCGTCACCGGCGCCACCGGCTGGGTCGGCTCGGCCGTCGTTCCAGAACTCGTCGATGCGGGCCATGACGTGGTCGGACTCGCCCGATCCGACGCCGGCGTCCGGGCACTGACCGCCACCGGCGCACAGGCCGTGCGCGGCAGTCTCGCCGATCTCGATGTGCTCCGGCATGCCGCAGCCTCCGCCGACGGTGTCGTCCACCTCGCCTTCATCCACGACTTCACCCGGATGGCCACCTCGATCGAGACCGACCTGGCCGTCCTGCACATGTTCTGCGACACGCTGGCCGGCAGCGACCGACCGTTGCTGTTCGCGTCGGGTATCCCGTTGCTGGGCGGATCGAAGATCGCCACCGAACTCGACACCAGCGCGGCAAGCCCCCGTGGAAGCGTCGAGGCACAGATCCTGCCCGCCGCCGAACGCGGAGTCCGGACGGCGGCGTTACGCTTCGCCCCCACCGTGCACGGCACGGGCGATCACGGATTCGTCGCCCGACTCACCGACGTCGCACGCCAGGCCGGCCATTCCGGATATGTGAGTGCCGGCGAGAACCGTTGGCCTGCAGTGCATCGCAGCGATGTCGCGACCATGACCCGGCTGGCGCTGGAGAAGGCACCGGCCGGGTCGGTCATGCAGGCCGTCGGCGAGGAGGGCATACCCACCCGGATCATCGCCGAGGCGATCGGCCATAGCATCGGCGTCCCCAGCCGCTCGGTCACCGCCGAACACGCCACCGAACAAGCCGGATTCATCGGCACACTGTTCGGCGCGGACCTACCCGCGTCGAGTGCACGGACGCAGGACCTGCTCGGCTGGACCCCGGTGGGACGCACTCTGATCGAGGACATCGAGGCCGGCGCGTACACCGACACCGCACAGGTCGGCTGAGTCCGGTCCGGTGGTTCGGAGTCCGCACGACCAGGATGTCCCGCCGCAGGATGTCAGTACCTGCTGCAGGTGTGCAACGCCTTCTCGATGGCCTGGTGTGTGGCCTTTCGCTGCTGCGCACCCACGCCGCGGTCATGTCGGAACCCGACCACCGCAGACCGGTTCGGATGGTCACGACGTTCCTTGTCCCGCAGCTCCTTTCGTTGCGCGAGAGACAACAGGAGCATCTCGTCGAAGTGCTTCTTGAGCTTCGGATGAGAGTTGATCTGCTACCCCAGATGCGGATCCAGCGCGGAGAGCGCCTTTCCACCTACCCCACCGTGCAGGACGTTCCGTAGGCGTGATGCGGCGCCGGTGGAATCGTGGGGGCGGCACCGGCGATACCGGCGCCCCCGATCGCCAACCCGGCGACGGCGACCGTCAGCCGCAGCCTCACGCTTCGCGAACTCTTCGACATTCTCGACCTCTTCCCGTACTCGTTCCCGACCGGCGCCGGCGACGCACACACAACCGCGAAAACCTATGTGCAGCATGAGGATCAGCCGCGAGAGCACTCCAGTGGGACTGGGTACGAGCAACGGTCGAGAACTGGTCAACCCGCATCACGACCAGCGCCGGGGGAACCGCATCGATGGTCGGCTCTCACCATCACAGCGGCGGGCGACAGAGGATCGGCGGCGATGACGCAGCGGCGACGCCGGCCTGCGAGCGAGAGCGCGTGAACGCTCAGACGAAGATCGCGACCGTCTGGGTTCCGGTCATCACCAGGCGCCCCTGCACATCCCACGCCTCCATCGACTGATAGGAGTAGCCACCTCGTGACACGATGCTCGACGAGCGCAGCAAGAACCACCCGGTGGCATCGGCGATCTCGTCGCAGACGTCGATCGACCACATCACCGTACTGATCGGCGCCACATCCGAGAACGCCGTCATCGCCGCGGGCGGGAGACTGTCGCCGAGTGCGACGAGCGCGACCGACGGGTCCACCCCCGAGGCGTCGCGGTGGCGTACCCACCAGATCATCTCGGGGACTTCGGTACCTGTCACCGGCATCGCGCCACCGGCCACGCGGCGTTCGAAGTTGCCGGCGAACGACGGCTCCATCGACGACGATCCGTCGAGGCCAGGGCAGTCATCGGGGCCGGCGACGTCGGGCCGCGCGATCCGATCGTGCTCGACGGCGCTGTCGCGCGGAGCGGAGAAGATCAGGGTCGAGTGTGCTGCAATCGAATCGCCACTGCGCGTCTCGACCCCCACACTCGTCACCGATCGACCCTCGCGCAGACGGCGCGCACTCACGGTCATCGAGGAGGCGGCGGGCGCCGTGAACGCGAACTGCGCGGCACGCAGCTGGGGGAGCACGACTCCGTCGGTTCGCTGGGCAGCCGCGACCGCGAGCGCCGCGGTGAGGCCGCCATACGCCGTGCGCCCCTGCGTCCATCCCGCGGGGATCGCGACGTCTGCGTCCGGACGGAAGTCCGCGAGGGCCTCTGCCAATGACACCCTGGGCACTCCGCTCTCGATTACCGTCATGCGGCCATACTATGCAGCCCGTCATAGTCCGGTGACAACGGGGCGCCGCCACCCACCCGTCGCCGTACCCTCCCCCACCACCAGGTGTCGCAATCTGTCGGCCCGACCACGATGGTGTGCGAATGCTGTTCCAACTGCCGGCGATCGACATCCCGCTCGACGCCCACCTCGATCGGATCTGCGCTCCCCTCGGCATCGCAAGCCTGCCGATCGGTCGTGACCGTGAAACGCCACACCCCGGGGCATCGACCACCGCACGCACCGACGACGCACAGCCGACTCGTCAGGACACCCCGTGCCCGATTCCGTCGTGGTCGGACCGCGCACGCCACCGACACCGACACCGACACCGACACCGACACCGACACCGACACCGACACCGACACCGACACCGACACCGACACCGACACGATTGCATCAGTCAACCAGTGGACAGCGAATGTCTTTGTTACACAAAATAATCAACCTGCCCATCGGCAACCGACCAGCGTAGCGTGGGCTACGCACCATGTCACAGCAACCCGCACTGTCATCGATTCGCATCCGAGGCGATTCATCATGCTCGAAGCCGGCTCCACCGTCACCATCGCACACCCCGTCGACGTCGTCTGGGAGTACTGCATCCAGCCCGACCACGTCATGCACTTCACCCCCGGCACCATCGAACTCCGCTCCCTGACCGACGGACCGGTCGCAGTCGGCACGAAATGGGAGGGCACCACCCGCATTCTCGGCCGCACGATGAAATGGAAAGGCGAGTACGTCCGCGTCGATGCCGACAAGGGAAGCGAGTTCCGCTCCACCGAGTCGCCCTTCCGGTTCACCATCACCACGGAGGTCACCGAGACCTCGGCCGGCACCGAGTTCAGCTATCACGTGCTCAGCGAGCAGGGCCTCGGCGGCATCTTCGGCAAGATGGCCGATCCGATCGTCGTCCGCGCCTATCAGCGGTCGCTGAACGCATCGGTCGCCGACATCCCCGACCTCATCGACGACTGGCTGACCGAGCACTGAATCACTGCCGGACACCGAGAGCACGATCGGCCCCACCTCCGCGGGGAGGTGGGGCCGATCGCACAGATCAGTGTGCCGCTAGACGCGGCCTGAAGTCACCAGCTGGACTTCTGCACACCCGGGAGCTCGCCGGCGTGCGCCATCTCACGAAGGCACACACGGCACAGGCCGAATTTGCGGTACACCGAGTGCGGACGACCGCACTTGTTGCACCGGGTGTAGGCCCGCACGGCGAACTTGGGCTTCTTGTTGGCCTTGTTGACCAGAGCCTTCTTTGCCATGTCAGTTGTCCTTGCTGTTGTTGTCCTTGAACGGGAAGCCCAGGTGACGCAGCAGCGCCCGGCCTTCGTCGTCCGTGGTGGCAGAGGTCACGACAGTGATGTCCATACCGCGCGGCCGGTCGATGTTGTCGATGTTGATCTCGTGGAACATCGACTGCTCGTTCAGGCCGAAGGTGTAGTTGCCATTGCCGTCGAACTGACGGTCACTCAGGCCACGGAAGTCGCGGATACGCGGCAGGGCGATCGACACCAGGCGGTCGAGGAACTCCCACATCCGGTCGCCACGCAGGGTGACGCGAGCACCGATCGGCATGCCCTCACGCAGCTTGAACTGCGCGATGGACTTGCGGGCGCGACGGATCTCGGGCTTCTGGCCGGTGATCAGGGCGAGGTCGGCGACCGCACCGTTGATCAGCTTGGCGTCACGGGCGGCGTCGCCGACACCCATGTTCACGACGACCTTGACGACGCCCGGGATCAGCATCACGTTGGCGTAGTCGAACTCGGTGTTCAGCGCGTCCTTGATCTCGGCGCGGTAGCGGGTCTTCAGCCGGGGCTGAACCTTTTCGGTACTGGTCATGTCAGATGTCCTTCCCGGTCTTGCGCGAGATACGGACCTTCTTGCCGGTCTCCTCGTCGACGCGGTAGCCGACGCGGGTGGGGTTGCCCTCGGAGTCGACGACCATCACGTTCGAGACGTGGATCGGGGCCTCCTGGGTCACGATTCCGCCCGAGGATGCGCCACGCTCGTTGGCCGAGGCGGCGGTGTGCTTCTTGATGCGGTTGACGCCCTCGACCAGAACACGCTCTTCCTTCGGGAAGGCCTGGATGACCTTGCCCTTGGCGCCCTTGTCCTTGCCCGAGATGACGATCACGGTGTCACCCTTGTGCACCTTCATGTCAGATCACCTCCGGTGCCAGCGACACGATCTTCATGAACTTCTTCTCACGCAGCTCACGGCCGACCGGGCCGAAGATGCGGGTTCCACGCGGATCGTTCTCACCCTTGAGGATGACGGCGGCGTTCTCGTCGAAGCGGATGTAGCTTCCGTCCGGGCGGCGGCGCTCCTTGGTGGTGCGCACGACGACGGCCTTGACGACCTCGCCCTTCTTCACGTTGCCGCCAGGGATCGCGTCCTTGACGGTGGCGACGATGACGTCACCAATGCTGGCGTAGCGCCGAGACGAGCCGCCCAGCACGCGGATGCAAAGGATTTCCTTTGCCCCGGTGTTGTCGGCGACCCGCAGGCGAGACTCCTGCTGAATCACTCGATTCTCTCCTTGACCTGGATGTCGTCGATGCACTGGACCGCTTGCACGATCCACCGCATCTGTGCGCCGGATTTCCGACCCAGGCGCACACGGTCTGTTGCCACCGAGCACACGCCTGCCTTGGACTTTCCGCAGGTAGCGGGCCATCCCAGTGGGTTCGTGTGCCGATTCGCGGTACTCGCGTACCGCAGGCAACCCGTCAAGTGTAGGGGAAACCGCTGGTCGGAACCAAATCGCGGTCCGACGGCCGGTATCCGAGCGCTCCGAAGATGATCTCTCACCGCCGATGAGAATCCAATTCTCGTCAGGTTCGAACCGTGTTCGCGGTCGACCGCCCGTGACTCGCAGCATGAAAGAGCGCCACGATCGGCGTGGACGGCCGGCGACGACCGCCGCGGTCGGCGTGACCTCCTCGAGGAGGCTCCACACCGAGGACTGCCCTGTCCCGCGGGGTAGATCGCTCCCACGACGTCCCACCGCGGCTGTGCGCGTCCATGCCGTGCCTCGACGTCGGCAGGCCCTTGGCCGACGTTTGCGCCACACTGCCGTCGATCTGCAGATCACCCTCGTGCGTCCGACTACCATCCGGACATGACCTTGTCTCCCGGACGGGACCGGTGCCGGGCATGATCCACGTCGTCGACGCACATTCACCCCCCGATCCGGAGTTGCCGCCGGTCACGTCACTGGCACCACCGATCGTGGCGGTCATCACCGACACCGACCGGCCGCCCTCGCCGTACTGGCTCGGTCTGGCGTCTTTCACGCTCACCGAATCGCCCACCGATGACCCCCGTTGTGTTCGGGTGGACTCCATCGACGACTCCCTCGCCGTGATCGAATCCGGCTGTACCCGGATGCCGATCACCGCGGCGACCACCGCGGACGTGTTCCGGGTGGTCAACACCGACGGTGATGTCCGGCCGGCGCTGGTGACGGAGTCGTTGGCGTATTCCACGCTGCAGTCCGGCCCCGAGTTCGCGCAGTGGATGGCCGAGCGCGGACCGACCCGGATCGCCACCGACCCTGAGGAACCCGTCGTCTATGAGCGGGACGGCGATGCACTGCGCATCCTGTTCAACCGCCCGTACCGCCACAACGCCTTCACCGACGCCATGCGTATCCGGCTACTGGAGGCGCTCACCGTCGCACAACTCGACACCTCGATCACCGACGTCGAGATCCGGGGTGCCGGGCGATCGTTTTGCAGCGGTGGCGATCTGGCCGAGTTCGGCGCCTTCGAGAATCCGGCAGCGTCTCACCTCGCCCGGACACGACACAGTCCGGCACTCGCGCTCGACGCCCTCCGCGGGCGCCTCGGCTCCCGCTGCCGCGCCATCGTGCACGGCCAGGTCCTCGGCAGCGGCCTGGAGATGGCGGCCTACTGCGGACGCGTGACCGCCCACCGGGATGCACGGCTCGGGCTTCCCGAACTCAGTGTCGGACTGGTCCCCGGCGCGGGTGGAACGTACAGCATCTCCCGACGGATCGGCCGTTGGCGCAGCGCCTACCTGGTACTGTCCGGCCACTCCATCGATGCGTCGACGGCGTTGGAGTGGGGTCTCGTGGATGATGTGGTCGACGATGCGGGCTGAGCCCCGTGCCGACCGGAGACATCGTTCTCCTCGCTGATCGTGCCTACGTCACCGGTGTGGGCATCTCGCTCGCCGGGTGAACGCCCGATGACGTCAGTGGTGAACCGCCGGAAGTGCCCTGCGGTCAGCCTGACCTGCAGGCACTGTGCTCAACCGACAGCGGACTCAACCGACGCCGGGTGACGCCGACGAGGGGTGATCCCGACTCAACGAGTCGCTGTCACCCGATCCACCCGGACGTCCCCGGGCGCGGCGATGACATCGGCCCACGGGCGATCGAGGATCAGCAGGTCACCGGGATCGCCGACCCGTACGCGCCGCGGCGGACCGTCGGGCCGGGCGGCGGGGGTGCAGTGTGCGGCGACGGCCTGCGCGACGCCGATCCGTTCACCGGCGTCGCCGACGAGCCGGCCACTCGCGGTCCGACGTTCGGCGGCCGCGGCGATCGTCTGCCACGGGTCGAGCGGACCGTACGGTGCATCACTGCTCAAGGCCACGGGCACCCCGGCACGGATCAGTGACCCGCAACGATAGAGATCTGCGCGCTCGGATTCCGCTGTGCCATCGAGGAAGTCGTCGCCGCGATGCGGGAGGAAGCCGGGCTGGGTGACGACGATGACGCCGAGTCGCGCCAGCAGGGCGCCGCCTTCGGGCGGCACCATCCCGGCGTGCTCGATACGGTCCCCCGGCCTGACCCCGGCGATCTCCCACGCGGCGAGCAGGAGCGCGAAGGCGACGCGACTGACGCAGTGCACCGCGACCGATCGGTGGTCGGCGTGCGCTGCGGCGATCCGCGCGACCAGATCGTCGAGGCCGGGGAGGTCCGAGTCGGCGATGACGATCTTGTACGGCCCCACCGTGATCCGCGGATGATCCAGCCGATGCCCGACGGGCACTCCGAGCAGGTGCAGGTGCCCGGTCACCAGCCCGTCGTCCACGGCCCGGATCAGCGCGCCGAGCCGGTCCTCGTCGAGATCCGGAGTGGCATCGGTGGATTCGACGATCCCGAGGTCGTACAGGCGCCGCCCGACGTCGGTGAGATCCGGCGGTCCCGACCTCGGGAGTCGCGATCGCAGCCAGTCGTCGGCGCGCCAGACACGTCCGGTGGGTTCGCCGTGTGCGTCCACCTCGACGCCCGGATGACCGCCCGCGCCGACCCCGGCGGCCCGGAGTGCGGCGGTGTTGAGCATCCACAGCGCTCCGCTGCGGTGCTGGACCCGTACCGGCCGGCCCGGTTCGATCCGGTCGAGGTCGGTACTCGTGAGGTCCCCGGCCACCGATTCGACGTACCCCACGCCCCGCACCCATCCGTCGGGTCCCACGGGGGCGGTGTGCAGTGCCTCGGCCAGGGCGGTGCTGTCGGGGACCGCCGGTGGGCCGCACTGCACCGACGTCGACGCCGCGGCCATCGCGTGCATGTGCAGATGATGGTCGGTGAACCCGGGGATCACGGCGGCGCCGGCGGCGTCGACGACCTCGTCACCGGGCCTTCGTATCCCGGTACCGACGGCGTCGATGATCCGGTCGCCGCCCGGTGCGGGCGCGATCCGGATGTCGAGGGTGCCCGAGCGCCCGAGGTCGGCCCGCTCGATCACCACACCCGCGTCCATCCGGTCAACCTACCGGTAGCGTGATCGGCGACGGCGAAGGAGACCTCGATGACCGGCGACCGGTGGGAGCAGTCCGGCCTGGCCTTCCTCACCGGCGATCCCGACGGCCCGCCCGATCACAGCCGCGCCCCCCTGCTTGATCGCGCCCAGGCCAACCTCGACCGTTTCCGCACGCTCACCGGGGTGCGCACATCTCACCCCGATGCCGCCGAATTCCTCAGTGGCCGAGCCGCACTCACCGGTTTCCGGCGCGGCGGCCGGATCTCGGCGGGTGGTGCCACCCGTCTGATCGCCGCCCGGGACACGTGGTGTGCGCTGTCGCTCCCCCGCCCCGACGACGTCGATCTGGTCCCGGCACTTCTCCAGTGCCCCCTCGAGAGCACCGATGTCTGGCCTCATGTGGAGGCCGTGGTCGCCGAGTCCGACGCCGCCGAGTTCGTGGCACGAGCGCGACTGCTCGGACTGGCGGCGGCGGTTCTCGGTGAGGTCTCCCCGGCCCCGACCCCCATCCGATCCCGCGGCACGACACGGGCGCACCGCCCGATGGGTGATCTCCTCGTGGCCGACCTCTCCTCGTTGTGGGCGGGACCGCTGTGCGGTCGGCTGCTCGCCGATGCCGGCGCGACGGTGGTGAAGGTGGAGGGCGCGATGCGCCCGGACGGTACGCGGCGCGGGAATCCGGAGTTCTTCACCTGGATGAACGGGCCGAAACTCGCCTATGCGGCCGACTTCTCAGGAGATCCCGCAGCGGTGGCCCGTCTCCTCCGGGCGGCCGACGTCGTCATCGAGGCCTCACGCCCTCGTGCCCTGGCCCGGCACGGCCTGGATGCCGATCATCTCGCTCCGCGCGCAGGTCAGGTGTGGCTGCGGATCACCGGCCACGGGGCCGAGGGCGAGGCGGCGCAGTGGGTCGGATTCGGGGACGACGCCGCGGTCGCCGGCGGGCTGGTCGGACGAAGCCCGCGGGGACCGGTGTTCTGCGCCGACGCGATCGCGGATCCACTCACCGGCATCGAGTCGGCACGACTGGTGACCGAGGCACTCGACCAGGGTGGTGGGGTGCTGATCGACGTCGCGTTGTCGGCGGTCGCGGCCCGGCACGCGGCTCTCGGGACGTCCGAACACCACGTGGGCGCCATCGCCCGGGACCGAGCCCCCCTGAGACAGGTCCCCCAGACACAGGACCCACAGCCACTGGACCCAGAGACACAGCGACGGCCGGGTCTGCATGAGACCCGGCCGTCTGTGCCGCTGGTCGGCGGTCACCCGATCCGTGCGGTCGGGGCCGACAACCCCGTGGTGGACGCGCTCGTCGACGAGCGGCTCACCAGTCCTCGAGACGGGTGATCCCGTCCTGCAGCGCCCGCGCGAGCAGGTGCGTCTTGGTGGGAGCGGGCCGACCCACTGCGGTGTACTTGGCGCGGATGCGGGCCAGGTGGGTACTGACCGTGGACGCTGCGATGAACAGCGCCTCGGCGGCTTCTTCCTTGGAATCGGCTGCGAGCCACGCCATGAGCACCTCGACCTCGCGGCGAGACAGCTTCGGTTTACGCACCGGCGGCGCCACCGGCACCACCGGCTGCTGATGCTCGACGCCGGGCGCGACGGGCCGTCCGGGGATGGGGCGCTCGAAGTGCGGACGGCGATAGTCCGCGATGCGGGTCACCGGCGGGCGCATCGGCTGACGCGCCTGGGGTAGGGCCCGTCCGGGCACACGAGCGGGGGAAACCGGGATATCGGTACTTGCGGTCGTCACCGTAAGTCCTCCTGTTCCGGTGGTCGCGGGGCCGACCACTCACCTTCTGACTTGGTTCGTCACAGGAGATTTTAAGGTGCTACACAGTCTGGCAACAGTCCCCTAACAGGGGACCACACTTGCACCCTCAACTATTTTCGCACGTCAGCGGGGGTGTCCCCAGTTCTGGGGCCATCGGCGAGCTCGATCGCCGACACAGGATGGTCCCTCAGGACGTGGTAGTCGACTCGTCTCTTGGTGTCCCCCTCGCGGATGACGATCGTCGCGAACGGATCGCGACCCGGCGGACTCACCCGGACGGTGACCGCCGCACCCGCCCCCAGCCCGGACAGGATCTCCACCACCACCGACCGCACCCCGGCCAGCGCCTCGGGCCGCGCGGCATTCCTCGCGTCGTCGAGCAAGGTCACGGCGACGCCACGTTCGCGCGCCGCCCACGCCGCGTCGACGACCTCCGGGGCATCGAGTGCCGGTGCACGGATCCCATCGCGCAGGCGCCGCTCCAGCAGGCCGGCCCGGAGGGTGTCGGCCTCGGTCAGCACCTGCGCCGACGCGATGCACTCGAGCAGGACACGCGCCTGCTCGTCGAGCCGTGCGAGCTGTGCATCGCGTTCGGCGAGGGTGGCGCGGGTGGCCGCCTCCTCGGTCACCTCCAGCAACGTCTGCGCCCGCAGCGCGTAGATCTCGCGGGCGGCCGGACGGATGATCGTCGCGAACAGCGTCGACATCAGCAGGACCGCGACACCGGGGATCTCCGCACTCAACCATGCCTGCGTCCCGGTGAGGAACAGCCCGCCCGCCACCGAGACCACCACCGACGCGACGAATCCGATCCACGCGGCCAACACCCGTCCACGGACGCACAGGAACGCCAGGGTGGCCGAGATGCATCCGGCGACCACCCCGAACGCCACCGCCGGCGGCGGCTCGACGGAGGTCATCACCAACAGCACCGTCACCGACGGCGTCCCGGCGATGACGACGGTCGCGGGTGCGGCGATCGGATCGTCGGGCGCGAGCAGCAACACCACCGCCCCGATCACCGACAGCGCGAGAGCGACCCCGAAGACCGGCCACCCCACGACGCCGCCGGTCCCGTACCCGCTGGCCACCACCGCCGCGGTGGCGAACCAGATGATCACCCCGAACGCCACCGGAGACTGCATGCCGATGATCGTCGAGGCGTCGTTGCGAGGACGACGCCAGCGCCGACCACAGGTCACGTCCGGACCGCCCGCTCCGGCGGGCCGCACGCTCACGCCCACACCTCCGTGGGCCGTTGCCACCAGACACCGACCGTCGTGCCGTCGCCGGGTTCGCTGCGCACCCGCGCACCGCCCCCGCGGACCGATGCCATCCGGAGTCGAATGCTCACCTCGATACCGAGGCGTTCGGGCGGAACCGCAGCAGGATCGAACCCGGCGCCGTCGTCGACGGCACCGGCGCGGATGTGATCGGCACCGAGCTCGACGAACACCGCAGCCTGCGCGTCCGGGCCACCGTGGCGGACGCTGTTGCGGACCGCCTCGGCGAGGGCCTCGCTGATGGCCGCCACCACCTCCGCCGGGTAACGGACCTCGCCGCCGGCGGGGAGGTCGGTGATCCGCACCGACACCGCGTCGTCGACCGAGGCGACGGTGACACGCAGGCGGACCGCCGCGTCGTCCCGGGACAGATCGGTGATCTCGGGCGACCGTGTCAGCTCGTCGAGCGCGTCCGGGGCGCGGCGTGCCTGGGCGGCCAGCCGCTCGTCGACCCTGCCGGGCTCCGCCGCCAGCAGCGTCGCGAGCACGTGGTCGTGCACGAGCGCGTCGAATCGCGCGCGTTCGACGTCCCTGGCCGCGGTCGCGGCGGTCGACGATGCCGCGGCGAGCGCCGCCTCACGCGTCTGGTCGAGCGTGCGGCCGGTGCGCCGCACCATCGCGGCGGCGATGAGAAAAGTCGAACTGTAGGCGATACCCCACAGCGCCTGGGTCACGGTGGTCCACCCGAGTTCGCCGTATCTCCCGACACTGGTCGACACGGTCGACACCGAGACGCACACCACCAGACTCGCCGCGCCGACCGGGAACGGACCGACCAGCACGGCCGCGAGGCTGGGCAAGCCGCCGAAGCTCATCAGCCAGGACACCCGGTCGAGATCGCGGGACACGCCGTCCCAGGCGAGGAACCACAGGCCACTCGCGAGCAGATAGCCGACCGACGTCGACAGCGCGATCGCCGCGAGGAGCCGCTGGTCGAGGCGTTCACGAAAGCTGTAGGCGAACAGCACGATCCCGGGACCGAACGCGACGATGGCACCGACCGGGGTGAACCACGGCGCGACGAAGACCGCCGTGGTGGCGAATTCGCCGATCGACACCACGAGGTAGGCGATGAACCCCCCGCCGACGAATCGCGCCATCAGTCGCTGGATGCGCGCCTCGCGACGACCCACAGACACCGCGATCAGGGCCATCCCGTGTCCTGGGGCCCCTGCCGGCGGCGCTCGTCGACGCCGGACTGGTTGCGTTCGGGCACCGGGAGCCAGCCGTCCTCGATGGCCCGCTTGTACAGGTCGATCTTGGTGCGCGTCGGGCGGCCGGCATCGGCGTACTTCTGGCGGATGCGTTTGAGGTACTCGTTGACGGTCTCGGCCGTCACGCCGAGGGTGTCTCCGACGCTCGCCGAGGTCTCCCCGGAGGCGTACAGGGCGAGCACCCGCTGCAGCTGTGGACTCAGGTCGACGGCGGCGAGTTCCGGGTCGCCGTCGATGGCCGCGGCCCATTCGGTGGTCAGCACCGCAGTGCCCTCACCGGCCGCGCGGAGGGCCGCGCGGATCTCGTCTTCGGAGGCCGATTTCAGGACCACACCGAGCGCGCCGGCCTTGGCCGCCGAGCGCAACAGCGCCGGATGCTCGCCGGAGGTGTAGACCACCGCACCGATTCCCACGTCGCGGAGCCGGTTGACGTTCTCGCGCGGCGTCGTGCCGTCGTCGAGGCGCAGGTCGAGGAGCACGATGTCGAGATTCGCACCGTCGGCGAGCAGTTCGTCGACGGTCGCCGCGGCGCGCACGAGTTCGAGATCGGACTGGTCTTCGAGAATGCGTTCGATACCCCAGATCGGCGATCGATGGTCATCCACCATCCCGATTCGTAGAATCCGTCCAGGCATGACACCACTTCCCGATCATCCACCACTTGCCCTGCTCCCTGTGGGTATCACGGTGATGCGACGAAGTCCGCTCCACACGGCCAAACCTCGCGTGAAATCGTTCGAATGGCGGCCCCGCGGGGCGCGGATTCATCAATCGAGTAAAGCCGCCCGACGCCGAAAGTAGAACGTGTTCTAATGGGCCGGTGAACGCACAGGAGGCCCGATGAGCACCCGGGCCCACCACGACGTCCTCGGCACGACGGTCACCATGCCGGTCGAGATCCGCGAGGCACGCTGCTTCGTCGCCGGATTCACCGCCGACGCCGGTGCCATGCAGGCGGCGATCGACGCCGCCGGTACCGGCGGGCATCGCCCCACCCCCCTGCGCATCCGGCCCGGGCGAGGAATGTGCATGCTCGTGTTCGTCGACTACGTCGACGGCGACCTCGGCCCGTACAACGAGTTCGGGGTGTGCTTCCTGGTGGACGACCCGACCGCCCCGGCCTCACCGGTCACCGCACTCCGTCGACTCGTCGCCGGAAACGCCCGCGCCCTGATCCACCGGCTGCCCGTCGACGGCGAGTTCACCCTGGCCGCCGGCCGCGGTATCTGGGGCTTCCCGAAGATCCTCGCCGACTTCGACGTCGACCACGACTCGCGCACGCGGCACGGTCGGGTGAGCCAGGACGGCCATCTGATCGCCGATCTCACCGTCAAGCCGGGGCTGTCGGTACCCGCGTCGGCAGCCGAGACCACTCTGCACGCATACTCACAACTCGACGGCGTGCTCCGTTGCACGCCGTGGCGGCTGGGGTCGATCACGGGCACCCGCACCCGGATCGGCGGGGCGAGCCTGACGCTCGGCGACCACGAGATCGCCGACGAACTGCGCGCCCTGAAACTGGGCCGACACGCCCTGATGACCACATCGGTGCAGCGTCTGGCGATGAGCTTCGACGACGCGACCATGGTCTGACGGGCGCACCGACACGCCACCGTAGACTGGGCCCACACGTCCGGCCCGACGGTGAAAGCGTGGTGTGCGATGAGCAATCTGGAGACCGAACCCGCCGAGGTGCACTGTCACACCGAGGCCGCACCGGCCGAGGGTGCCGGCGCGATCCGCATGGACATCCTCACCGCACGCGATGTGCCACTGGGTGGCCCGCGCGCGATGACGGTGCATCGCACCCTTCCGCAACGGGAGCGATCGCTCATCGGGGCGTGGTGCTTCGCCGACCACTACGGACCCGACGACGTCTCGGCCACCGGAGGTATGGATGTCCCACCACATCCGCACACCGGTCTGCAAACGGCCAGTTGGCTTTTCACCGGTGAGATCGAGCACCGCGACACGATGGGCAACCACGCCATGGTCCGCCCCGGCGAACTCAACCTGATGACAGCCGGTCACGGGATCGCCCACACCGAGGTCTCCACCCCCGACACCACCGTCCTCCACGGGGTACAGCTCTGGATCGCCCTGCCGGCGTCGGCGGCCGATACCGCCCGCGGCTTCGCCCACTACGCGCCACCCCTGATCACGGTCGGCGAGGTGACCGCCCGGGTCTTCCTCGGCGAACTGCTCGGGTCGGTGTCACCGGTACCGACGTTCACCCCGCTCCTCGGTGCCGAGCTACTCCTGCCCGCAGGCAGCCAGGTGGTGCTCGATCTCGATCCGGGCTTCGAGCACGGCTTCCTGGTCGATTCCGGCAGCGTGGCCATCGACGAATCAGCTACGCGCACAATCGAACGGACCGAATTGGGGTACGTCGGACTCGGGGCCGAACGGATCACGCTGGTCAACCGTGGCGCCGATCCCGCCCGGGTGATCGTCCTCGGTGGGCGGCCACTGGGCGAGGACATCATCATGTGGTGGAACTTCCTGGGGCGCAGTCACGACGACATCGTCGCGTTCCGCGAGGAGTGGATGGCCCACAGCGACCGGTTCGGCCAGGTGCAGGGCTATGACGGTGAGGTGCAGCATCTTCCCGCACCCCGCCTCCCGGGGACCCGACTGCGTGCCCGGGAGAACACACCGGGCCGCGCGCACGACTGATGCGCCATTCCCGCGGCGCGGCTTGTCTCGAGCATGTCGACGATGGTTGCGGACACGTCGATCTCACGGGGTTTCGACACGGGTCCTCGCGATGCTCGGTCCCGGCTCAACCAGCAAGAGGCAGTTGATGGCTGAGCCGACGCCCAGCTCAACCAGCAAGAGGCAGTTGATGGCTGAGCCGACGCCAGTCTCAACCAGCAAGAGGCAGTTGATGGTTGAGCCGACGAGGAGCGCAGCGACAAGTCGAGTCGAAACCCCCGCCGGCCGAAGTCGCCAGGCCACTCACCCCGAAGAGGGTTACGCACCGACGTACGCTGCGAAGATTTCGACACGGGTCCTCGCCCTTCCGGCTCGGTCCCAACTCAATCACCAACCACCCGTTGATGGTTCAGCCGACGCCCAACTCAATCACCAACCACCCGTTGATGGTTCAGCCGACGCCCAACTCAATCACCAACCACCCGTTGATGTTTGAGCCGATGCCCAACTCAATCACCAACCACCCGTTGATGGTTGAGTCGATTCTCTCAGTCACCGATGTCGGCGACCAAGATCGCGCTGCGTCGCAACGCCCTGCGGGCGGCGTCGGGAAGCCCGTCGGCGTCACCGCCGACCGGCACGATCCGCGGGTTCACGATGTGCAGGTCCGCACCGGACGACGCGACGTCGGCCTGCCCCGCAGCGAGTATGTTCCGGACCCAATCGGTGGTGCCGTGGATCATCGCGACGGCGAGGACCCCGTCGCCGCGGAAGGCGCGCACCGGGGTCCGGAACGACCGGCCGGTCACCCGACCGCGATGGGTGATGGTGGCCAGGGCCGGCGTCCGGCGAGCGATCGGCCCGAGCACCGGTTGGAGCCCCAGCACGATGCGCTCGATCGGCTCCGGCAGGAGGACCGGGGTGTCGGGGGTGTCATTGCGGGGTGGGTAGCCGGCCACGGGACGCCTCCTCGAGGAGAGTGGTGAGATCCCCAATTGTCATCCAGATCCCGGTACCCGGCCAGGTGGGGCCCCGCATCACCGCATCACCGGCCCAGCAGCCGCGCGAAGTTGTCGATACCCGCCTGTTCGGCGCGACGGGTCGGAACCGAACCGTCGGCGCCGGTGGTGTCGTCGGCCGAACGGCGCGCGGCGCGCTCCACGCGCGTCGGGCGGGTGTCCACCACGGACGCGAGTTCTGCTGCGGCACGACCTATCCGGGTGTCCAGAGTGGTGGTGTCGCCCGAACCGCCGGCCCAGTCCTCGGACGCCGCGTACACCCCGGTCGGGACCACCACGGTGCGCAGGTACCCGAACAGGGGTCGGAGCGCGTGGTCGAGCACCATCGAATGTCGGGGGCTGCCCCCGGTCGCCGCGATCAGGACCGGCGTGCCCGCCATCGTGTCGACGTCGACGAGGTCGAAGAAGATCTTGAATAACCCCGAATAGGAGGCGTTGAAGACCGGGGTCGCCACGATCAGTGCATCGGCCTGCTGCACCTGCTCGATCGCGGCCCGGGCCGCGCCGGTGGCGAAACCGGCGGCCATCGAGGCCCCGAGATCGACGGCGAGGTCACGCAGGTCGATCACCGTCACCGCGGCATCGACCCCATCGGAACCGAACTCGGCGCCGGTGGCGGCGACGAGCCGGTCGACGAGCATCCTCGTCGACGACGGCTCACCCAGTCCGGCATTGACCGCAACGAGATTCACGGTCGTCATGCGTTCACCTTCTCGGTGGTGTCGGTGGTATCGGTCTCGGCGTCGCGGGCGGCGACCAGCGCCGCATGGGTCGGGGCGTCGGGGACGTCGCCCGGACGGCCCTCGGCGAAGCCCTTGCGGAGTTCCGGCAGCACCTCACCGAGTTCGTCGAGCTGTTCGAGCACCGTCTTCAACGGCAGCCCGGCGTGGTCGACGAGGAACAGCTGACGCTGGTAGTCGCCGAAGGTGTCGCGGAACGACAGTGTGCGGTCGACGAATTCGGCCGGGCTGCCGACGGTCAACGGGGTCTCCCGGGTGAAGTCCTCCAGCGACGGGCCGTGTCCGTAGACCGGCGCGTTGTCGAAGTACGGCCGGAACTCGCGCACGGCGTCCTGGGAGTTCTTGCGGATGAAGAACTGTCCGCCGAGGCCGACGATCGCCTGGTGCGCCGTCCCGTGTCCGTAGTGTTCGTAGCGCTCGCGGTAGAAGTCGATCAGCCGCTTGGAGTGCTCGGCCGGCCAGAAGATGTGGTTGGCGAAGAAGCCGTCACCGTAGTAGGCGGCCTGCTCGGCGATCTCCGGGCTGCGGATCGAACCGTGCCACACGAACGGCGCGACGTCGTCGAGCGGGCGCGGGGTGGAGGTGAACGAGGTGAGCGGGGTACGGAACTTGCCTTCCCAGGTCACGACGTCCTCGGTCCAGAGCCGGTGCAGCAGGTGGTAGTTCTCGATCGCGAGCGGGATGCCCTGCCGGATGTCCTGGCCGAACCACGGGTAGACCGGCCCGGTGTTGCCGCGGCCGAGCATGAGGTCGACGCGTCCGTCCGCGAGGTGTTGCAGCATCGCGAAGTCCTCGGCGATCTTCACCGGATCGTTCGTCGTGATCAAGGTGGTCGAGGTGGACAGGTTCAGGGTGCTGGTCTGGGCCGCGATGTAGGCCAGGGTGGTGGTGGGCGACGACGAGAAGAACGGGCGGTTGTGGTGCTCACCGAGAGCGAAGACGTCGAGGCCGATGTCCTCGGCCTTCTTCGCGATGGTCACGATGGCCTTGATCCGCTCGTTCTCGGTGGGTGTGATGCCGGTCGTGGGGTCGGTGGTGATGTCACTGACGCTGAAGAGTCCGAACTGCATGGCGCGCCTCCGAGGTGCCGGTGGGAACTGTCACCCAGAGTAACCGGACCTTGGTCCGCTTAATTCCCCCGCGGGAGTCCGTGCGGGCGCACCCCGCAGGTAAGTTAGTGTGGGCTTACCTAATCCTCGATGGGAGTCACGATATGACGCTTCGGAAGTCCGTCGCCGCGGCCCTGCTGGCCGGCGCTGCCGTCTTCACCGTCGCCGCATGCTCCGGCGACGACGACACCACCTCGACCACCACGACGTCGGCGTCTGTATCGGCATCCGCCGAGGCGAGCACCTCGGGCGAGGCCCAGGCGATCGATCTCGACGTGGCGTCGGCGCAGACCATCCTGCGCACCGCACTCAACCCGGAGACCTCGAGCGACCAGCTCGACACCGTGGTGGACACATCCAACCCGGCCACCAAGCCTGCCCTGCAGGCCTACAACAAGGGCGCGTCGGCCGCAGGCTACGGCCCCGAGGTGTACGAGGTGAAGACCGTGAAGGCCGACGGCGACAAGGCCACCGTCACCGTCGCCGTGACCAGCCCGCACGCACCCGATCATCCGGTCGACCTGGACCTGACCTACGTCGACGTCGACGGGACCTGGAAGCTCAGCGGCAGCGTCGTCGAGCAGCTGTCGTCGATGATGCCCGGCGGTCACTGACCCGCGCCGCACACCGAGAACCGATGCCCCACCGGACCCCTCCGGTGGGGCATCGGCCGTCCACACCCGGAACGGGCACCAGCTGTCGCCGGCCGCGGCGGGCCGGAATGTCCGGGGACGTCGGTACACTCGGTCAAGGCCCATGGACCAGGAGGAACGGATGACGCGGACCGATCACCCCACCAGTCCGATCGCGCCCGCGGTGACCGATCAGCATCTCCGATGGCCGACGGTCAACGACGACGAACCACTCCCCACCGCGGATTCGGTTGCCGCCGACGCCGCGACGCCCACACCGTCCACCCCGCCCCCGGTCGAGTGCGCCCCGGTCGAGGTCGCGGCACCGACGCCGAACACCGGCAGCTTCTGGTTGTCACCGCGCGCCCGGCAGAACGATTCCCCGCTGCCCGCGGTGGGCGACTACTGGGACCTCGGCCGGCCCGATCCGGTCCCCTACACCCCGCTGCAGCCCGTCCTCCCGCCGATGCGCCGGACCGCGCCGGTCGCACAGGCGGCGATGATCTCGGGGTTGGCGTCGGTTCCGCTGATCCCACTGGCCGGCCTCGGCGGCGTGGTCGGTGCGCTGGCCGCCGTCCTCGGGCTGGTGGGCGCCCTCCAGATCGGCAGGCGTTCGGATTACCGGGGCACCGGACGCGCGATCACCGGGATCGTGCTCGGCACCGGCAGTGCCATCGTCGGGTTGCCGATCCTCTTCCTGGTACTGCTGATCGCGGGGCTCTGAGCCGGCTCGGTCAGCCGACGGCGCGCAATCCGTCCGCACCACCGGTGTCGATGCCCCGGCCGAGCCACGTGACGACATCGTCGAGCACACGCTCGCAGCTCTTGCCGTCGATCACCGACGCGAGCGACGGTGCGCAATGGAGCAGGGCCGCGAAGAACGCCGCGTGCGGTGAGAGCCCCCGGGCATCCATCACGATGGTGTACTCACGGATGGATCGGTCGAGATCACCGAAGGTGATGGCCTCACCGAAGACACGCACCGCCACCAGACTGGGCGTGATCAGCGCGCGGCGCCCCACCTCTGACACCACGGCCTCGACCTCACGATCGGTTACCACATCGGCCTCCTCAAACGGCCACCACTGAGGGTCCGCCGACGGAACACGTTCAGATCACTGTGCCCGACCGAGGCGACCCACGCGGAGTGGCCATCGGTAGCTGTGACGAATCACACAGTCCAAGATCACATACTTTCGCAGCCGACGATACAAGCGCAACCAAATGAGGAAGATGTGAAAGATGGGGCTGATGTGAAAGTGTTACGAGGGTGACACCCGGCGGCGACATGGACGCACCGCCGGGCATCTCCTACGGCTCACTGGCCGCCGGCGTCCCCGCCTCCCGCCCGGGCCGCCTTGTCCGCCTCCATGGCGTCGATCAGGCTCTGCGGCCGCAGATCGGTCCAGTTCTTCTCGACGTACTCCAGACATGCGGCCCGGCTGTCCTCGCCGAAGACCTTGGTCCAGCCCGCCGGGATGTCGGCGAAGACCGGCCACAGCGAGTGCTGGTTCTCGTCGTTGACCAGCACGAAGAATCGACCGTTCTCGTCATCGAAGGGGTTCGTCATCTACCTCGTCCTCTCTCTGGCGCCGGCGTCACGCGGCCGCCGTTCCCACCATTGTCTCGTCGACGCGCGCATTCGTGCGGCGACATCGTCAATTCATCATTCGTTCGACGTCGGCACCCTGGATAGGGTCCCCTAACTACTTTCAGGTTACGGTCCGAACCCAGGCCCTCCCCACACCGGCCTCCACGTGGACGAGCCGTGCCGGTCCGCAGTCGTCAGCACCTCGTCGAGCACCGGGCCGATCACCTCGAGCGACGACTCGTCGGCCATCCCGAGATGGTGTGTGTCCACCTCGGTGTCGCGCACCGAACCCGACACGTACGGCCGCCACGCGTCCACGACACGCACCGGGTCCTCCTTGTCGGCGGTGGCGACGAAGACATGCGCACCGCCGCCGAACACGCCGGGCCGGTACCCGAGCACGGCCTCGTCGGAGGCCGCGAAACTCTCCATGATCCGCTCCACCTGATCGTCGGCGAGCAGGCCCATCCCGGCGATCTGCGCCCGGATGATCGCGGTCAGTTCCTCCGTCGACTCGGCGCGGACCTCGTCGCCGAGATCGAACAGGTCGCGCCAACCACCGAGCAGATCTGCCGCGACCGACGAATCTTGCGACCCCGAGACCGCGTCGCCCGCGTCGGATACCGCCGACGCCCCGGCGGTACCCGGGTCGTCCGCCTCCGGCGCTGCGTCCATGATCCCGAGGAAGGCCACCTCCTCGTGGTCCGCCTCGAGGCGGAGCGCCATCGCATGCGCGATCACACCGCCCACCGACCAGCCGAGCAGGTGATAGGGCCCGTGCGGGCGGACCCGGCGGATCTCCGCGACATACCGGCGGGCCAGCGTCTCGGCGTCGGCGGTCGGCTCGCCGAGGATCACGTGGGGGTCCTGCAGGCCGTAGATCGGACGGTCGGTCAGATACGGGGCGAGGCCGCCATAGAACCACGCCAGCCCCCCGGCCGGATGCACACAGAACAGCGGCGGTCGCTGCCCCTGCGCCCGGAGGGCGATGAGCACGTCACCGGCGAGGACAGTGTGATCGGCGATCCGGCGGGCCAGCGAGCCGACGGTGGGATCGCTGAAGAGCCAGGGCAATTCGATTCTCAGACCGTACCGCTCGCCGGCCCGGGCGACCACCCGCGTGGCCGCCAGCGAGTTGCCGCCGAGGTCGAAGAACGAGTCGGTGGCACCGACCCGGTCGACGTCGAGGATCTCGGCGAACACCTGCGCCACCATACGTTCCACCTCGGTGGCGGGGGCGACATACGCAGCCGGTTCGGCGGCCACGTCCGGCAACGACTTCCGGTCGACCTTTCCGGCCACGTTCAGTGGCATCTCCGGGAGGGTCGTCCAGACGTCGGGTCGCATGTACTCGGGGAGCCGGCCCGCGGCGAGGGCACGGGCGGACTCGACGTCGGCGCCGGCCGGGGCGAGGTAGGCGACCAGCCGGTCACCGGCCGGGCCCGATGCGACGATCACCGCGGCGTGGACCACCCCAGGGGCCCCCGACAGCACCGCCTCGATCTCCCCGAGCTCGAGGCGCCGGCCACGCAACTTGACCTGGAAGTCGTTGCGCCCCAGATACTCCAGCCGACCCTCCCGATCCCACCGCACGCGGTCACCGGTGCGGTAGAGACGGCTCCCGGCCACACCGAAGGGGTCGGCGACGAACCGTTCGGCGGTGAGGTCGGGACGTGCCGCGTATCCCCGTGCCACCTGCACGCCACCGAGATACAGTTCGCCGGCCACTCCCGGCGGTACCGGCCGCAGCCGCGCGTCGAGGACATGGGTGGTGGTGTTGAGTACCGGCCGTCCGATCGGCACCACCGTCTCCCCCACCGTCACCTCGTGCCCGGCCACGTCGACGGCCGCCTCGGTGGGCCCGTACAGGTTGTGCAGCCGGGTCCGCGGCAACGCGGCGAGCGTGGTCTGCGCCACGGTGGGCGGCAGCGCCTCACCCGAGGTGAACAGCAACCGCAGCGCGTCGAGTGCGGCGAACCGACCGGCGTCGACGACATCGAGGAATGCCGACAGCATCGACGGCACGAAGTGCGCCACCGACACCCGCCGGGCGGCCATCAGGTCGGCGAGGTAGCGGGGGTCGCCGTGACGGTCCGCCTCGGCGATCACCAGACGGGCGCCGATCAGGAACGGCCAGAACAGTTCCCACACCGATACGTCGAAGGTGTAGGGCGTCTTCTGTACCACCGCGTCCGCGGCGGTCAGCGGATGGTCGCGCTGCATCCACACCAGCCGGTTGACGATCGCCCGATGGCCGACGGTGACGCCCTTGGGCGTTCCGGTCGATCCCGAGGTGAACAGGGTGTACGCGGCACTGTCCGGGCCGAGCGACGCGGTCCGCTCGGCGTCGACCACGGGGGACCCATCGCCGTCGCCGGCGGGCACCGGCCCGCCGGCATCCACCGTGTGCACCGGGACACCGGATTCCGCGGCGACATCGGCGGCCGACACCGACCGGCCGGATCGGTCCACCAGCAGTACCCGGACGTCGGCGGTCTCGAACATCGACCGCACCCGCCCGACCGGTGCCTCGACGTCCACCGGCACGTACTGCCCACCGGCGGCCACCACCGCGTGTACGGCGATCACCATCTCCACCGATCGCGGGATGCACACGGCCACGGCGACATCGGGCCCGACGCCGAGTGCGATCAGCGCACGGGCGTACGCCGACACCCGGGCGGCGAACTCGGCATAGCCCACCACGCGATCACCGCTGACCAGGGCGGCCGCGCCCGGTGTCCGCATCGCCTGCGCCGCCAGCGCGTCCGGTAGCAGCAGCGGTGCCACGTCCTCGTGCGGCCCGGCCGTCCACACCGCCAGCCCGGAGCTCTCGTCCGGTAGCAGCAACGATGTATCGCCCACCGCCGCACCGGGATCGGCGAGCAGATCGGTGAGTCCGGCGACGAATCGTGCGACGAACCCCTCGATGGTGGATGGATCGAACAGGTCGCTCGCATACACCACCGATCCACCCCAGTCCCGACCCTCGGGCGCGGTGGCGATCGACACGGTCAGGTCGAACTGTGCCGGGACCGCGGGCGCGGCAACCGGTTCCACGTGCAGACCCGCGATCTCGACGGCCGGCACCGCTGCGGCGCCCGACGTCGCCGACGCCTGGTCGAGTGCGAGCATCACCTGGGCGAGCGGCGAGAACGACTCGGACCGAACCGGATCGATCGCCTCCACCAGTGCCTCGAACGGGACGTCGGCGTGGGCGAATGCGGCCAGGTCGTCGGCGCGGACCCGGGCCAGCAGATCGGTGAACGAGTCGCTCCCCCGGACCTGCGTCCGCAGCACCAGAGTGTTGACGAACATCCCGATCAGGGGATCGAGCACCGCCTGGCCGCGGCCCGCCGTCGGGGTGGCGACGGCGATGTCGTCGGTTGCACACAACCGCGACAACAGCACCGCGACCGCCGCGTGCAGCACCATGAACGGCGTCATCGCGTGCTCTGCCGCCACCGCGGTGAGCCGCGCGGCGACCGCGGCCGGGATCACGAGATCGGCGGTGGCGCCGCGATGGGACTGCACCGGTGGACGTGGCCGATCGGTCGGCACAGCGAGCACGTCGGGGAGCCCGGCGAGACGCTCACGCCAGTAGACCAGTTGCGTCCCGACCGGCGACTGCTCGTCGGCCGGGTCGCCGAGTACGCGGTGCTGCCAGATCGCGAAGTCCGCGAACTGCACGTCGAGCGGGGTCCACTGCGGGGCCCGGCCCTCGACCCGCGACCGGTAGGCCGAGGCGAGATCGCCGACCAGCGGGCCCACCGACTCGCCGTCGGCGGCGATGTGGTGGAGCACCACCGCGATGAGGTGGGCACCGCCGGGCACAGGACACAGGCGTGCGCGGATCGGGAACTCGGTGGTGACATCGAAGCCGGCGGTGACGGCGGCCTCGAGCCGGGTGACCGAATCGAGCACCGCCCAGTCCAGCAGACGCCCGGCATCCGCGGCCGGATGCACCTGCTGCCGGGGCACGCCGTCGACGTCGGGGAAGGTGGTCCGCAGGATCTCGTGGCGGCCGACGACGTCGACGAGTGCCGCGCGCAGAGCCTCGATGTCGAGACGTCCGTCGACCCGCAGCACGGCCGGGATGTTGTAGGTGGCAGCGGCGGGATCGAAGCGGTTGACGAACCACATCCTCCGCTGTGCGAACGAGAGCGGGATCTCCGGCGGCCGTGGGGAGGCCGCGGTGATCGGCGCGCGTGCACGGGCCTTCGCATCGCTGCCGACGAGGTCGGCGAGCAACCGCACCGTGGGTGCGTCGAAGACATCGCGCACGGTCACGGTGGCGTCGAAGCGATCCGACAGCCGGGCCGCGAGCCGGGCCGCCGACAGCGAGTTGCCGCCGGCGTCGAAGAACGACGCGGTGGCACCCACCCGGTCGACGCCGAGCACCTCACCGAACACACCCGCGACGGCCTCCTCGTCGGGGGTGGCCGGGGCGACGTAGGGCAGGTCCGCGCCGTCGTGCAGCGGGTCGGGCAGCGCATCCCGGTCGAGTTTGCCGGTCGGGGTGAGCGGCAAGGCGTCCAGGATGGTGAATGCGCCCGGGACCATATGCGCCGGAAGGCGTTTCGCCGCAACTGCCCGGACCACACCGATGTCGAGATCGGCGGGGGCGACGAGATGGGCGACGAGCGCGACGGCCGGCGAGCCGACCCCGAGGACCACCGCCGCACTCACGCCGTCCACACCGGTGAGCACGGCCTCGATCTCACCGAGTTCGACGCGTTGACCGTTGATCTTCACCTGGTGGTCGGCGCGGCCCGCATACTCGAGGTCGCCACCGGCACGCACCCGCACCAGGTCGCCGGTGGCATACATCCGCCCACCCGGACCGGCGAACGGGTCGGCAACGAATCGTGTTGCGGTGAGGGCACTTCGGTTGAGGTATCCGCGGGCCAGTGACACCTCGGAGGACAGATACAGCTCGCCCACCATCCCGCGTGGCACCGGGCGCAGCCGGTCGTCGAGCACGTAGGTGGCCATCCCGCGGATACCGCGACCGATGGTCACCTCCGCCCCGGGTGTCTGACCGGCCACCGTGGACCACACCGTGGACTCGGTGGGACCGTAGAGGTTGACCATCACGCGGCCGTCACCGGCCCAGCGGGTGACGAGATCGGGCGGGCATGCCTCACCGGCCGTCGCGAGCAGGCGCACGCCCGTGGCGTCGGCGACCTCCAGCGTGGCGAGCACCGAAGGGGTGATCACCATGTCGGTGACGCGATCGCGGCGCAACACGGTGCCCAGCGCGCGGCCGGCGTAGTCGCCGGCGGGGGCGATGACCAGGGTGTGACCGCCGGCGGCGGCCCAGACCATCTCGAAGAACGACGCGTCGAAGCCCGGTGACGCCACATGCAGGACGCGGGTGTCCGGACCGGCACCGCGGTCGCCGGTGAGAGCGGCGAGTTCGGCGACGAGGGTGGCCACACCCCGGTGCGAGACCGCCACGGCCTTGGGGCGTCCGGTGGTTCCCGATGTGTAGATCAGGTAGGCCAGTCCGTCGACGCGCAGCTGCCCGTGGCGCTCGTCGGCACCGATCGGTGCCGGTGACCCGTGGGCCGTCACCTCGTCGAGTTCGAGCCACCGGCAGTCCGATTCGCCCAGTCGCGGGCGGGTGGCCGCGGTGGTGAGTCCGGTGCTCACCCGGGAGTCACCGATCATGAAGGCGATCCGGTCATCGGGGTGTGCGGGATCGATCGGCAGGTAGGCGGCGCCGCTCTTGAGCACGCCCCACGCGGCGACGACGGAGTCGACGGATCGCTCGATGCCCACCGCGACGACGTCCTCGACCCCGATCCCCCGGCCGATCAACGACCGCGCCACCCGGTTGGTCCGGGCCTCGAACTCCGCGTGATCGAGCACGTGTCCGTCGCAGATCAGCGCCGGGTGACCGGCGTCGACCGTTCGGCCGGCCAGCAGGTCGGGGATCGTGACCGGGGTGGTCGCGGGCAGGCGCGGTGCGATCACCGCATCGGTGCGGGCGCCGGGCGCGACGAGCTCGATCCGCCCGACCGGCATGGCCGGTGCGGTCGCCATCGACCGCAGGATCTGCCGGAGGACCCCACCGAACACCGTGACCTGTGCGGCGTCGAAGGCCGACGGCAGGTACTTCAGCGTCAGGGTGAGCGCGTCACCGGCAGGCGCCGACGCCAGGTTCAGCGGGTAGTGCGTGGCGTCCCGGGTGGAGATCCCCCGAATCGTCAGGCCCGTCCCCGGCGCCGCAGCGGTCACCGAGTCCCGGTCGACGGGGTAGGACTCGTGCACCGTGAGCGTGTCGAACACCACCGGGACCCCGGCTGCCGCGACGATCTCGGGCAGCCCGAGCTGCTGGTGATCGAGCACCGAGACCTTGTCCGCCTGAACGTTTTCCAGCAGCCCTGAGATCGAGAGGTCCGGGTCGACGTCGACCACCACGGGCAGGGTGTTGATGAACAGACCGACCATGGATTCCACACCGTCGAGGTCGGCGGGACGACCCGAAACGGTCTCGCCGAACACCACCACGCGGTTGCCGGTGAACTCGGCGAGGAAGATCGCCCATGCGGTCTGCAGCACGGTGGAGACGGTCGCACCGTGTGCCCGGGCGAGGCGGTCGACCGCGGCCACCAGGTCGGCCTCGATCGGGACGACCAGATCCGCGGGCATCGCATCCGCGGTGATCCGGGCACCCGGAGCGACGAGTGTCGGCGCCTCCACCGGCGCCAGCATTCGCCGCCAGGCGGCCAGTCCGGCCTCGTCGTCGGGGTCGGCGAGGCGACGCAGGTGGTCGGCGAAGTCCCCGGTGTCCCGACGGGTGTAGGTGGCCCCGGTTGCATACAGCGCCAACAGATCCGCGAGGACCAGTGGGGCCGACCAGCCGTCGAACAGCAGGTGATGACTGGTGATCACCACGTGGACGCCCTCGGGATGGGTGATGGCGGTCGCCCGCATCAGCGGCGGTGCGGACAGGTCGAACGGCCGGGTCCGCTCCGCCGCCGCCACCTCGGCGATGCGGCCGGTGGCCGTCGCGGCGTCGTCGACGGTCACCGTCTGCCAGGGCAGGCGGGCCTGCGCGGGGACCACCGCGACGGCGGCTCCGCTGCCCAGGCGGAGATAGCCGCTGCGCAACACGCGATGGCCGATCAGCAGGTCGTCGCCTGCCCGGCGCAGACGGTCGAGGTCGACCTCCGGTCCGAGTTCCAGGATCGCCTGTGTCACATAGACATCGACGTCGGTGTCGCCGGCCAGCTCGGCCTGGAAGAACAGTCCGCGCTGCAACGGCGACAGGGGCCAGACGTCGGCACCCCGATACCGGTCGAGCAGGTCGTCGAGGTCGGTCTGCGTCACCCCGGTACCGGGGACGTCCGACGGCGACAGCCCGACCCCGCCCCCGTCGGTGACATGCCGGACGACGGCGTCGAGTTCCTCCGCCCAGCGATCCGCGATGTCGGCGACATCGCTGTGCGACAACACTTCCGGCACGTACCGGAAGTCCGCGGACACGGTGTGTGTGCCACCGGTCGTGGCTCCGACGTTGATCGTCAGGGCGCTCATCGCCGCCAGGTCGCCGTCGACCACCGACGGGAGGAACGGCGCGTCCCCGGCGGGCAGGAAACCGACGGGCGGCGTGTCGGTGGGCGGCGTGTCGGCGGGCAGCGTGTCGGCGGGCAGCGTGTCGGCGGGCGGGACCGACCCGTCGATCGCGGCGGCCACGCGGGTGCCGAGGTAGTTGACCGCGACGTCCGGGAGGCGGTGGGTGCCGAGGTCGGAGCCGTCGTCCTCACGCAGCAGCCCGAAGCCGATCCCGTGGGCCGGCATGCCGACCCGTTCTTCCTTGGCCTCCTTGATCGCGTGGACGATGTCGCCGTCGGCGGACAGCGCGATCGGTGCGATGGCGGTGAACCAGCCGACGGTGCGCGACAGGTCGGCCCGGTGGGGTCGGTCTCCGGTGGCCAGGAGGTCCTCGTAGCGGCCGTGTCCCTCGAGGAGCACGGTCAGCGGGACGTGGGTGTCGATCCCCCGCTCGGCCCGCCGGCGATGGATGGCGCGGGCGAGGGCACCGACGAGGACGTCTGCGACGGTGCCGCCGAAGGCGGTGGGCACCGCGGTCGCGACGGCCTCGGCGACCGCGCCCGTCACCTCGCGGACCACCGAGTCGGTGTCCCGATAGCGGTGCCCGGCAGTCGGCGAGTCCGCGGGCCCGGAGCGGGCGAGCCCGGTCGCCGGGTCCCCGGAACCGCGGGTCAGCCAGTGGCCGAGTTCGTCACGGTGCTGCTCGATCCGCCCGGTCAGCGCGTGCTGCCAGGCGCGGAACGACGTGCCCTCACCGCACACAGCCGGCTCCTGCCCGGCGGACACCTGCGTCCACGCGGTGACCAGGTCCTCCACGAGGATCGGCCAGGACACCGCGTCGACGGCGAGGTGGTGGACCACGAGGACGACGCGCCCACCGCCGGCACCGTCGTCGACGAGCGCCGCCTGCACCACCCGACCGGTCGCCGGGTCGAGGCGGCGCGCCGCCTGTGCGTGCGCCTCGCGGATGTGTTCGGCCATCGCGGTCCGGTCGGGTCCGGATGCCCCCGCGGGTCCCGGCACACCGTGGGCGTGGGCGACGGGGTGCGTGCTGATCGCGGTGCCGGCGTCGAACGGGAGTCCGGCGGTGAGCACCGGGCCTGTGTCGGTGACCTGTAGGGCGGCCGACAGCATCGGGTGGGCGGCGACGACCGTCGAGAGCACCCGACGCAGTTCACCGGTCCCGAGACCGGCGGGTCGGGTGAAGACCATCGACTGGTTGAAGTCGGCGAGATCGGCCGGGGTGGGTGCGGCCGACACGAGCCAGGACACGATCGGCGGGATCGGCATCTCACCGATCGGACCACCCGCCGGTTCGGGCAGCGGGTCGATCCGGTCGGCGTCGTCCCCGGCGACCCGGGCCATCCCGCGGATCGTCTTGTGCTCGAAGATCTCCCGCGGGGACAGGTGCAGCCCTGCCGCCTTGGCCGCGGAGGCGAGCTGGATGGACATGATCGAGTCGCCGCCGAGCGCGAAGAACGACTCGGTGACGCCGACCCGGTCGCGGCCGAGCAGACCCGCCACGATCGCGGCGAGGGCCTCCTCGGCTGCGGTGGCCGGGGCCTCGCCGGTGGTGTCCTGGGCCGACAGTGCCGGCCGCGGAAGGGCTTTGCGATCCAGTTTGCCGCCGGGGGTGGTGGGCAGCTGTTCCAGGACGACGGCCTGGTGGGGCACCATGTGTCCGGCGAGGTGGTCGGCGGCACCCCGCAGGACCGCCTCGGCATCCAGGCCGGTCCCGGTTTCGGGGTCGGTGGCGGTGTCCGGGACGAGGTAGGCGACCAGGCGGGTGCGGCCGGCGTCGTCGGCCACGCCGAGGACGACCGCCGACTCCACCCCCGCCTGACCGGCCAGCACCGCCTCGATCTCACCGAGTTCGACGCGCTGTCCGTTGATCTTGACCTGGTGGTCGGCGCGACCGGCGAACTCGATGTTCCCGGATGTGGTGATCCGCACCAGATCTCCGGTGGCATACATCCGGCCCCCCGGTGCCGGGGTGAACGGATCCGCCACGAACGACGATGCGGTCAGGCCGGGCCGGCCGAGGTACCCGCGTGCGAGCGAATCGGCGGTGCCCAGGTACAACTCCCCGACCACACCCTGGGGCACCGGGTGCAGGCGCGCATCGAGGACGTAGCCGCTGAATCCGCGGACCGGACGCCCGATCACGACCGGTTCCCCGGGGACCGACCGGCCGGTGGTGGCCCAGACGGTGGCCTCGGACGGTCCGTAGAAGTTGAACATCCGCCCGCCGGGGCGGGCCTGTGTCCAGCGCGCGACCAACTCGGGCGGGCAGGCCTCACCGCCGGTCACCAGGTTGCGGATGCCACGGCCGCGCGCCGGATCGACGGTGGCGAGCACGGTCGGCGTGATCAGGGTGTCGGTCACCCTGTCGCGCTCGAGGATTCGTCCGAGTGCCGCTCCCGCGTACTCGCCCGCGGGTGCGATCACCAGGGTGTGACCGAGCGCGACCGACCACATCATCTCCAGCACCGAGGCGTCGAAACTCGGTGACGCGACGTGCAGGACGCGTGTGTCCGGCGCCTGGTCCGGGGTGCCGGTGATCTCGGCGAGCGCATCGACCAGGGTGCCCAGTCCCCGGTTGCTCACCCCGACGGCCTTGGGGCGACCGGTGGACCCGGAGGTGTAGACGAGGTAGGCGAGGGTGTCGAGCCCGACCGTGCCGTTCCGGTCCGCGGCCTCCACCGGCAACGAGCTGCGGGTGGCGTCGGTCGCCTCGGCCACGTCGATCCACTCGCAGGTGTCCCCGAGCCGAGAACGGGTGTGGGCATCGGTGATGCCCCATCGCGCACCGGAATCGGCCAGCATGTAGTCGATCCGGTCCTGCGGGTAGGCGGGGTCGACGGGCACGTGGGCCGCGCCGGAAGCGATCACACCGAACACGGCGATCACCGAGTCGACGGATCGTTCGAGGCCCACCGCGACCACGTCGTCGGGGCCGATCCCCCGCCCGATCAGGGAGCGTGCCAATCGCTGTGTGCGGCGGTCGAACTCGGCGTGCGACAGCTCGATGCCGTCGCAGATCAGGGCCGGGCGGTCGGGGTCGGTGTGCCGGGCGGCGAGGATGTCGACGAGGGTGCGCGGCACGGAGACACCGCCGTCGGCGGCCGGGCCGGTGCCCCCGGTGGAATCGCGGCCGGGCCGCATCGACGTCAGCGCCCGCTCGTCGAGGAGGTCGACGTCGCCGGTGGCCGTCTCCGGCGCACTGATCAGGGCGAGCAGCACCCGTAGCCAGGTGTCGGCGATCCGCTGCGCCGTGGACTCGTCGAACAGTGCTGTGGCGTAGACGAATCCGGCGGTCATCGGACCATCGGACGAGCGGTCGGTGACGCCGACGGTGAGATCGAACTTGGCGACCGGGGCGGCGACACCCAGCGGTTCGGCGGTCAGCCCGATCGCCGAGGCGTCGAGCGGGGCGGGGCTGCGATGATCGGCCGACCCATGGGTGATGGCGATCTGCACGAGGGGCTGATGGGCGGTGGACCGATCGGGGGCGAGCTCGTCGATCAGGTCGTCGAACTGCACATCGGAGTGGGTGAAGGCGTCGACGTCCACGGCGCGGACCGTCGAGACGAACTCCGCCAGCGTCTGTGCCGGATCGACCGGGGTCCGCAGCACCAGGGTGTTGACGAACATGCCGACCAGGTCGGACAGGGCGGCATCGGTCCGACCGGCGATTGGCGCGCCGATCACCACGTCGGTGGTCACCGCGAGTCGTGCCACGGTGATCGCCAGGGCGGCATGCGACACCATGAACGCGGTCAGGTCGTGCTCGCGCGCGAACAGCTCGACTGCGTCGGCCACCGCGTCGTCGACGGTGATCGTGACCAGCCCGGCCGCCGTGTCGAGCACGGTGGGCCGCCGACGGTCCATCGGGAGATCGGTGACCTCGGGCAGGTCGGTCAGGACGGTGCGCCAGTGCTCGAGCTGGGCGGCCATCCGGGCCGACGGGTCGGTGGCCGATCCCAGCACCGACCGCTGCCACAGGGCGAAGTCGGCGTACTGCACCGGCAGGGGTGCCGGCGCACCCGCATCGGCACCCGTGCGAGCCAGATAGGCGCCCAACAGATCCCGCACGAAGACCGGCGTCGACTCGCCGTCGAAGGCGATGTGGTGCACGGTGATCACCAGGTCCCAGCGGTTCTCGCCGGCGGGTGCCAGGCGGGCCCGGATGGGGAGTTCGGTGGTGACGTCGAATCCGCCGGTGGCCGCGTGCAGCAGCGCGTCGGCGTCGCATCCGTCGGCCCAGTCCAGCATCGCCCGGGCGTCGGTGGCGGCCAGGATCTGCTGGAAGGGGCCCTGCTCGTCGGCGGGATACCGCGTGCGCAGTACCTCGTGGCGTTCGACGACGTCACCGAGCGCATCATGCAGGGCCGCGACGTCGAGTGTCCCGGTGAGCCGCAGCGCCATCGGGATGTTGTAGGCCGCCGAGTCGGGGTCGAACCGGTTGATGAACCACATCCGTGACTGCGCGGTCGAGAGCGGAATCCGTTCCGGGCGTGATGCCGGCGTCAGCCGGGGGATGCGGCGCCCCCGTCCGACGGTGGCCGAGACCAGTTCTCGCACACTGGGGGTGTCGAAGAGATCGCGGACGGCGATGTCGAGGTCGAGGGTGTCGGCCAGCCTGGCCGCGACACGCGTCGCCGACAACGAGTTCCCGCCGAGATCGAAGAACGAGGTCCGCACACCGACCCGGTCGATCCCGAGCACCTCGCCGACGACGGCCGCCACCATCGCCTCGAGATCCGATTCCGGTGCGACATAGTCGGATTCCGTGCCGAGTATCGGGGCCGGCAGCTCCCGGCGGGCCACCTTCCCGGCCGCGTTCAGCGGCATCGTGGTCAGGGGCATCCACACGGTGGGGCGCATGTACTCCGGCAGGGCCGCGGCGACCGCAGCCCGGGCGGCATCGAGGTCGGCCTCGTCGGGTGCGAGGTAGGCGATCAGATGGTCGTCGCCGCCCACACGCGCGACGGTGACCGCGGCGTGCACCACGCCGTCGACGGCGCTCAGCACCGCCTCGACCTCGCCGAGTTCGAGGCGCTGACCGCGCAGCTTCACCTGGAAGTCGGTGCGGCCCAGGTATTCGATCTCACCACCGGCATTCCAGCGGACCAGGTCGCCGGTGCGGTAGAGCCGTCCGCCGCCGTCACCGAACCGGTCGGCGACGAACCGCTCGGCGGTGAGGCCGGGCTGTGCGGCATAGCCGCGGGCCAGTTGGACACCGCCGAGGTAGAGCTCGCCCGGTACTCCCACCGGGACCAGTTGCAGGCGAGCGTCGAGCACGTACGTGGAGGTCGACGGTACCGGCACCCCGATGGGTATCACCATCTCCCCCGGCCGCACCCGATGCGCGGTGACGTCCACCGCCGCCTCGGTCGGCCCGTACAGATTGTGCAGCTCCAGCCCGGGCCGGGCGCCGAGCACGGCGCCCGCAGTGGCCGCGGTCAGCGCCTCACCGGAGGTGAACAGCAGTCGCAGGCAGCTCAATCCGGCCAGACGGTGCACCCCGAGCACGTCGGTGAACGCGGCGAGCATCGAGGGCACGAAGTGCACCACCGACACCCGATGGTCGACGATCACGCCGGCGAGATACTCCGGCTCGCCGTGCCGGTCGGGTGCGGCGATCACCAGCGTCGCGCCCACCGTGAACGGCAGGAACAGTTCCCACACCGAGACGTCGAAGGTGACCGGCGTCTTCTGCAGGAACACGTCGGAGTCCTTGATCGCGTACCACTCCCGCATCCAGTCGAGCCGGTTCACGATGGCACGATGGGAGACGGTCACCCCCTTGGGACGCCCGGTCGATCCGGAGGTGAACAGCGTGTAGGCGGCGTCGTCGGGATGCAGCGGTGCCCGCCGGTCGGCGTCCGTCACCGGCGGGGTGTGCGGGTCGAAGGGACCCGAGGCGTCGACGCCGAGCACCCGGACCCGGGCACCGGCGGCGTCGGGTGGACCGACGTCGATCGATTCCGGGCCGGGGCCGGTCAGCAGCAGTCGTGCCGCCGCGGTGTCGATCATGTGGGCCGTGCGGTCGGCGGGCGCCGACGGGTCGAGGGGTACGTACTGACCGCCGGCGGCCACCACCGCATGCACCGCGACCAGTAGTTCCACCGACCGGTCGAGGCAGACGGCCACGGCGACGTCGGGACCCACCCCGGCCGAGATCAGCTGCCGGGCGAGGGTGTCGACCCGCGCCCGGAACTCGGCATAGGAGACCCGCCGGTCACCGAAGACCAGGGCCGGTGCGGTGGATTCCCCGGTCAGCGTGACCATCTCGGTCATCGTCGTGCCCCTTCCTGTGGCGGGATGCGTCGTGGGATGGTCATCGCTCCTCCGGAACGGTTCGGTCGAGTGTCATCAGCGCCACGAGCGTCGTCTCCGAGGGCGGTACCGGGGCCCCGGACGACAAGGCGACGATGTCGTCGAGTTCGGCAGGTGCCACCATCGCGGCGTCGTTGACCGCGAGTCCCGGTGCCGCGGTGAGCGCATCGAGGACGGTGACGAACCGGTCGACCAGCGTCGCCACCGATGACTCGTCGAACAGGTCGGTCGCGTAGATCACCGATCCGGTCCAGTCCCCGCCGGGTGCGGTGGCCAGGGTGAACGACAGGTCGACCTGCGCGGCCACCGCGGGCGGTTCGAGCGTCGACATCTCGATGCCCGTGCCGTCGTACACCGGACCCCGGACCACCGGGGCGGTCAGCGACAGCATCACCTGTGCCAGCGGCGAGAATGCCTGCGATCGAGTGGGTTCGAGGACCTCGACGAGGGTCTCGAACGGGACGTCGGCGTGGGTGAACGCCTCGAGGTCGGTGGTGCGCACCTCCTCGAGCAGGTCGGCGAACGTCATTCCGGGATCGACGCGGGTGCGCAGGACCAGGGTGTTGACGAACATGCCGATCAACGCGTCGAGCTCGCGGCGGCCACGGCCGGCGATCGGGGTGGCGACGGCGATGTCGTCGGTGGCCGACAACCTCGACAACAGCACCGCGAGCGCCGCGTGCACCACCATGAACGCGGTGACGCCGTGCTCGGTGGCCAGCCGGTCGATCCGTCCGCCGAGTTCGGCCGGGACCGAGAACCCCAGCTGCGCACCGCGGTGCGAGGCGACCGCCGGGCGTGGCCGGTCGGCCGGGAGGTCGAGGACGTCGGGGGTACCGCGCAGTTGGCGCGACCAGTAGTCGACCTGACCGCCGATCACCGACGAGGTGTCCTCCACCGATCCCAGTTCCCGATGCTGCCACAGTGCATAGTCGGCGAATTGCACGGTGAGCGGGACGAATTCCGGTTCGGAACCGACCGTCCGTGCGACGTACGCCGCGATCATGTCGCGTACCAGCGGGGTCATGGACTCACCGTCGCCGACGATGTGGTGGATCACCGCGAGCAGTGTCCACTCGTCATCGCCGCTGTGCCACAGACGAACCCGGAACGGTATCTGGGTGGTGACGTCGAACCCGGCCGTGGCGGCGGCGGTGAGCTCGGCACCCGAGGCCACCTCGGCCCAGTCGATGTCGCTCGTCCCCACCTCGGCGGGTGCGATCCGTTGCACCCCGGCACCGTCGACGGCCGGGAAGGTCGTACGCAGGATCTCGTGCCGGGCCACGACGTCGGCGATCGCCGTCCGCAGCGCGCCGACGTCGAGGTCGCCGCGCAGCCGCAGACCCACCGGGATGTTGTAGGCCGCCGAGGACGGGTCGAAGCGGTTGAGGAACCACATGCGCTGCTGGGCGAACGACAGCGGGATGCGTTCGGGTCGCGGCGATGTCGCGGTGACCGGTGCCGACGTGCCGCCGCGGAGGGCGGCGAGCCCGACGAGGTCGCGCACCGACGGTGCGTCGAACACGTCCCGGACCGAGAGATCGGCACCGAGGACCTCCCCGGCGCGTGCGGCCAGCCGGGTCGCCGACAGCGAGTTCCCGCCCAGGTCGAAGAACCCGGCGGTCGCCGACACCGATCGGATGCCGAGCACCTCGGCGAACACTGCCGCCACGGCCTTCTCCGCCGGGGTCTGTGCCTCGACGTGACCGGCGGCGGTCACCGTCGGTGCGGGCAAGGCCCGCTTGTCGACCTTGCCGGCCGAGGTCAGCGGGATCGCATCGAGCCCGGTGACGGTGGCGGGCACCATGTGTGCGGGTAGCCGCCGGGCGAGGTGATCGCGCAGTTCGGCCGGTTCGGCCGGGCGGCCGAGCACGACATAGGCGGCCAGCGAGGTGGCGACCGATCCGCCGACCCCGATCACGACCGCGGCGTCCACGGCCGGGTGGGCGGTCAGCGCCTCCTCGATCTCGCCGAGTTCGATGCGCAGGCCACGCAACTTCACCTGGTCGTCGCCGCGTCCGAGGTAGTCGACGACGAGGTCACCACGGTCGGTACGCGCCCAGCGCACCACGTCGCCGGTGCGGTACATCCGCGATCCGGTGGGGCCGAACGGGTTGGCCACGAAGCGTTCGGCGGTCAGATCGGGCCGCTCGAGGTAGCCCCGCGCCGGGGCCGCCCCCGCGGCGTACAGGTCGCCGCGGACACCGATCGGGACCGGACGCAGCCGCGCGTCGAGGACGAGCAGGTCGACACCCGGGATGGGCCCGCCGATGTCGACCGGACGCCCCGGGGTCAACGCCGTGCTCATCGTCACCGCCACCGCGGCCTCGGTGGGGCCGTAGGCGTTGTGGAATGCGACGCGGCCGGCCCAGCGGTCGACGAGTGCCTGCGGTACCGCCTCGCCCCCGGAGCCCAGCATCTGCAGATGCGGCAGGTCGGGTTCGCCGATACTGCCCAGCACCGCCGGGGTGAGGAAGACGTGGGTGAGTTCGCTGTCGTCGATGAAGCGGGCGAGCGGTTCGCCGCCGAGCACATCGGCCGGGCGGTAGACCAGTGCGCCACCGGCCACCGAGGCGAGCAGCCATTCGAGTTCCGATGCGTCGAAACTCGGTGAGGCGAAGGCCAACACACGCGAGGTGTGGTCGGCGCCGAAGCACTCCACCTGCGCCGCCGCGAAGTTGTGCACACCGCGGTAGGTCACCGGGACCCCCTTCGGGGTGCCGGTGGAACCCGAGGTGTAGATGACATACGCCACGGCATCGAGGTGGGGACGGCCGATCAGTTCGTCGGACCGGAGGGGTCCGCCGGAATCGGTTGCGACGGCCGATCGCAGCGATTCCACCTCGATCGTGTCCGGTCCCTCCCCGATCACCGCCCCCTCCCCGATCACCGGTCGCAGTGCGGCGGTGGTGATCGCGATCCGCGCCCGGCTCTCGGTGATCATGTGCGCGATCCGCTCGGCGGGGTGATCCGGATCGATCGACAGATGGGCGGCGCCGATCCGGGCCACCGCCCATTGGGCCGCCAGGAGATCTACCGATCGCGGGATCGCCAGCACGACAACCGAATCCACTCCGATTCCGGCCCGGATGAGACGGCGGGCGACGACCGTCGAGTACCGATCGAGCTCGGCGTAGGTCAGCGCACCGCCCTGGGCGTCGACGACGGCGGGCCGGTCGGCGAACCGCACGGCCTGTTCGGCGAGGACCTCGCCGAGCAACCTCGGTTCCGCCGGGGCCCCACCGGACACCGGGGTCAGTTCCCGTGCCCGGTCCGGTGCCAGCAACGCGATGTCGGCGACCGGGGTCCCGGCGTCGGCGACCGCACTGCGCAGCACCTGCCGCAGCGCCCGGGCCAGTTCGGTGATCTGGTGCTCGGCGAAGGCCTCGGGCAGATACTTCAGTGTCAGCGAGAGCCGATCTCCGGCCGGGGATGCCGCGAGGTTGAGCGGATAGTGCGTGGCATCGGTCGCGGTGACGTCGAGGATCTCCAGACCGCCGGTCAGTGACGGGTCGGCGGTGGCGATCGAGTCGCTGTCCACCGGATACGACTCGTAGACGGTCAGGGTGTCGAACAGCGCCGGGAGTCCGGTGCGGCCGACGATCTCCGACAGCGCGACGTGCTGGTGGTCGAGCACCGTGGTCTTCTGCGCGGTCATCGTGGTCAGGACGTCGGCGACGGTGGCCGCCGGGTCGACGTCGACCACCACCGGAAGGGTGTTGATGAACAGGCCGACCATCTGCTCGACCCCGTCGAGGTCGGCGGGACGTCCGGACACGGTCTCGCCGAAGGCGACCACCTGGTTGCCGGTCATCCGCGACAGCAGCACCGCCCAGGCGAACTGCAGCACGGTGGAGACCGTGACGCCCTGGGAACGGGCCAGCCGGCCGATCGCGGCGGTCAGGTCCGGATCGAGCAGTGCGATGTGGTCGCGCGGCATCGATTCGGCGCTCACCTCGAGATCCGACGACACCAGGGTCGGCTCGGCGAGCGGTTCGAGTATGCGATCCCACGCGGCGGTCCCCGCCGCGGGGTCGATCCGGGCGAGGCGACGGAGGTGGTCGCCGAAGTCGCCGGCTTGCGGTGCGTGCCGGCCGGTGAACGTGGTGCCGTCCACGTAGAGCGCCAGCATGTCGGCGAGGACGAGCGGCCCGGACCATCCGTCGAGCAGGATGTGGTGGTTGGTGACCACCAGGGTAGCGGTGTCACCGTGGGTGACCAGCCGGAACCGGATCAGTGGCGGTGCGGCCAGGTCGAACGGCCGTACCCGCTCACGCGCCGCGATCGCCTCGATCAGCCCCTCGCGATCCGCGGCGGTGGTGTCGAGTTCTTCGGTCTCCCAGGGGATGTCCACGACGTCCGGGATCACCGCGACGACGCTGCCGCCGGCCGTGCGGACATAGCCGCTGCGCAGTACCCGATGATGGGCCAGCAAATCGGATGCGGCCAGCCGGATGCGGGCACGGTCGATGTCGCCACCGAGGGTCAGCACCGCCTGGGTGACGTAGACGTCGACCGACGCCGCCCGGCCCACACCGGCCGAGGTCATCCCGGCCTGGAAGTAGAGTCCGGCCTGCAGTGGCGACAGCGGCCAGAGGGCGGCCCGCGGGTATCGCACGGCGAGGACGTCGAGATCGTCCTGGGTCAATGCCACACCCGGCACATCCGACGGGGACGGTCCCGGATCGGGGTCGGCCGCGATGTGGTCGACGACGGCTGCGAGTTCGTCCTCCCAGGCCTGTCCGAGTGCCGCGACCTCGGTGTCGGTCAGCAGTGCGCCGGGGAAGGTCAGGTCGGCGACCAGGGTGCGGCCGCCGGCGCCGGGCACCGTGGACACGGTGACCGTGAGCACCGCGGGCATCGTCATGGCCCCGGCGACGGTCGGTGGCAGCGGCGGTGCCTCGGGGGCGACGGTGAACGGGACGACGTGGGCGGCCCCGGATGCCGCACCGGCCCCGGATCTCTTGCCCGCGCCGAAGAAGTTGAACGCGATGGACGGCAGCGGGCGCTCGGCGAGTTCGGTCTGCGCTCCGTAGCGCAGGATGCCGAATCCGACTCCGGCGTCGGGCATGCCGAGACGTTCCTCCTTGGCCGCCTTGACCGCGTGCACGATGTCCACTGCCGGGTCGAGTGCCGCCGGGGCGATGGTGGTGAACCATCCGACGGTGCGCGACAGGTCGGCCCGCCGCGGATCGGTTCCGCCGGAGATGGCCTCCTCCGCCCGGCCGTGACCCTCGGTGAGCACGACGACCGTTGCGTCGTCGGCGATCCCACGCTCACGTTGCCGGCGGCGCACCGCCCGTGCGAGTGCGGCCAGCAGCACGTCCTGTGCGGTGCCGCCGAAGGCCTCGGGCACCCCGGTGAGCACCGCCTCGGTGGTGGCGGCCGACACCCGGTGGATCACCGATCTCGCGGTGGCCTCCCGATCGCGGGAGCGGTCGGGCGTGACCCCCAGGTCGGTCGGCTGCAGCGGAGACCGGACCAGCCAGTGGTCGAGCTCGGCGGTCCGGGCCCCGGCCTGGCCGGCGAGCGCACCGTACCAGGCTGCCGCACCGGTGATCTCGGGCCTGACCTGCACCGGTGCGTCATCGGTGCGCCGGGTCCACACGGTGATCAGGTCCTCGATCAGGATCGGCCACGAGACCGCGTCCACACCGAGATGGTGGATCACCAGGACGAGGCGTTGCTCGCCGCCGGAGGCATGGACCAGAACGGCGGCGACCAGGGCACCGGTCGACGGGTCGAGGCGACCCGAGGCCTGCGCGTGGGCGGTCCGCACCACCTCGGCGAAGCCCGCATCGTCCACCGCGAGTCCGGTGGTCGTCTCGGTGACGGCGGTCTGCGGATCGAACACCCCGTCGGCCACCAGGTCCCAGCCGGCACCGGCCCGACGCAGCGACACGGTGAGCATCGGGTGGGCGGCGACGACGTCGGCGACGATCGCCGCGACGGTGTCGCGGGTCGACCCGGTGGGTGCGATCAGCACCCGCGACTGGGTGAAGTCCGCGAACGGCTCGCGGCCGTCGGACAACCCGGGGCCGTCGGACAACCCGGGGCCGTCGGACAACTCGGGGCCGTCGGACAACTCGAGCATCCAGGACACGATCGGCGGGATGTCGACGGCGCCGCCGGTGTCCTCCGGTTCGGCCAGCATCGGCAGGCGATCGGTGTGATCGGCGGCCGCGGCGGCCATCGCACGGATCGTCTTGAGCTCGAAGATCTCCCGCGGTGAGAGCGAGAGTCCGGCGGCACGCGCCGCCGAGGTCAGCTGGATCGACATGATCGAGTCCCCGCCGAGTACGAAGAACGATTCGGTGACCGAGACGCGGTCGAGTCCGAGCAGCCCGGCGACCAGTGCCGCCAGGATGCGTTCGGCCTCGGTGACCGGCTCGACGAACTCCTCGTCGATCGCACCGAAATCCGGTTCCGGCAACGACTTCCGGTCGACCTTGCCCGCGGTGTTGAGCGGCATGTCGTCGAGGATCATCCACACCGAGGGCTGCATGAACTCGACGAGGTGCGCCGCCGCGTGGGTGCGCAGCGTCTCGCGGTCCAGTCCGGCCGGTCCGTCGACGTAGGCCACCAGCACCTCGCCGCCGGCCGGTGCCCGGCCGAGGGCGACGGCGGCGTGAACGACACCCGGCGCCGCGGCGACGACCGCCTCGATCTCGCCGAGCTCGATCCGCTGGCCGCGCAGCTTGACCTGGAAGTCGGTGCGGCCCAGGTACTCCAGATGTCCGTCCCGGTTCCAGCGGACCATGTCGCCGGTTCGGTAGAGACGAGCACCGGCCTGCCCGAAGGGGTCGGCGACGAACCGTTCCGAGGTGAGACCGGGACGATCGGCGTAGCCGCGGGCGATCTGCAGCCCGCCGAGGTAGAGCTCGCCCGGCACCCCGGCCGGTACCATCTGCAGCCGGCTGTCGAGGACGTGGGCGCCGACATGCCAGAGCGGCCGGCCGATCGGCACGGTCACCGGACCGGGCCGGACCTCGGCGATGGTGGCGAAGATGGTCGCCTCGGTGGGGCCGTACTGGTTGTGCAGACCCACGTGCGGCCACAGCCCCAGCAGACGGTCGACCACCGCCGGTGTCAGGGCCTCGCCACCGGTGTGCAGATGACGCAGTGACGAGATCCATTCCGTCCCGGCCTCACTCATCGCCTCCAGCAGCGAGGAGAGCATCGAGGGCACCATGATGGCGCTGGTCACGCGATGGTCGGCGATGTGGCGGGCGACGGCCCACGGATCGCGGTGCTCCCCCGGCCGCATCATCACCAGGCGGCCGCCGTCATACATCCACCGGAGGAACTCCAGCACCGACGGGTCGAAGGTGTAGTCGAGGACCTGCAGGAAGACGTCGTCGGGTCCGAAGGCGTAGTGGTCCTGGTCGAAGATCAACTGCGACAACACCGACCGGTGGGACACGGTGACCCCCTTGGGGCGACCGGTCGATCCGGAGGTGAAGATCGTGTAGGCCGCGTGATCGGGCCGCAGGGGCGCGGTTCGATCTGCGTCGGTGATCGCGGCGACCTCGCCGTCGACGGGGTCGTCGGCATCGAGGGCGACCACCGGCATACCGGTGTCCGCGGCGAGCGCGGAGATCACCTCGGGCACAGCATGTCCGGCGACCATCACCGCGACCGCACCGGCCGTGTCGAGCATGTACTGCACACGCTCGACGGGGGCGGCGGTGTCGATCGGCACATACTGTCCGCCCGCGGCGAGCACCGCCTGCAGCGCGATGACCATCTCGAAGGATCTCGGCGTGCACACACCCACCGCCACATCCGGTCCCACGCCGAGACCGATCAGGCGGCGGGCGGTGGCACCGACCCGGGAACCCAGTTCGGTGAACGACATCGCCCGACCGTCGAAGGTCACCGCGGTCGCCTCGCCGAACCGGCGCCAGGCGGCGTCGATCACGTCGGCCAGGGTGCCGTGGGTCGGCGCCCCGCGCAGTGCCTCGTCGGTGAGACCGACCTCGGCGCCGTCCGACCAGCCCGCGATCGCCGCGCGCTCGTCGGCGGTCACCAGTGCCGGGGCCGACACCGGAAGCTGCGGTGCCGCGGTCAGGTCGGCGAGCAGACGGGTGAGACGGGCGGCCAGGTCGGCGACGCGGTCGGCGTCGAACAGATCGGTCGCATAGACGATCGCGCCCTGCCACCGGTCGCCGGGGGCGCCCGGGGTCAGGCTGATCAGCAGATCCACCTTGGCGGGGACGCCCAGGTCGTCGACCGGGGTGATCTGCAGGCCGGCGATCGTCGCCGCCGGTGCGCCCGGCGCCAGTTCCGGCAGCACCGACTGGTCGAGGGTCAGCCACACCTGCGCCAGCGGCGCGAAGGCCTCCGACCGCACCGGAGCGAGGGTCTCGACGACGGTCTCGAACGGCACATCGGCATTGGCGAAGGCGTCGAGGTCGGTCTCGCGCACCACCGCGAGCAGATCGGCGAACGACATGTCCGGGTCGATCCGGGTCCGCAACACCAGCGTGTTGACGAACATGCCCACCAGCGGGTCGAGTTCGCGGCGGCCACGCCCGGCGACCGGACTGCCGATCGCGATGTCGTCGGTCGCCGACAACCGGGCCAGCAGCACCGCGAGTGCGGCGTGCACGACCATGTAGGAGGTGACCCCGGCCTCGCGGGCGATCGTGGCGACCGCGGTGGCGACGTCGGCCGGCAGGTCGAAGGCCACCGAGGCCCCCCGCTGCGAGGCGACGCGTGGCCGTGGCCGGTCGGCGGGCAGGTCGAGGACGTCGGGCAGACCGTCGAGCTGTTCGGCCCAGTAACGCAGTTGCCTGCCGACCACCGAGTCCGGATCGCCGGTGTCGCCGAGGGTCTCGCGCTGCCAGAGTGCGAAATCGGCGAACTGGATCTCCATCGGCGCGAACTCCGGTGCCGCACCCCGCAGCCGGGCCTCGTAGGCGGTGATCAGGTCACCGATCAGCGGTGCCATCGACTCGCCGTCGGCGACGATGTGGTGGGTCACCACCGCCACCACGGCCTCGCCCTCGGCGAGGGTGAGCACGCGGACCCGCAGGGGCAGGTCGGCGGTGACGTCGAATCCGGTGGTCACCGCCGTCTCGAGCTCGGCCGGTGTGTCCACCACCGCCCAGTCGAGCCGGTCGCCGATCTCGGCGACGTCACCGATCAGCTGCACCGGATCACCGTCGACGGAGACGAAGGTGGTGCGCAGGATCTCGTGGCGCACCACGAGATCGGCGATCGCCGACCGCAGTGCCCGGATGTCGAGCGGACCGCTCACGCGCATCACGATCGGCACGTTGTAGGTCGGCGACGACGGGTCGAACTGGTTGATGAACCACATCCGCTGCTGTGCGAACGACAGCGGGATACGGTCCGGCCGTGCCGGTTCGGCCACGATCGGGGCGACGATGCCGCCGTCCCGGCCGGCCGCGGCGGCCACCAGCGCCCGCACCGATCCGGCCGCGAAGACGTCGCGGACCGAGATCTCCGCCGACAGCGCCTCCCCGGCCCGGGCGGCGAGCCGCGTCGCCGAGAGCGAGTTGCCCCCGAGATCGAAGAAGTCGGCGGTCACCGACACCTCGGCGGGATCGAGATCGAGGAGTTCGGCGAAGACCCGCGCCATCGCGGCCTCGGTGGGATCGGCCGGCGCGACGAACTCGCCCGCGGTGATCACCGGATCGGGCAGCGCCCGCTTGTCGAGTTTGCCGACCGGGGTCAACGGCAGTGCGTCGAGAACCGTGATCGACGACGGGACCATGTGGGCGGGAAGGCGTTCGGCGACATGGGCACGGACCTCGTCGACGTCGAGCGACCCGGTGTCGGCCACCACGTAGCCGGCCAGTGCCGTCGCCACCGAACCACCGACGCCGACCACCACCGCGGCGCGCACACCGGGATGGCCTGCCAGCACCGCCTCGATCTCGCCGAGTTCGATCCGCAGACCACGCAGCTTGACCTGGTCGTCGCTGCGGCCGGAGTAGTCCAGGACCACCTCACCGGCACTGTTCTGCCGCCACCGGACGACGTCACCGGTGCGGTACATGCGGTCACCGTCCGGCCCGTGCGGGTTGGCGACGAACCGGCTCGCCGTGCGTGCCGGGTCGTCGAGGTAACCGCGCGAGAGTGCGCCGCCACACACGTAGAGCTCCCCGGGCACACCCACCGGGACCGGACGCAGCCGGGTGTCGAGCACCATCAGCCCGACACCGGCGAGCGGACCGCCGAGGGTGACCGGCTCGCCGACACCCATCGGCGCACTGATCGTCACGCCGATCGTGGTCTCGGTGGGGCCGTACAGATTCTGCACCCGCCGGAACGCCGCCCACTGGTCCTTGAGCGCCTGCGGCACCGCCTCGCCGCCCGCATAGACCACGCGCAGCGTCGGAACACCGTGTGGCTCCAGGGTCGCCAGCACCGACGGGGTGAGGAAGGCGTGGGTGACCGCCTGCCGGGCCATGTGGTCGGCCAGCCCCGGACCGCCGACGGCGTCGGACGGCCGGTAGATCAGGACACCGCCGGACACCGTGGCCAGCAGGTACTCCAGCACCGAGGCGTCGAAACTCGGCGACGCGAAGCCGAGGACCCGCGCGTACTCGTCGGCACCGCTGCGGCGGATCTCCTCGGCGGCGAAGTTCGCCAGCCCGGTGTGGGTGACCGCCACGCCCTTCGGCCGGCCGGTCGACCCGGAGGTGTAGATGACGTAGGCGATCGAGGTCGGATGGACCGTGGCGAGGCGATCGGTGTCGGTGATCGCCGCGTCGGAGGTCGAGGCGATCGTCGCGGTCACCGCGTCGTCGTCGATCCGTATCCACTCGAATGCCGTACCCGGCAGATCTCCGGCGGCGGCGACGGTGAGTCCCAGCACTGCCCCGGAGTCCTCGATCATCGTGGCGATCCGGTCGGCCGGGTAGTCGGCGTCGATCGGGACGTAGCCGCCGCCGGTCTTGGCGACCGCCCAGATCGCGGTCAGCAGACGTGCCGATCGGCCCATCGCGAGCGCGACCAGCGACTCGGCGCCGATCCCCTGCCCGATCAGCCAGTGCGCCAGTCGATTCGAGCGCGCATCGAGCTCGGCATAGGTGAGCATCTCACCGTCGGCGTCCACCACGGCCTGCCGTGGCCCCCAGGTGGTGGCGGCGGTGGCGACGATGTCGGCGAGGATCACCGGCGGGGTCTGGCGCCCGCCGGTCACCACCACATCCGAATCGAAGGCGGCGGGATCGAACGAACTCGCCACCGGCGCCGGGGTCACCGGCCGGGGTGCGCGGGCCAGTTCCCCGACGGTCGTACCCGCCGAGAACGGCACGTCACCGACGAGGATGCGCGGATCGGCGACCACGGCCTCGAGCACCCCGACGAGGTGCTCGGCCAGCCCCGACACCGTCGGCTCGTCGAACAGGTCGGTGGCGTACACGATCGAGGCCTGCCACGGTGCGGCGTCGGCATGGGCCACCGAGACCATGAGGTCCACCCGGGCCCGCACGGTGTCCGGCGTCAGCGGGGTCAGCGTGAGGTCGCCGAGCCGCCCGGCGGCCAGATCGGCCCCGGCGGTCTCGGGCAGGGTGGACTGGTCGAAGGTCAGCCACACCTGTGAGAACGGTGCGAACGCCGCCGAGCGCGGCGCCCCGGACGCCTCGACGACGGCCTCGAACGGGACGTCGGCGTTGGCGAAGGCGTCGAGATCGGTGCGCCTGACCTCGTCGAGGAGGGCGGCGAATGTGGCGTCCCGGTCGACTCGGGTCCGCAGGATCAGTGTGTTGACGAACATACCGATCAGCGGATCCAGCTCCGCGGAGCCGCGACCGGCGATCGGGGTCCCCACCGCGATGTCGTCGGCGGCACCGAGCCGGGCCAGGACCACCGAGAGTGCGGCGTGGACCACCATGAACGGTGTCGTACCGGATTCGCGTGCGAGATCGTCGATCCGGGCACCGAGGCCGGTGTCGATCCCGAATCCGACGCGGCCACCGCGTCCCGAGGCGACCGGTGGGCGCGGCCGATCGGTCGGCAGGTCGCCGACCGGGTCGAGGCCGGCCAGCCGGCCGGTCCAGTACGCCAGTTGTCCGCCCACCGACGATCCCGGGTTCTCCGGGCTGCCCAGAACGCGGTGCTGCCAGATCGCGACATCGGCGAACTGCACTGCCAGCGGCGCGAAGTCGGGGTCGGTGTCGGCCGATTCGGCGAGGTAGGCGGTGGTGAGGTCGGCGATCAGCGGTGCCATCGACTCACCGTCGGAGGCGATGTGATGGGTGATCACGGCGATGACGTACTCGGCCGGTGCGGTACGGGCGACCCGTACCCGGATCGGCCACGCGGTGGTGACGTCGAACCCGGTCTCCACCGCCTCCCGGATCTCGTCGGTCGAGTCCACCACGGCCCAGTCGAGCCGGGCCGCCACCGACGACACCCGCCCGATCTTCTGGTATCCGATGCCGTCGGCCGACGGGAAGGTGGTCCGCAGGATCTCGTGGCGCACGACGACGGCGATCAGTGCCGCGTGCAGCGCGTCCACGTCGAGATCGCCCGACACCTGCAGGACGACCGGGATGTTGTAGGCCGGCGAGGCGGGGTCGAGCCGGTTGATGAACCACATGCGCTGCTGCGCGAAGGCCAGCGGGATGCGCTCCGGGCGTGGATCGGCCACGGTGACCGGTCCGGGTGCCGCGCCGCTGTGGTCGGGGGTGCCGATCCGCGCGGCGAGGTCACGCACGGTCGGTGCATCGAACAGGTCCCGGACCCCCAGCTCGCGGCCGAGGATCTGGCCGGCGCGGGCGGTGAGCCGCATCGCCGACAGCGAGTTGCCACCGAGATCGAAGAAGTGGTCGGTGGCACCGACCCGGTCGGTGCCGAGTACCTCGGCGAACACCGCGGCCAGCGTGCGCTCGGTGCCGGTCTCCGGTTCGACGTACTCCGATGCCTCGAAGACCGGTTCCGGCAACGCCTTTCGATCGATCTTGCCCGCCGTGTTGAGGGCGAGGTGGTCGACCGGCATCCACACGGTGGGCCGCATGTACTCCGGTAGTGCGGCGGCGACGGTCGCCCGCACCGCGTCGAGGTCGATCTCCGTGCCGGTCGCGGCCGACACATAGCCGACGAGGTGTTCTCCCCCGCCGGGTGCCGTCGCCACGGTCGCCGCGGTGTGTACCACGCCCGGCGCCGAGGCGATCACCGCCTCGATCTCCCCCAGCTCGATCCGCTGGCCGCGCAGCTTGACCTGGAAGTCGGTGCGGCCCAGGTACTCCAGCACACCGCCGGCGCGGCGGCGCACCAGGTCGCCGGTCCGGTACAGCCGTGTCCCGGGTGCCCCGTAGGGGTCGGCGACGAACCGTTCGGCGGTCAGGTCGGCCCGGGCGGCATAGCCGCGGGCGAGCTGGACCCCGCCGAGGTAGAGCTCACCGGCGACACCGTCAGGGACTCGGTGCAGACGTGAATCGAGCACCACCGCAGACGAATTCCACATCGGCACGCCGATCGGGACCGTCGGGTCGCCGGCCGAGACGGTCTCGATGCGCCGATAGGTGATCTCGACCGCGGCCTCGGTGGGGCCGTACAGGTTGTAGAACAACGCCTCCGGCCAGATCTGCCGGACGGTCGCGGCCACGGCCGGCGGCAGCGCCTCACCGGTCGTGGAGAGAATCCGCACCGTGTCGAGCCGGGCGAGCCGGTCGGTCTCCACGACCTCGAGGAACACCGACAGGATCGACGGCACGAAGTGCACCATCGTCACACCGGTGCGTTCGATCTCGTCGGCCACATGGACCGGGTCGAGGTGGCCGCCGTCGCGCAGGACCACGGTCGTCGCACCGATCATCAACGGCGCGAACAACTCCGGAACCGAGCAGTCGAAGGTGTAGGGCGTCTTCTGCAGCACCACGTCGGTGGTGTCGAGGGGCAGTTCGTCGAGTCCCCACCACAGGCGGTTGAGCACGGCGGCATGCGAGAGCGTGACCCCCTTGGGGCGACCGGTGGATCCGGAGGTGAACAGGGTGTAGACCGCCGCGTCGGGGCGCAGCGGGGCAAGCCGGTCGGCGTCGGTGACGGGGGCGACGGTGAGATCGGCCGGACCGGAAGTGTTCACCGTCAGCACCGCGATCCCGGCGGCTCGGGCCGCCGTCGCGGCATCCGACCCGGAGGTCTCGGCGGCGGTCAGCAACACCGCGGCACCGGCGGTGGTGAGCATGTACTCCACACGGTCTGCGGGTGCCGAGATCTCCACGGGCACATACTGTCCGCCTGCGGCGATCACCGCGTGGACGGCCACCATCATCTCCGGCGAACGCGGAATGCACAGGGCCACGGCCACATCGGGTCCCACACCGGCGGCGATGAGATCGCGGGCGAGGGTGCCGACCCGGGCACCGAACTCGGCGAACGAGATCTCCCGGTCGCCGGCGACGAGCGCGACGGACCGGCGGTGCGCCGCGATACCCGCGGCGATCGCGTCGGCCACGGTGGTCACCGCCGGAAGATCCACCGTCTTCATGGGCGGAAGATCCACCGTCTTCATGGGCGGAAGATCCACCACGGCACCGAGTTCGGTGCCCTCGATGGTGCGGTTCTCGGCGTCGTCGACGATCCGGATATCGCCGACGGCGCCGTCCGGGGTCGCGGTGAGCAGGTCGAGTACCCGCACGAGCCGCCGGTTGAGCCGGTCGATGGACGCCTCGTCGAACAGGTCGGTGGCATAGGTGGTCCGGAGATCCCAGTTCTGCCCGGCCGGTGCGGTGGACACCACGACGTTGAGGTCGAGCTGTGCGGGCACCTCGGCGGGCTCCACCGCGGTGAGGGTGAGTTCGTCACCGGTGACCGCACCGATCGCCTCGATCACCGAGGCACCGCGGGCGGCCTCGTTGAAGGTCAGCATCACCTGTGCCAGTGGCGAGAAGGCCTCTGACCGGGTCGGCTCGAGTGCCTCGACGACGGTCTCGAAGGGGACGTCGGCGTGTGCGAAGGCCGCCAGATCGGCGGTACGGACACCGTGCAACAGGTCCGTGAACGTCTCGTCGGCGACGATCCCGGTGCGCAACACCAGGGTGTTCACGAACATGCCGATCAGCGGGTCGAGGACGCGCTGTCCACGTCCGGCGACCGGAACGGCGATCGCGATGTCCTCGGCCGTCGCCAGCCGGGCGAGCAGTACCGCGAGAGCGGCGTGCACCACCATGAACGGGGTGACCCCGACATCGCGGGCCACCGCTGCGATGCGGTCGGCGAGTTCGGCGGGGATGCCCAGTCCGGTCCGGGCACCGCGCTGTGATGCCACCGGCGGACGTGGCCGGTCGGTGGGCAGTTCGAGGAGATCGGGCAGTCCGGCGAGCGCGCCGGTCCAGTAGGCCAGCTGGGCGCCGACCACCGAGTCGGCGGCGTCGGCCGAGCCGAGCTCGGCATGCTGCCAGATCGCGTAGTCGGCGAACTGCACCGAGAGCGGCGTGAAGTCCGGTTCCACACCGCGGGTCCGGGCCGCGTAGGCGGTGGTCATGTCGGTCACCAGCGGCACCATCGACTCGCCGTCGGCGGCGATGTGGTGCATCACCACGGCCAGGACGTGCTCGTCGGCCGACACCGGCCACAGCCGCACCCGGACCGGCAGCGTCTCGGTGAGGTCGAACCCCGACATCACCGCGGATTCGACGTCGGCCGCGGAATCGACATCGGCCGCGGAATCGACGACCGCCCAGTCGAATCGGTCGACCATCTGTTCCGGCGACAGGATCATCTGACGGCCGGCACCGTCCTGTGCGGGGAACACCGTGCGCAGGATCTCGTGCCGGGTGACGACGTCGAGCAGCGCCGTCCGCAGGGTGGGTACCTCGAGACGTCCCCGGATCCGCACCACCACCGGGATGTTGTAAGCCGCGGACCGCGCGTCGAAGCGGTTGAGGAACCACATGCGCTGCTGGGCGAACGACAGCGGGATGTGCTCCGGTCGCGGGCTGACCGCGGTGATCGGGGCGAGGCCGGCACCACGGTCGGCGACCAAGGCCAGCAGTGCCCGCACCGACGGTGCCTCGAAGACATCGCGTACCGAGACGTCCACGCCGAGCACATCGGCCACCCGGGCCGCCAGCCGCGACGCCGACAACGAGTTGCCGCCGATGTCGAAGAAGCCTGTGGTGACCCCGATCTCGGCCGGATCGTCGAGTCCGAGGACATCGGCGAACACCTCGGCGAGCATCAGTTCGTCGGCGCTCGCGGCCTCCACGATCCCGCCGGTGTGTGCCACCGGCTCCGGGATCGGCAGCGCGCCGCGGTCGAGTTTGCCGTTCGCGGTCAGCGGCAGCCGGTCGATTCCCATCACCACGTCGGGAACCATGTAGCCGGGTACCACCTTCGCGGCGCTCGCCCGGATGAGCTGGGCATCGGGCTCCCCGGAACCAGGTCCGGTACCGCCGAGCACCACATAGCCGATCAGTTGGTCACCGCGCCCGGGCATCTCGACGACGCGTGCGGCGGCGGCGAGTACCTCCGGCGCCGCGAGCAGTGCCGCCTCGACCTCGCCGTATTCGATCCGGTAGCCACGCAGTTGTACCTGGGCGTCGCCGCGTCCGAGGTATTCGATGTCCCCACCGATGCGGCGGGCGAGGTCACCGGTGCGGTACATGCGCTCGGCGGTGCCGAACGGGGAGGCGACGAAACGTGTCGCCGACAGTCCCCTCCGCCGCAGATATCCTTGTGCCAGTTGGTGTCCGGTCACATACATCTCACCGACGACGCCGTCGGGCACCGGCCGCAGCCGGCCGTCGAGGAGGTGGATGCCCAGGCTGTTCAGCGGCCGGCCGACGAAGCTGGCGTCACCCGCGGCGACCACGGCGGGATCGAGTGCGCGGAAGCTGACGTGCACGGTGGTCTCGGTGATCCCGTACATGTTGACCAGGGTCGCGGTGTCGGCGGGGTGCTCGTCGAACCAGCGGCGGACATACTCGAATTCCAGTGCCTCGCCGCCGAAGACGAGGTAGCGCAGATCCGGGAGTGCGGTCGGTGTGCGTCGCCGCGCCTCGCCGAGCTGGACGAAGGCCGACGGGGTGAGGCTGACGACGGTGGCATGTTCGTCGGCGAGCAGGCCGAGGAACTCCTCCGGGGAGCGTGCGACGTCCCGGTCGACGATCACGCACCGGGCCCCGGTGCACAGTGCGCCCCACAACTCCCACACCGAGAAGTCGAAGGCATAGGAGTGGAACAGGGTCCAGGTGTCGGTCTCGCACAGGGTGAACTCGGCCGCCGCGGCGTCGAGCAGGGCCACCACGTCGCGATGGCTGACCGCCACCCCCTTGGGCACACCGGTGGAACCCGACGTGTAGATCACGTAGGCGAGGGTGTCGGGGTGCACCCGCGGCAGGTCCGCCGGTGTATGCGCCGCGCCGTCGGACACCAGTGACCCGATGTCGGCGATCGCCACGGATTCGGGCAGCTCCGCCCACAGGGATGCGCCCGCCGAGCCGGCGTCGGTGATCACCACAGCGGGTGCGGCGTCGGTGACGATGTGCCGCAGGCGTTCGGTCGGGTTGGTCAGATCGAGCGGCAGGTAGCCGGCCCCGGCGCGCAGGACACCGAGGATCGCCACCGGCAGATCGGTGCCGCGTCCGGTGGCCACGCCGACCAGGTCCCCCACCCGCACACCGCGGTCGATCAGCGCGGTGGCCACCGCGGCCGACCGCCGGTCGAGGTCGCCGTATCCGAGTGCCGACCGTCCGGCGGTGACCGCCACGCGATCGGCGAACCGGGTGAACGACTCGCCGGCGAGGTCGACCAGACTGCGCCCGGATCGGGGGCCGGGCACCGGTTCCACAAGGGCCTCGACGTAGCGGTCCACGTCGAGCAGCGCGATGTCGCCGACCGGTGGGGACGGCGTCTCGGCGACGGCGTCGAGCACCCGCAGCAGCATGTCGGTGAAGATCTCCACCTGCCGGTCGCCGAAGGCCGACGGCAGATATGCCAGCGTCATCCGGAGGGCGTCACCCCGCAGGGACGAGATCAGGGTGAGCGGGTAGTGGGTGGCGTCGCGGGTCACGACGTCGACGATCTCGAGATCGGTCCCGGTCCCGGTGCCGGTCAGCGAGTCGGTGTCGACCGGATAGGACTCGTGCACCATCAGGGTGTCGAACACTGCGCCGGCGACCCCGGTCATCGCGAGCAGGTCCGGGAGGCCGATCTGCTGATGGTCGAGCACCGCGACCTTGTCCGACTGCAGGCGGGCCAGCACATCTCGCACCGAACGGTCCGGATCGACGTCGACCACGACGGGCAGCGTGTTGATGAACAGTCCCACCATCGACTCGACACCGTCGAGGTCGGCGGGGCGTCCGGAGACGGTCTCGCCGAACGTGACGACCTGTTCGCCGCCGACCCGCGACACCAGGACCGCCCACGCGAACTGGACGAGGGTGGCCAGGGTGACGCCGAGATCGCGGGCGGCGGCATCGAGTGCCGCGGTGCGGTCGGCGGGGACGGTCAGCACGCGTTCCTGCGGGAGATCGTCGACGGAGGCCTCACGTCCGGCGGCGACCAGTGTCGGCCGGTCGACCCGGGCCAGGACCTCTCGCCAGGCCGCCCTCGCCGCAGTGGTGTCGGCGGTCGCCAGCCGACGCAGATGGTCGGCGAAATCGCCTGCGGTACCCGCATTCTCGGTGTAAGTGCGCCCGGTTGCATACAGCGCCAGCAGATCTGCGAGGACCAGCGGCCCGGACCATCCGTCGAGCAGGATGTGGTGGTTGGTGACCACCAGATGGGCACCGCCGGCGTGGCGGACGAGGACGAACCGGACCAGCGGCGGCCGATCGAGATCGAACCGCTGCAGCCGCTCGCGATCGGCGATCCGCGCGATCCGATCGTCCTCGGCATCGGTCACCGAGGCGAGATCATCGCCGAGGTCGACCACTTCCCAAGGGATCTCGACGTCATCGGCGATCACCGCGACCACCGAACCGCCGATGGTGCGGACGAATCCCGACCGCAGCACCCGGTGGTGATCGAACAATCGGTGGGCGGCCTCGCGCAGCCGTTCGGCGTCGACGTCACCGCCGACCGACACGATCACCTGGGTCACGTACACGTCGACGGCACCGGTCGCCGAACCCGCCGCGGCGAGTTCGGCCTGGAAGTACAGGCCCTGCTGCAGGGGTGCGAGCGGCCAGATCACCGCGTCACCGAACCGAGCGGCGAGGTCGTCGAGGTCGGCCTGCCCGACATCGGCACCGGGCACATCCGACGGGGACAGACCCAGCGGGGTGCCCCCGGCCACGACGGCGGCCACGGCACCGAGTTCGGCCAGCCACCGGTCGGCGAGGTCGGTGATGTCGGAATCGTCGAACAGTGCTGCGGGGAAGGCGATGTCGGCGCTGATCTCACGACCGTCCGCGGTGGGCACCGTACTCGCATTGATGGTCAGCGAGTTCAGGGCGACCATCCGGCCGGCCGGGGATCCGAGCAGCCGGATCTCCTGCCCCACCGGCAGCAGATCTCCGGACCGCGCAGGCCCACCCGCAACGTTGCCCAGGTAGTTGAAGCCGATCGACGGCAGCGGACGCGCCGACAGCTCGGTGTCGGCGAGATAGCGCAGGACACCGAAACCCACTCCGGCGTCGGGGCGGCCCAGTCGCTCCTCCTTGGCCGCCTTCACCGCGTGCACCGGGTCGGTACACGGGTCCAGTGCGACCGGCACGACAGTGGTGAACCAGCCGACGGTGCGCGACAGGTCGGCGCTGCGCGGGTCGTCGCCGCGGGCGAGGATCTCCTCGGTGCGGCCGTGTCCCTCGACCAGTACCGAGACCGGTGCGTCGTCGACGATGCCGCGTTCGGCCTGCCAGGATCGGACGGCACGCGCCAGGGCGGCCAGCAGCACGTCCTCCACACCGGCGTCGAAGGCCCGGGGTACCGACGTCAGGATCTCCTCGGCGAGTTCGGATCCGACGCGCGCAACCACCGATCGTGCGGTGGCCGCCCGGTCGCGGCTGCGGTCGAGCTGGGCGCCCAGCGCTGTCGGACGCACCGGCAGCCGGTGCAGCCAGTGCCCGAGTTCGGTTGTGCGCAGGTCGGTCTGGTCGACCAGTGCGCTCGTCCAGGCCCGCATGGAGGTCTGTTCGGCACGTGGCGCGGGGGTCTGTCCGGCGGTGTGGGCGGCCCACGCGGTGACGAGGTCTTCGATGATCACCGACCACGACACGGCGTCGACGCCGAGGTGGTGGATGACCAGCACGATCCACCCGGCCCCGGCGGGGTCGGTCACCAGCACCGCCTCGACCAGCCGGCCCGCCGCCGGGTCGAGTCGACCGGCGGCGTCGGCATGTGCGGCGGTCACCGCGTCGACGAATCCCGCCGAGCCGACGGGGTCGGCCGACCCGGTCACCGTCACCGGCCCGGCGAGGTCGGTGCGGGTACCGGTCACGAGTCGCGGGACGGTGTCGTCGACGGTCAGCGCAGCGCTCAGCATCGGGTGGGTGGCGAGTACCGTACCGAGCAGGTCGGCGAGCACCTCGGCGGTGATCCCGGTGGGTGCCTGCAGTACCGAGGCCTGCGAGAAATCGGCGAGATCGGCTGTGGTGTCGAAATGTTCGAGCATCCAGGAGACGATCGGCGGCACCGGAAGCCCGCCGGTCGGCCCGCCGTCGGGCTCCGCGAGCGCCGGGAGGGTGTTCGCGCCCGCGATCACCGCCCGGGCCAGCGCCCGGACGGTGCGGTGCTCGAAGACATCCCGTGGCGAGAGCCCCATCCCCGCGGCGCGCGCGGCGGAGGCGAGCTGGATCGACATGATCGAGTCGCCGCCGAGTGCGAAGAACGACTCGGTCACCGACACGTCGTCGACGCCGAGCACGGCGGAGACGATGGCCGCCAGTGCCACCTCCACGGTGCCCTCGGCGGCGACGTGCTCGTCGCCGATCCCGAAGTCCGGGACGGGCAGGGCGCGGCGGTCGAGTTTGCCCGCCGGGTTCAGCGGGACGGTCTCGAGCCGTACGTACACGGTGGGCCGCATGTATTCGGGTAGATCGCGGGCGATCCGGGTGCGCACCACGTCGAGGTCGACCGTGGCCGGCGCCAGGTAGCCCACCAGATGCTGGGCACCCGACGGCGCGATGGCCACGGTCACCGCGGCATGCACCACACCGTCGGCGGCCGCGAGGACCGATTCGATCTCGCCGAGCTCGATCCGCTGACCGCGCAGCTTGACCTGGAAGTCGGTGCGGCCGAGGTACTCGATCGCGCCGGAGGCGTTCCACCGCACCCGGTCTCCGGTGCGGTACAGCCGGGCACCGGGATCACCGTGGGGGTCGGCGACGAATCGTTGCACGGTGAGGTCCGGCCGGCCGGCATATCCGCGGGCCAGTTGGACGCCGCCGAGGTACAGCTCACCTGGGACGCCGACCGGCACCGGCCGCAGCCGCGCGTCGAGCACCCAGGTGTCGGTGTTGGTCACCGGGCGTCCGATCGGGATGATCCGCGGGGCGTCGGTCACGTCGGCATGGGCGACCTCCACCGCGGCCTCGGTGGGACCGAACAGGTTGTGGACACCCACCCACGGCAACGCCTCGTGGGCCTGCGCCACCACCGCCGGTGGCAGCGCCTCACCGGAGGCGAACAACCATCGCAGCGTGGTCAGTTCGCGCAACCGGTCACGCCCGACCACGTCGAGGAAGACCGCCAGCATCGACGGGACGAAGTGGACCGAGGTGGCCCCGGTGGCCGTGATCAGATCGCCGATGTACTCGGGGTCGGTGTGTCCGCCCGCCCGGGCGATCACCATCTGCGCCCCGGCCAGGAGCGGACCGAACAGCTCCGGAACCGAGACGTCGAAGGTGTACGGGGTCTTCTGGACGATGCGATCGGCCGGGCCCCACGGGTATTCGTCGAGTCCCCAGTGCAGGCGATTGAGCACGGCGGCATGGGAGACGGTGACACCCTTGGGCCGGCCGGTGGAGCCGGACGTGAACAGCGTGTACAGGGCGTGATCGGGGCGCAGCGCGGCGATGCGCTCGGCGTCGGTGACCGGGGTGTGATCGCCGGTGACCGGTGCCGACGCATCGACGGCGAGCACGGTGACCGTCGCGTCCGCACCGTCGACGATCTCGGCGATCGCCGGGGAGACCGTGCCGGAGACCAGCACGATACCGATCCCGGCGGTCGCGATCATGCCCGCCACACGGTCGGTCGGCGCCGCGGTGTCGATCGGGACGTATTGTCCGCCCGCGGTGACGACCGCCGCGATCGCCACGACCATCTCCACCGACCGCGGCAGGCACACGCCCACCGCGACGTCGGGACCGACACCCAGTGTGATGAGTTGTCGCGCAAGGGCATCGACGCGCTCACCGAACTCACCGTAGGACACCTCGCGGCCCTCGTGGTGCAGGGCCACCGCGGTGGGCGCGGCGGCGATCGTGGCGGCCACGGCGTCGGCGATGGTGCCCGCGGCGTACCGGGTCCGCGCACCGCGCGAGCACCCGTCGAGGTCCCGGAGTTGCCGGTCGTCGAGCAGGGCGACGTCACCGACCGCGATCTGCGGGTCGGCGGTGACCGCGTGCAGCACGTCGGAGAACGACGCCGCGAAGCGCTGTGCGGACGGTTCGTCGAAGAGATCGGTGGCGTAGATCAGTGTCCCGGACCAGCTCTCGCCCCGCTCGCCGACGGTCAGCCCGATCGCGAGATCCACCTGCGCCGCCACCACGGGTGCCGGCAGCGCGGAGATCGTGAGTCCGGCGTGCTCGCCTGCCGGGATGCCGACCGCAGGATCGGTGACACCGGGGATCGCCGAACGATCGAGGGTCAGCATCACCTGGGCCAGCGGGGCGAACGCCTCCGACCGCACCGGATTGATCTTCTCCACGAGGGTTTCGAACGGCACGTCGGCGTTGGCGAAGGCATCCAGGTCGACGGTGCGGGTGTGGCCGAGCAGATCGGTGAAACTCACCGCCGGATCCACGCCGGTGCGCAGCACCAGTGTGTTGACGAACATGCCGACGAGCAGGTCGAGTTCGCGCCGGCCACGCCCGGCGATCGGGGTGGCGACGACGATGTCGTCGGTCGCCGACAACCGGGCGAGGAGCACCGCGAGCGCGGCGTGGGCGACCATGAAGGCGGTGACGGCGTGCTCGGCGCCGATCGCCGCGGCCCGGTCGGCCACCTCGGCGGGTATCTCGAAGGTGACGCGCGCCCCGCGCCCCGTCGCGACCTGCGGCCGTGGCCGGTCGGTGGGCAGGTCGAGTACGTCGGGCACCCCGGACAGCCGGTCGAGCCAGTAGACCAGCTGCGCACCGACCACCGAGTCCGGATCGTCCGACCGGCCGAGCACCCGGTGCTGCCACAGCGCCACGTCGGCGAACTGCACCGGTAGCGCCTCGAATCGTGGTGCCTCACCGGCGATCCGCGCGGCGTAGGCGACGATCAGGTCGGTCATCAGCGGGGCCATCGACTGTCCGTCGGCGGCGATGTGGTGGGCCACCACGCCGAGCAGGTGTGCGCCGGCGGCGTTGCGCCACAGGCGTGCCCGCACCGGCCATCGCGTGCTCACGTCGAAGCCGGCGGTCAGCGCGGCCTCCAGTTCCGCACGTGAGCCGACGACCTGCCAGTCCAGGCGAGCGGCCACCGTCGCGGCGTCGTCGACCTGCTGGACGGGTGCCCCGTCGACGGACGGGAAGGTGGTCCGCAGGATCTCGTGGCGGATCACGACGTCGACGAGCGCATGCCCGAGGGCATCGACGTCGAGCGCGCCGGACAGTTCGAGGACGACGGGGATGTTGTACGTCGGCGCCGAGGGGTCGAACTGGTTGATGAACCACATGCGCTGCTGCGCAAAGGACAGTGGGATCCGGTCCGGCCGTGGCATGACGGCGGTGATCGGTTCCGATCCTCCCGCCCGATGGGCGACGTGTGCGGCCAGGGTCCGCACGGTGGGGGCCTCGAAGAGATCACGGACCGACACCTGCGAGCCGACGACGTCGGCGACCCGGGCGGCCAGGCGCATCGCCGACAGCGAGTTGCCGCCGAGCGCGAAGAAGTCGTCGGTGACACCGACCCGATCGACGCCGAGCAACTCGGCGAAGACATCGGCGATCATCTCCTCCGCCGGGGTGGCGGGCCCGATGTACTCCACGGCGGAGAACTCGGGCACCGGCAACGACTTCCGGTCCAGCTTGCCCGCGCTGTTGATGGTGACCTCGGTCAGCACCATCCAGGTGGTCGGACGCATGTACTCCGGTAGCGACTGCGCCACCGCCTGTTTCACAGCTTCCAGGTCCACCGGGCGGCCGCCGGGCGCGGCGACGTAGCCGACCAGGTGCTGCCCGCCGTGCGGTGAGTCCACCACCGTCGCCGCGGCGTGCACCACGCCGGGTGCCGATGCCATCACGGCCTCGATCTCGCCGAGTTCGATGCGCTGGCCGCGCAGCTTCACCTGGAAGTCGGTGCGGCCCAGGTACTCCAGGACCCCGTCGGGCCGGCGCCGAACGAGGTCACCGGTGCGGTAGAGCCGTGTCCCGCCGGCACCGAACGGGTCGGCGACGAACCTCTCGGAGGTCAGGTCGGGGCGTCCGGCATAACACCGGGCCAGCTGGACGCCACCCAGATAGAGTTCGCCCGGCACTCCGGTCGGCACCCGCCGCAGACGTCCGTCGAGGACGACCGCCGACGAGTTCCACACCGGCACACCGATGGCCACCGACGACGCGCCCGCCTCGACGGTCTCGATCGACTCGTAGGTGATCTCGACCGCCGCCTCGGTGGGGCCGTACAGGTTGTAGAACCGGACCTGCGGCATCCATGCGCGCAGCCGCGCGGCCACCGACGGCGGCAGCGCCTCACCGGTGGTGGACACGATCCGGACCGACCTCAGCGATCGCACCCGCTCCTCCCCCGCCACGTCGAGGAAGACCGCCAGCATCGACGGCACGAAGTGGACCATCGTGGTGCGGGTGCGGGCGAGTTCGTCGGCGACGTGGATCGGGTCGAGGTGCCCATCGGCGCGCAACACGACCATGGTGGCGCCGACCATCAACGGCGCGAACAGTTCCGGGACCGACACGTCGAAGGTGTACGGCGTCTTCAGCATCACCCGGTCGGTGGTGTCGATCGGGAGTTCGTCCAGTCCCCACCACACACGGTTGAGGACCGCGGCGTGGGTCAGGGTGACACCCTTCGGGCGCCCGGTGGAGCCCGAGGTGAACAGGGTGTAGACGGCGTCGTCGGGCCGGATGGCGCGGACACGGTCGGCGTCGGTGAGGGCGGGAGTGGCCGGGTCGAACAGACCGCCACAGTCCACCTCGACACACCGGATGCGCTCGAGTGCGGCGATCGACGGCGGCACCGTCCCGGCGCCCACCAGGACGACACCGACGCGTGCGGTCGACACCATGTACTCGACGCGATCGGCCGGTGCACCGGTGTCGATCGGGACGTACTGGCCGCCTGCGGCGATCACCGCGTGGATGGCCACCACCATCTCCGCCGATCTCGGGATGCACAGACCCACGGCGTCATCCGGGCCGACGCCGAGCCGGCGCAACTGCCGCGCCAGGACGGCGACGCGGGCGGCGAACTCCGCGTAGGTGATCCGACGGTCACCGACCAGCAGCGCGGTGGCATCCGGTGTCGCCGTCATCTGTGCGGCGACGGCGTCGGCGACCGACCCGAACGCCGGGAGTGCGATCTCACCGCCGGACTCACGGCCGGCCTCCGTGGCCGTCTCCGCCGGGCTCATGATCTCCACGTCGCCGACGCAGGTCGCCGGGTCGGCGACGAGTGCGCCGAGCACCTCGGCGAAGCGCCGGACCAGCCGGTGCGCCGTCGGCTCGTCGAACAGGTCGGTGGCGTACACCACCGACACCGGCCACTCGGTACCCGGTGCCGCACTCGACACCGTGATGTACAGATCCACCTGTGCCGCCGGGGATCCCGACACCACGGGCGTGATCACCGGCTCGGTGACGGCGGCGAGGACGTCGTCGGCGGAGGCCGCCGGATCGAACGAGAGCATCACCTGGGCCAACGGCGCGAAGGCCTCCGACCGGGTGGGATTCAGTCGTTCGACGAGTACCTCGAACGGGACGTCGGCGTTGCCGAAGGCCTCGAGATCCCCCGCCCGGACGTCGTCGAGCACCGCAGCGAAGGTCATGTCGGGCCGAATCCCGGTGCGCAGCACCAGGGTGTTGACGAACATGCCGACGAGCGGGTCGAGCACCGACTGCCCGCGTCCGGCGATCGGGGTACCGACCGCGATGTCGTCGGTGGCCGAGAGCCGGGCGAGCATCACCGCGAGGGCGGCGTGGACGACCATGAACGGGGTGATGCCCCGGTCGTGAGCCAGCTCGACGACTCCCCTGCCCACCTCGGCCGGGATCCGGGTCTCGGCACGACCACCGCGGTGTGAGGCGAGTGCCGGTCGAGGCCGGTCGGCCGGGAGCTCGAGGACGTCGGGCAGACCGTCGAGTTGCCGCGCCCAGTGGTCGAGCTGCCGACCGAGCACCGACGTGGCGTCCGACGGATCGCCCAACGTCGAGTGCTGCCAGATCGCGACATCGGCGACCTGCACCGCCAGGGGCTCGAAATCCGGTTCCCGCCCGTCGTTCCGGGCGGTATAGGCGGTGACGAGATCGGTGATCAGCGGTGCCATCGACTCGCCGTCGGCGAGGATGTGGTGCACGACGAGGGCCAGCACGAACTCGTCGTCGCCGAGAACCGCGACGCGCACCCGCAACGCCGGATCGGTGGTGACGTCGAATCCGTCGGCGACGGCCGTCTCGATCCCCACGGGCGAGTCGACGACCTGCCAGTCGAGACGAGACGGGATCTCGGCGACCGGGTGGACGTGCTGGTGGGCCACCCCGTCCACGGCGGGGAAGGTGGTGCGCAGGATCTCGTGCCGGGCGACCACGTCGCCGACCGCCGACCGCAGGGCGTCGAGGTCCACGGCACCGGTCAGCCGGAGCACCGCCGGGATGTTGTAGGTGGACGCCGCCGGATCGAACCGGTTCAGGAACCACATGCGCTGTTGCGCGAAGGTCAGCGGGATGTGGTGCGGCCGCGGCGACACAGCGACGATCGGCGCGAGTGCGTCGCCCCGGCCGGCGAGCGTCTCGGCCAGTGCGCGCACCGACGGCGCCTCGAACAGGTCGCGCACCGACACGTCCACGCCGAGTGCCTCGGCGGTGCGTGCGGCCACCCGCGTGGCCGACAGCGAGTTGCCCCCGAGATCGAAGAACGAGTCGGTGGCACCGACCGCGCCGACGCCGAGGACGTCGGCGAAGACTGCGGCCACCGCCTGCTCTGCGGCGGTTCGTGGCTCGACGAAATTCTTTGTGGTCGTGGCGGATTCCGGCACAGGAAGCGCAGCACGATCGAGTTTGCCGTTGGCGGTCAGCGGCAGTGTGTCCACGGTGACGACGAGGTCGGGGACCATGTATCCCGGGACGTGCGCAGCCGCCGAGCGCCGGATCTCCTGGGCGTCGAGCGGTTCTGCCGGGGCCGCAGCCGAGCCGGAATCGGCAGCAGCAGAGCCGGAATCGGCCACGACGTAGCCGACCAGCACGGGGCCTCGCTCGGGCAGGGTGACGACCGCTGCGGCGGCGGCGGTGACACCGGGTGCCGACAGCAGCGCCGACTCCACCTCGCCGTATTCGATGCGGTAGCCCCGCAACTGGACCTGGGCGTCACCACGGCCGAGGTACTCGATGTCGTCGCCGATGCGCCGGGCGAGATCGCCGGTGCGGTACATGCGGTCGCCGGTGCCGAACGGTGAGGCGACGAACCGGGTCGCGGTGAGGTCCGGCCGGTTGAGGTAGCCCTGCGCGAGTTGTCCACCGGTGACGTACATCTCGCCGATCACACCCTCGGGGACCGGGTTCAGGCGGGCGTCGAGGAGGTGGACGCCCAGCGATTCCAGCGGGCGCCCGATGAAGCTGGCGTCGCCCGCCGACACCGTGGCCGGATCGAGTTCGCGGAAGCTGACGTGCACCGTGGTCTCGGTGATGCCGTACATGTTCACCAGGACGGCGGTGTCGGACGGGTTGTCGTCCAACCAGCGTCGGACCTGGTCGAAGCCGAGTTGCTCACCGCCGAAGACCACATACCGCAGCGGTAGCGGGCGCGGGTCACGGCGGCGGGCGTCGGCGAGCTGGTAGAAGGCCGACGGGGTCTGGCTGAGCACCGTCACCCGTTCGCGGTCGAGGAGATCGAGGAACAGTGCCGGATCACGCGCGAGGTCCCTGTCGACCAGCACCACCCGGGCGCCGGTGGACAGCGGTCCCCACAGCTCCCAGACCGAGAAGTCGAAGGCATAGGAGTGGAACAGCGTCCACACGTCGTCGGCACGGAAGTCGAAGTCGCCTGCGGCGGTGTCCATCAGGGTCACCACATCCCGGTGGGTGACCTCGACGCCCTTGGGGCGACCGGTGGAGCCGGAGGTGTAGATCACATACGCGCGGCTGTCGGCGGCGATCGTGCGCGCGGGAAGCCTGGGCGCACCGCCGGTCTCGGCCTCCAGGTGGGCGATGTCGGCGACCGTGACGCCATCGGGCACACGGGTCCACAGCTCGGCGCCGGCGGTCGTGGCGTCGGTCAGGACGATCCGCGGTGCGGCGTCGGACAGGATGTAGGCCAGGCGTTCCGGCGGATTGGTCATGTCCAGCGGCAGATAGGCTGCGCCGGCCTTCAGCACGCCGAGGATCGCGACCACCAGATCGACGGTGCGGGCCGGGGCGACGGCGACGAGATCACCGGGCCGGACGCCACGGGCGGTGAGCGCGTCGGCGACGGCCGACGATCGCCGGTCGAGCTCGGTGTGGGTGAGGCTGCGAACACCGTCGGAGACGGCGATCGCGGTGGTCCCTGCGGCCGGTGACCGGGTGAACAGATCCACCAGGGATGCACCGGAGTTCGCGGTATCGGTCACCGGGGTGCGCAGTGACCGCCGGTACCGTTGCGGGTCGGCGAGGGCGATCGCGGCGGTCGGCGTATCGGGAGCCGCGACCACGGTCTCGAGGATGCGGACCAGCGCATCGGTGAACACCTCGACCTGGCGGTCTCCGAAGGCCGCGGGCAGGTACTTCAGCTTCACCTCGAGGTGGTCACCGGTCATTCCGGTCACCATCGACAGCGGGTAGTGCGTCGCATCGGTGGCGGTGATCTCACCGATCTGCAGTCCGCCCACGGCCGCCGAGGCGAGCGAGTCGGTGTTCACCGGGTACGACTCGTGTACTGCCAGCGTGTCGAACAACTGCCCGTGTCCGGCCGCCGCCATCAGTTCCGGCAGTGGGATCTGCTGGTGGTCGAGTACCGACACCTTGGCCGTCTGCATCGCGGCCAGCACCTGTGCCGCCGACGCCGCCGGGTCGACGTCGACCACCGAGGGCAGGGTGTTGATGAACAGCCCCACCATCGACTCGACACCGTCGAGATCGGCCGGTCGGCCGGAGACCGTCTCGCCGAAGGACACCACTCGCTGCCCGGTGACCCGGGACAGCAGCACCGCCCACGCGAACTGCAGCACCGTCGACACCGTCACGCCCTGTTCGCGGGCGGTGGCCTCGATCGATGCGGTCAGCTCCGGCCCGAGCACCCGCAGGTGATCCCGCGGCAGTTGGTCGAGAGTCGCCTCCCGTCCCGGGGCCACCAGCGTCGGCGCCTGCACCGGTGCGAGCACCTCCCGCCATGCCGCCAGACCGGCAGCGGAGTCTGCTTGTGCCACATGGGAAAGGAAGTCGGCGTAGTCCTTGCCGCAACCCCCGCTGCGGTCACCGGGGGTTCCGGTGTAGGTCTGCCCGGTCGCATACAACGCGAGCAGGTCCGCCAGCATCAGCGGCGACGACCACCCGTCGAGCAGGATGTGGTGGCTGGTCACCACCAGACGGGTCCGGTCACCCGCGCGCACGACGGCGAACCGGATCAGCGGCGGGGCGCTCAGATCGAACGGTTCGAGCCGCTGTGCCGTTGCCAGTCCGGCGACCGTCTCGTCGAGATCCGGGACTTCGAGATCCGGGGCGTCGGGATCGGCACCGGGATCGGCACCGGGCACGACGAGTTCGAGCTGCTGCCACGGAACCTCCACGGATTCCGGCACCACCGCGACCACCGCACCCGACCCGGTGCGCACGAACCCCGACCGAAGTACCCGGTGGGCGTCGAGCAACTCCTGCGCCGCACCGCGCAGGCGCATCACATCCACCGCACCGGTGAACGACAGGACCGCTTGCGCCACATACACATCCACCGCACCGGCGGATCGGCCCCCGGCCGCCAGCTCCGACTGGAAGTACAGGCCGCGCTGCAGCGGCGACAACGACCACACCGCCGCACCCGGGAACCGCACCGCCAGATCGTCCAGATCCGGTTGCGACACCGTGACCCCCACGACGTCCGACGGCGACAGACCGGGATCGCCGACCTCCTCGACGTAGGCGACGATCGTGGCCAGCTCCGCCGACCACCGGTCGGCGAGGTCACGCACGAGGGCCACGTCGAGCATCCCCGTGGGTGCCGCGAACTCCGCACTGAACTCGCGCCCGGCGCGTCCCATGACGGTTCCGACGGTGACGGTCAGCCCGGTCGACGCCATCGCGCCGGATGCGGTGGCCGGGAGGCGGGGTGCCACCGGGTCGGGCAGGAACCCTCCGGTGACCGCGTCGGCGCCACCCGCGGTTCCGGCCGCGTCGCCCGCCACGTTGCCGAGATAGTTGAACGCGATCGACGGCACGGGGCGATGGGTGAGCTCGGTGTCGGCGAGGTGACGCAGGAGGCCGAATCCGATTCCGGCGTCGGGTGTTCCGGCGAGTTCTTCTTTGACCGCCTTCACCGTGTGCACCACGTCGCCGGTGACGTGCAGGCGAACGGGGGCGACGGTGGTGAACCATCCGACGGTACGGGCGAGGTCGGCGCGCACCGGACGCGGCCCCCGCTCGAGGACGGCCTCCTCTCGACCGTGACGCTCCACCAGCACCGACACCGGACGGTGATCGGCGATGCCGTGTGCGGCCTGCCAGGATCGGACCGCGCGACCGAGGGCGGCGAGCAGCGCATCGTTGACGGTGCCGCCGAATGCGGCGGGGACCATGCCGAGGAGGGGTTCGGTGACCTCGGCGGCCACGCGTTGCACCACCGGCCGCAGCGTGCTCATCCGGTCGCGTCGCCGGTCCGGTCGCGCACCGAGATCGGTGGGGAACCCGGGGGCACGGTCGAGCCAGTACCCCAGTTCCGCCTCGTGGTCCCCGACGCGTTCGGCGAGTGCGGCGGTCCAGGCGCGGGCCGACGTCCCCTCACCGTCGAGCTCGGTGCCCGGCCCACCCGCCCAGACGGTGACGAGATCGGTGACGACGGTGCGCCAGGACACGGCGTCGACACCGATGTGATGGATCACCAGCACGATTCGTGCGCCGTCGGTGCCGCGCACCAGAACCGCGGACACCAGGCGACCCGACGTGGGGTCGAGGCGGGCCGAGGCCGCCCGGAAGGCCGCGACGATCGCGTCGGCGAATGCGGCGTCGGCAATCGATGCCGCCACGTCGACGGTGGTGACCGCATCGCCCGCGTCGAACGGACGACCGGGCACCAGTACCGGGGTGGCCACCCCGCTGGTCTCGTGGGGGTGGGTGTCCAGCAGCGCCGCCGACATCATGGGGTGTGCATCGACGACCGCCGACAGGACCCGGGCGAGGTCGGCGCCGGTGAGTCCGTCGGGTGCGACGAGCACCATCGACTGGGAGAAGTCGGCGTGATCATCCGGGGTGTCGGAATGCTCGAGCATCCAGGACACGATGGGCGGCAACGGAACCGGGGCGTCGGTGGCGGGTTCTGCGACGGTGTCGAGGAGGTTGTCCGCACGCGCGACGGCCACCGCGATCGACCGGATCGTGCGATGCTCGAACACCTGACGCGGGGTGAGATCGACGCCCGCCGACCGCGCGGCCGACGCGAACTGGATCGACATGATGGAGTCGCCGCCGAGGGCGAAGAACGAGTCGGTGGCCCCGACCCGGTCCAGGCCGAGGAGACCGGCCACGATCGCGGCGAGCGTTTCCTCGGTCCGGCCGGCCGGCGCGACGTACTCCTCGCCGAGGTCGAGGACGGGGCGGGGCAGGGCACGGCGGTCGAGCTTGCCGACCGGGGTGAGCGGAAGTCGTTCGAGCACGGTGAAACTCGACGGGACCATGAACACCGGGAGGTCGCGTTCGAGGTGACTGCGGAGTTCCGCGGCGTCGGCCCCGCGCGGGGCGACCACGTAGGCGGCGAGCGCGGCGACCACGGATTCGCCGCTGTCGGCGACGGCACCGTCGGCGGTGATGCCGACGACGACGGCGGTCTCGACCGCGTCGTGGCGGGCGAGGATGCTCTCGATCTCGCCGAGCTCGATCCGCAACCCGCGCAACTTGATCTGGTCGTCGCTGCGGCCACCGTAGGCGACGGTCAGGTCGCCGTCGGCATCGCGCACCCAACGCACCACGTCACCGGTGCGGTACATCCGTTCGCCGGGCACCCCGAACGGTGTGGCGACGAATCGCTCTGCGGTGAGAGCCGGCCGGGCGAGGTAGCCGCGGGACAGCGGCAGTCCGGTGACGTACAGCTCGCCGAGCACACCCACCGGGACCGGATGCAGGCGGGAGTCGAGGACCGTCAGTCCCACACCGTCGAGTGGTCCGCCGAGGGTGACCGGCACACCGGATCGCAGGGGTGCCCCGATGGTGATGCCGATGGTGGTCTCGGTGGGGCCGTAGAGGTTCTGGACACGGACGTGCGGCGCCCAGGCCTCGGCGAGGGAGTCCGGGACGGCCTCGCCGCCGGCGTAGACGGTACGCAGGGAGGTCAGCGTCGCGGGATCGAGCGAGGCCAGGACCGTCGGGGTGAGGAAGGTGTGGGTGATCTGTCGGGCCCGGATGAACTCCGCGAGGTCGCGGCCGACGACGACGTCGGCGGGACGATAGATCAGCGTTCCGCCGCCGAGGAAGGCCAGGAGGTACTCGAGTACCGAGGCGTCGAAACTCGGGGATGCGAAACCGAGGACGTGGGCTCCCGCGGCCGAATCCGCGCGGCGGAACTCCTCGGTGGCGAAGTTGAGCAGGCCTCGATGGGTCACCGCGACACCCTTCGGGCGGCCGGTGGAGCCGGAGGTGTAGATGACGTAGGCCAGCGAGTCGACGCCGACGGGGCCCAGGCGGTCGGCGTCGGTGACCGGTGCGGTCGACCGGGTGGCCACCTCTGCGGTCACCGGATCGGAATCCAGGGTGATCCAGTCGATGTCGTGTCCGGGAAGCTCGACTGCCGCGGACACGGTGAGACCGATCGACGCACCCGAGTCCTCGATCATCGCCGCGACACGGTCGGCGGGGTAGTCCGGGTCGATCGGCACATGACCGGCACCGGCCTTGGCGACCGCCCAGATCGCGGTCATCAGTGTGGTCGATCGGCCGATTCCGAGGGCGACCACCGTCTCCGGTCCCGCGCCGCGTTCGATCAGCGTGCGCGCCAGCGCATTCGACGCCTCGTCGAGCTCCCGATAGGTGAGGGTGCCCGATGTGTCGGTGACAGCCGGGTGGTCGGGGTGCCGGCGCGCGGCGTCGGTGAAGATGTCGGCGAGCAGGATCGGCCGGGTACCGGCCAGACCGCCCACCGGGGTCAGTGACAGGGTCTCGGCGACGGTGGTCACCGCGACATCGCCGACCGCGCGCTGCGGTGCGGTCACGAGTTCGCCGAGAACCATGACGAAGCGGTCGAGCAGCGCCGAGATCCCTTCGGCGGTGAAGAGATCGGTCGCATAGTTGACCACGCCGGACCATGGTCCGTCGGGGGCGGCACCGATCCCGATCGTGAGGTCGACCTTGGCGGTGGTCTCCTCGATGTCGAGGATCCCCACCTCCAGCCCGTCGAGGTGGGCGGCGACGGTGTCGACGGCCGGGGGCTCCGGCTGATAGGTGAGCAGGACCTGGGTGAGCGGCGCGAAGGCCTCCGACCGTGTGGGGTCGAGGGCATCGACGACGGCCTCGAAGGCGACGTCGGCGTGGGCGAAGGCGTCGAGATCGATGCTGCGGACGGAGTCGAGCAGCCCGGTGAACGACGAAGCGGGGTCGACGGCGGTACGCAGCACCAGGGTGTTGACGAACATGCCGACGAGGCCGTCGAGTCCGGCCTGCCCGCGTCCGGCGATCGGGGTGCCGATCGCGATGTCGTCGGTGGCGCTCATCCGCGCCAGGAAGACCGCGAGCGCGGCGTGGATCACCATGAACTCGGTGACGCCGCACTCCGCCGCGACAGCGCGCACGCGCTCGCCCACGGTCTCCGGGATCGCGAAGCGCGCCTCGGCGCCACGCTGCGAGGCGACCGGTGGACGACGATGGTCGGTGGGCAGGGGCAGCAGGTCGCCCAGCCCGGCGAGCCGCTCGCGCCAGAAGTCCAGCTGGGCCCCCACGAGCGACCCCGGATCGTCGGGGTCGCCGAGGACCTCGTGCTGCCATAGGGCGTGGTCGGCGAACTGTACGGGCAGTTCGGCGAAGTCGGGTGCACGACCGCTGACGCGTGCGGTGTATGCACCGACCAGGTCGGTCACCAGCGGCCGCATCGACTGGCCGTCGCCGGCGATGTGGTGGACCACGAGGAGCAGCAGGAACTCCCGGTCCCCCGGCTCGTCACCGCCGGTCGGTGCGACCCGGACGCGCAGTGGATGTGTGGTCGCGACGTCGAAGCCGGTGGTCGCCGACGCACGCAGGGCGGCGGCGTCGTCGACCACGGCCCAATCGAGCAGCGTGCGGGCGGTGGCGGGATCGGTGATCTGCTGCACCGGACGCCCGGCGACCGACGGGAAGGTGGTGCGCAGGATCTCGTGACGGTCGACGACGTCGCCGATCGCCTGACGCAGGGCGTCGAGATCGACCGCACCGCGCAGGCGCAGGCCGACCGGCAGGTTGTAGGCCGGTGACGACGTGTCGTACTGGTTGAGGAACCAGATGCGGAGCTGCGCGAACGACAACGGCACGACCGCCGGCCGCGGGTCGACGCGTCGCACCGGCGGCTGCCCCGCCCCCCGGGATGCGACGAGGGTGACGAGGTCACGCACCGACGGTGCATCGAAGACGTCGCGGACGGAGACGTCGACGCCGAGTGCCGCGGCGGTCCGCGCGGCGACCCGGGTGGCGGCGAGCGAGTTGCCGCCGAGATCGAAGAACGACGCGGTGACCGACACGTGCTCCACGCCGAGTACCGACGCGACCACCGCCTCGACCGCCGCCTCCGCGTCGGATGCCGGCGCCACGACGTCCTCGACGGTGAATTCCGGTGCGGGCAGGGCATTTCGGTCGATCTTGCCGGACGCGTTGCGAGGCAGGCCGTCCCGGATCTGCCACACCGACGGTCGGAGGAACTCGACGAGATGCTCGGCGGCGAAGGACCGCAGGGAGGCCACATCCACGGCGTCGTCGCCGACGCCGGCGACATGGGCGACCAGCACGTCACCGGTGGGGCCGGCGACGACGGCCGCGGCCACCGCCGCCACCCCGGGGGCGCCGGCGAGGACGGACTCGACCTCTTCGAGCTCGATCCGCTGACCGTGGAGCTTCACCTGGAAGTCGCTGCGCCCGACGTACTCCAGTGACCCATCCGTCCGCCGGCGGACGAGATCACCGGTGCGGTAGAGACGCCCGCCCGCATCCCCCGCGGGACCCGTGCCGAAGGGATTCGCGACGAACCGCTCGGCGGTGAGTCCCGGCCGGCCCGCATAGCCGCGGGCGACCTGTGCCCCACCGAGATACAGCTCTCCGGTGACACCGGTCGGGACCGGCCGCAACCGTGCGTCGAGAACCCGGGCGGTGGCGTTGGCGACCGGACGGCCGATGCCGGGGTTCCCCTCCGGCGAACCCACCACGGCGGTCGTCGCGTCGACCGTGACCTCGGTGGGTCCGTACTGGTCGATCAGTCGTGCGGCGGGCATCGCGTCGAGAGCGCGCCGCGCCACCGCCGGGGCGAGGAGCTCACCGCCGGTCAAGACGGTGCGCATCGAGGCGAGGGCATCGGAGTCCTCGGATGCCACCACCTCGTCGAGGAAGACCGTCAGCATGGACGGGACGAACTGGGCCATCGTGACCCGCTCGGTGGCGATTGCCGCCCGCAACGCGACCGGGTCACGATGCGCGTCGGGTCCGGCGAGGATGGCGGTGGCCCCGGAGATCACGGGCCAGAACAGTTCCCACACCGAGGCGTCGAAGGTGGCCGGGGTCTTGACCAGGACGCGTTCGGTGTGCGGCTCGGTGGCCAGGGCGCCGAACCAACCGAGCAGGTTGGCCAGCGCCCGGTGGGTGACGGTCACACCCTTGGGTCGGCCCGTGGAGCCCGAGGTGAACAGGATGTAGGCGGCGGTGTCCGGGCGGATCGTCCCGCGCCGTTCGGCCGCGGTCGGCAATGCGACGTCGGCCGCGGTGCCGGGGTGGGTACCGGTGTCGACGGAGTGCACGCGCACCTGCGCACCCGCCCCACCCACGCCCGGCGGCACGCCGCCGGGCCCGACCAGCACGTGTCCGGCCCCGGTCGTGGCCACCATGTGGGCGATCCGTGCGGCCGGGGCCTCCGGATCCATCGGCACATAGGCGCCGCCGGCACAGATCACGGCGTGGATCGCCACGAGCAGTTCCGGCGATCGCGGGATACACACGCCGACGGCGTCGTCCGGACCGATCCCGGCGTCGATGAGTCGACGGGCGAGGGCGGCCACCCGCGTGCGGAAGTCGGCGGCGGTGATGGTGCGACCGGCGCAGGTGACGACCGCACGCCCCGGATCGCCGTCACACAGTGCCGTGGTGATCAGGTCGGCCACTCCCGCGGTGCCGATCCCCGCCCCGACGACCTCGAGCCGGGGACCGGCGGCGTGGGCATCGAGGACCTCGTACTCGGCGGCGGTGAGGATGCCGGCGGCATCCACCGGCAGTTCGGGATGTGCGGTGAGGGCATCGAGGACCCGGACGAACCGCTCGCCGAACTCGTGGGCGGTCACCTCGTCGAACAGGTCGGTGGCGTAGCCGATGGTGCCGCGCCAGCCGCTCTCCCCGACCGCGATACCCAGTGTCAGGTCCACCTTGCTGGGCAGGTCGTCGGGTTCGGCGGCACGGATCCGCAACCCGCCGGCATCGCCGACGTCGAGGGTCGCGGTGGTGAGATCTGTTGTGGCGGACTGGTCGAAGGCCAGCCACACCTGTGCGAGGGGGGCGAACGCCGCCGAGCGGGTCGGATCGACCCGCTCCACCACGGCCTCGAACGGGACGTCGGCGTTGGCGAGCGCGGCGAGGTCGACATCGCGTGTGTCCGCGATGAGTTCGGCGAACACAACACCTGGACGGACCTCGGTGCGCAACGCCAGTGTGTTGACGAACATACCGACCATCGGGTCGAGCACCGACTGTCCGCGTCCGGCGATCGGGGTACCGATCACGATGTCGTCGGACGCCGACAACCGCGCCAGCAGTACCACGAGTGCGGCATGCGCGACCATGAAGCCCGACGCGCCGTGCGTGCGCGCGAGTTCCTCCGCCCGCCGCGAGACCGACTGCGGCACGGAGAACTCCACGCGCGCTCCACGGTGGGAGGCAACCGCGGGGCGGGGACGGTCGGTGGGGATCTCGAGGACGTCGGCGATGCCGGCGAGCCGGTCGGCCCAGTACGCGAGCTGCGCACCGATCGGCGAGCCGGGATCCGCGGCGTCGCCGAGGACCTGCTGCTGCCAGATGGCGTGGTCGGCCACCTGGACCGCGAGCGGATCGAGATCCGGTGCCGTTCCGGCGATCCGGGCACGATAGGCGGTCAGCAGATCGGAGACCAACGGCTGCAGCGACTCTCCGTCACAGGCGATGTGGTGCAACACCAGCGCCACGACGTGTTCACGCTCGGACCGCCGCAGGACACGAACGCGCACAGGCCATTCGGTGGTGACGTCGAACCCGCCCATCGCCGAGGCGCGCAGCGCGGCATCATCGTCGACGGCCGCCCAGTCCACCGCGGAGGCGATCTCGTCGACCCCGTGGACATGCTGGTGGGCCACCCCGTCCACCGCCGGATAGGTGGTGCGCAACACCTCGTGCCGGGCGATGACGTCGTCGAGTGCCCGTCGCAGGGCCCCGGCGTCGAGGTCGCCGGTCAGCTCGAGGATCGCCGGGACGTTGTAGGTGGGCGCGGTGGGGTCGAGGCGGTTGAGGAACCACATCCGTTGCTGCGCCAGGGAGAGCGGGATGCGTTCGGGCCGGTCGGTCGCGACGATCGGCGGGAGGGCCGCACCACGCTCGGCCGACCGTTCGGCGAGTTCGCGGACGCTCGGTGCCTCGAACAGGTCGCGGACGGTCAGGTCGACGCCGAGATCCTCGGTCGCCCGGCCCACGATCCGCGCGGCGAGCAGGGAGTTGCCGCCGATGTCGAAGATCGACTCGGTGACACCGACACGGTCGACACCGAGCACGTCGGCGACGATCCCCGCCAGCCGCCGTTCGGTGTCGGTGGCCGGCTCGACCGACTCACCCGAGGACTCGATCACCGGGCGCGGCAACGCATGCCGATCGAGTTTGCCGTTCCCGGTCAGGGGCAGCCGATCGATCACCGTGACGACGTCGGGAACCATGTACTCCGGCACCGCGCGGGCGACCAAACGACGCACCTCGGCACCGTCGATGTCGGTGCCCTCGGCGGCGACCACATACCCCGCGAGCAGACCGCCCCGCTCCTTCTGGTCGACGACGGCCGCCGCCGCGGCCACGACCCCCGGGACGCGGAGCATCGCGGCCTCGATCTCGCCGTACTCGATCCGGAAGCCACGCAACTGCACCTGGGCGTCGCCCCGCCCGAGGTACTCGACGTCGTCGCCCACACGGCGCGCGAGGTCGCCGGTGCGGTACATCCGGGATCCGTCCGCGGCGAACGGATCGGCCACGAACCGGGTGGCGGTGAGTCCGCGGCGATCGAGGTATCCGCGGGCGAGTTGGGTTCCGGCGACGTACATCTCGCCGACCACTCCGGTCGGCACCGGTCGGAGCCGCGAGTCCAGGATGTGCAGTTCCAGCGACGCCAGGGGATGTCCGATGAACGACGCGTCCTCGGCGGTGACGACCGCCGGATCGAGTGCCCGGTGGGAGACGTGGACGGTGGTCTCGGTGATGCCGTACATGTTGACGAGCACGGCGCCGTCGGCCGGCGTGGCGTCGTACCAGCGCCGGACCTGCTCGAAACTCAGTGCCTCGCCGCCGAACACGATGTAACGCAGGTCCAACGGGATCGGGGTGCGGCGTCGGGCGTCGCTGAGCTGGTAGAACGCCGACGGGGTCTGGCTGAGCACGGTGACGTGGTGCTCGGCGAGGGTCTGCAGGAATCGCAGGGGGTCGCGGGTGACGTCCTCCCCCGGGATCAGCAGTCGGGCCCCGGTCAGCAACGGTCCCCAGAGTTCCCAGACCGAGAAGTCGAAGGCATAGGAGTGGAACATCGTCCACACGTCGGTGTGGGAGAAGTCGAATTCGGCTGCCGCGGCTGCCATCAGCGAGACCACGTCGGCGTGGGTCACCACCACGCCCTTGGGCTTGCCGGTCGAGCCGGAGGTGTAGATGACGTAGGCGGGTGTGCGGTCGTCGATCGCGGTGGCGCGGTGCCGCAGGGTGGGCGTGGCCACGGCCGTCGACCGGTCGTCGACCAGGCGGTCGACGCTGGTCAGAGAGACGCCGAGATCGCCCCAGCCGTCGGTCATCTCGGTATCGGCGAGCACCAGCAGCGGCGCCGCGTCCTCGACGATGGTGCGGATACGGGCGATCGGCTGCGATCGATCCAACGGCAGATACCCGGCGCCGCTCCGGAGGACGCCCAGCAGGATGACCACCAGATCGGTGGTGCGCCCGACGGCGACACCGATCAGGGCCTCCGGCCCGGCGCCCGCGGCGTGCAGTGCCGCAGCGAGCTCCCCGGAGCGTTCGTCGAGATCACGGTAGGTCAGACTGTGCCCCGACAGGTCGGTGACGGCCACACGGTCACCGAAGCGGGCAACACTCGACCGGAACAGGCCCGGCAGCGAACACAGGTCGTCGGTCCCGGCGAGATGGCCGGCGCGCGTACGGATGTCGGCGATGGCCTGTCGGGTCGCCTCGACGATCTGCTCAGGGTCCGGACCGGCCGTCGGCAGCAGACCGGCCAGCGTCGCACCGACGGCCGCCTCGTCGTCCAGGCCCTGGGCGGCGAGGACCCCGGCGGTCACCGACACCTGCGTGTGCAGCCGGCCGAAGGAGACCGGTCCCGAAGGCGCCTGCACCGCAACCGTGTCCGGAGACACCGCGGCGGCGAAGGCGATCAGGTGAAGAGTCGTCGCCTGGGAGCCCCAGGCACGAGAGATGTCCGCGGCTCCTGCATCGACATCGGTCACGTCTGAGTCGTTCCTTCCCTCACCTGTGTACGGTTCCCGTCGGCGACGACCTCCGTCGCGGTGGACCGGATGCTCGCCAACACCTCACCGAGCGCGGCCGGCCCATCGGCGGCGAGCGTCGGGATCAAACTCATCAATGCGGTGGTCAGTGCCGAATCCCGGTCCGGCAGAACCGCTGCCATCGCGGTGGTCATCGTCGCGATCGCGGTGAACGTCACCGGGGCGGCGCCGCGGCCGACCGCGCCGGACTCCGGTGCCACCTGGGCGGCGAGGTCGACCAGCTGGGGAAGCGGCAGCGCGGCGATGTCATCGGACTGATCGCCCGCGATCGCCTCCTCCTCGGCGGTGTTCACCGAGATGTCGCCCACGAGGACCTGGGGATTCTCGGCGATGTCCTCGAGGACACGGACATAACGCTGCGTGTAGAGCTCGACGGTCTCGCGGCGGAAGAGATCCGCCGCATAGATCATCTGGGCCTTCATCGCCGGTTCCTCCTGGGGAATCTCGTCCTGCACCGCACCGGGGGCCGGTTGCGGTGGGTAGAGCGTCAGCTGCAGGTCCACCTTCGCCGCGGTCAGTTCCTCCGACAGCGGTGTGACCGCCAGGCCGTCGAGGGTCACCGCGGGGAAGGTGAAGTTCTGGAAGGCGAACATGACCTGGTAGATCGGATTATGACTGGTCGGCCTCGAGGTCAGCACCGCATCGGCGATGGTGTCGAAAGCGATGTCAGCACAGGCCATGTCGGCCAGATCCTCCTCGCGAACCCGGTGCAGCATCTCGGCGAACTTCTCGTCGTCGCGCACCTGGGTGCGCAGGGCGAGAGTGTTGACGAACATGCCGACGACGTCGTCGAGTTCGGCCTCACCCCGGCCGGCGTGCGGGGTGCCGATGACGATGTCGCGCTGCGTGGTCAACCGGCTCAGCAACAGCACGAAGGCGGCCTGCATCACCATGAACAGCGTCGCATTGTGCCCGCGCGCCACCACCTCGAGGCCGGCCACCAGGTCCGGGTCGATATCGAAGTCGACCGCACCGCCGGTGAAGCTCGGGGTGCGGGGCCGCGGCCGGTCGGTGGGCAGTTCCAGCCGGGCCGGCGTCCCGGCGAGCCGCTGGGTCCAGTAGGCCAGCTGACGCCGCGCCTCGGAGTTCCCGTCAGTGTCGGTGTCGGCGAGGATCTCCTGCTGCCACAGGGTGAAGTCGAGGTAGTCGACGGGCATGTCCGACCAGTTCGGCGGCACTCCCCCGACACGTGATGCATAGGCCGACATGAGATCTCGGGCCAACGGACCCATCGAGATGCCGTCGGCGGCGATGTGGTGGACCACCGCGACCAGCACGTGCTCGTCGGCTCCGGTGGCCAGCAACAGGACCCGCACCGGCGGTGACGCGGTGACGTCGAATCCCCGGCCGGTGAAGGCCGCGATCGCCGCGGCCGGGTCGCCGTGACCCTGCTCGTCCATCCGTCGCTCGATCCGCTCGAGCGCGGTGGCGGTGTCGAGCACCGCCTGGATCGGGTCGCCGTCGACCATCGGATAGTGGGTGCGCAGGGCATGGTGCCGGGCGATCACGTCCTCGACCGCGGCGGAGATCGCGTCCCGGTCGAGCGCTCCCGACAGGTGCAGGGCCATCGCGACGTTGTAGGCCGGCGAGTCCGGGTCGGCATGGTTGATCAGCCACATCCCGCGCTGCACCGTCGACAGCGGGGCGACGCCGTCATGGGCCGCCGGTTCGAGCCGGCGCCGGCGGTGGCGGTGCAGCAGGGCCGCGTGATCACACAGCTCCCGGACCGACGGAGCGGCGAAGATCGCCGCGACGGTGATGTCGTATTCGAGTTCCGCCGACAACCTTGCCGCGAGTTTGGTTGCGCTGAGCGAGTTCCCGCCGAGATCGAAGAACGACTCGGTGACACTCACGTGATCGGCACCGAGGACCTCCGCGTACACCCGGGCCACGATCTGCTCGGTGTCGGTACTCGGCGCGACCGTCTCCGCGACGGTGATCACCGGCTCCGGCAGGGCCTTGCGGTCGACCTTGCCCGCCGCGTTCAACGGGAACACCGGCAGCGGCATCCAGATGGTCGGCACCATGAAGTCCGGCAGGTGCTCTGTGAGTGTCCGCGCGACCGTCGCCGGTGGTGTCGCATCGGGTGCGTAGTAGGCGACCAGCGACTGGCCCGCCGACAGGTCGACGACCGTCGCCGCGGCGTGCACCACCCCGGGAACGGCCACCAGCGCCGCCTCGATCTCGCCGAGCTCGAGCCGGCGGCCGCGCAGCTTCACCTGGAAGTCGTTGCGTCCCAGGTACTCCAGCTCCCCGGACGAGTTCCACCGCACGAGGTCGCCGGTCCGGTACAGCCGGGCCCCGTCCGGGCCGAACGGATCGGCCACGAAGCGTTCGGCGGTGAGCCCGCCCTGTGCGGCGTACCCGCGGGCGAGTTGGACCCCGCCGAGGTACAGCTCGCCGGGGACACCCTGCGGGACCGGCTCGAGCCGGGGTCCGAGCACATGGGTGGTGGTGTTGGCGACGGGACGGCCGATCGGCACCACGGTCTCGCCCGGCAGGACCTCGTGGGCGGTGACGTCCACGGCGGCCTCGGTGGGGCCGTACAGGTTGTGCAGGCGGGTGGTCGGAAGTCCGCGGAGCACCGCGGCGGCGACCCGTGCGGGCAGCGCCTCCCCCGACGTGAACATCAGCCGCACCGATTCCATCGACGCGAACTCGACGGTGTCGAGCGCGTCGAGGAACGCCGAGAGCATCGACGGCACGAAGTGCACCACCGACACCCGGTGGCGGTTGATCACCTGACGCAGCGAGGACGGGTCGCCGTGCCGGTTCGGTTCGGCGATCACCAGCGCCGACCCGGTCATCAAGGGCCAGAACAACTCCCACAGCGAGACGTCGAAGGTGACCGGCGTCTTCTGCAGTACGACGTCGTCGGCGGTCAGCCGGTGGGCATCCTGCATCCACTGCAGCCGGTTGCCGATCGCCGCATGGCTCACGGTCACGCCCTTCGGCCGGCCGGTGGAGCCGGAGGTGAACAGTGTGTAGGCGGCGTCGTCGGTGCGCAGCGGGGCGTGCCGGTCCGCGTCGGTCACCGGTGCCGCACCCCGGGCGATGACGGTCTCGATCGGGACCCCGGTGTCGACCGGGATCACCGCCACCGCCGGTCCGAGCTCGTCCGCGAAGCCCGGGGTGTGCCCGGCGGCGACCAGGAGGTGGTGCACGCCACCGGTGCGCACCATGTACTGCGCGCGTTCGACCGGCGTGTCGACCGCCACCGGCAGGTAGGCGCCACCGGCGGTGACCACCGCGTGGATCGCGACGAGCAGCTCGACCGACCGGTCGATGGCGACGGCGACGGTGTCGTCCGGGCCGATCCCCGCGGCGATCAGGTCGCGGGCGAGACCGTTGACGCGGGAACCGAATTCGGCGTAGTCGACGACGCGGTCCCCGGCGATCAGCGCGGGCCGGTCACCGGCTGCGGCGACGGCCGCGGCGACGCGGTCGGGCAGGGTGGTGGCAAGCAGCTCGGTGTCGGCCCCGTGCGACCATTCGCGGATCGGGGCGAGCTCGTCGGCCGAACACCGGAGCAGGTCGGCGACCCGGACGGCGTCGGCGCCGGCCTGCGCCATCCCGCGCAGCACCGCGATCAGCCCGTCGGCGAACCTGGCGATCGTCGCCTCCTCGAAGAGATCCGAGGCATAGGTGAACTCGATGCTCATCGGGGTCCCACCGGGGTCGCGCGGATCGGCGACGTGCACCGAGAGGTCGTACTTGGACGCCGGTACGCGGGCGTCGATGACCGTGTTCCCGGTGTCGGTGTGCCCGGTGTCGGCGTGCCCCGTGTCGGCGTGCCCCGTGTCGGCGTGCCCCGTGTCGGTGTGCCCCGTGTCGGTGTGCCCCGTGTCGGTGTGCCCCGTGTCGGTGTGCCCCGTGTCGGTGTGCCCCGTGTCGGTGTGCCCCGTGTCGGTGTGCCCCGTGTCGGTGTGCCC
>NZ_JBSFRM010000013.1:0-37436 GCF_053589235.1 Gordonia sp. NPDC003376 | reverse complement strand
CCCCGTGTCGGTGGGCCCCGTGTCGGTGGGCCCGGTGTCGGTGTGCCCGGAACCGGGCCCCTGCGGTCGACCGCCCAGCAACCGGCCGAGATGATCGCCCTGCATCACCAGTTCGACACCGAACAGCGGGGCGTGTGACCGCGAGGTGCGCACCCCGAGTGCGGTGACGACCTGTTCGAACGGGACGTCGGCATTGCCGAGTGCGCGGGCGCGGACCCGGTGAGCCCGGCGCAGCAGGTCGCCCACGGTGTCGGCGGGCTCGACGGTGGTGCGGAGGATCACCGTGTTGACGAACATGCCGACGAGGTCGGCCAGCCGCGGATCGTCGCGGCCCGACACGGCGGTACCGATGGGGACCTCGCCGCTGCCGACGAAGCGGGACATCACCGCGGCCAGGGCCGACTGGAACACGGCGAAGGTGGTGACCCCCTGGACCGACGCGAGTGCGCGGATCGCCGACGACGTCTCGAGGTCGAGATGGAGGTCGAGATGTGCCCCGCGACCGCTCCCGGTGGCCGGACGCGGGTGATCGGTGGGCAGGGAGACAAAGGCCGGCAGCCCGTCGAGCTCCTCCTGCCAGAACGCCAGCTGGCGGCGCAGCAAGGACTGGTCGTCGGCGATGTCGCCGAGCAGTTCCCGGTGCCACAGTGCGTAGTCCGCGTACTGGACGGGCAACGGCTGCCACTGCGGCGCATGTCCCGCCGACCGTGCCGCGTAGGCCGTGGAGAGGTCGGCGATCAGCGGCGCGAGCGACGCCCCGTCCCCGACGATGTGGTGCAGCACCACGACCAGGACGTGATCGGCGACGGTTCCCGACCCGTCGACGACCCGCAGGAGCCGGATCCGGATCGGGTGGTCGGAAACGAGATCGAACCCTGTCGCGACACAGTCCCCGATCGCCGCGGAGACAGCGTCGGCGGCGACGTCGGTCACCGCGAACACCCCACTCCCACCGAGGTCGATCTGCGTGGCCGGGGTGATCCGCTGGTACGGCTCGCCGGCCCCTTCGGGGAAGACGGTCCGTAGCGACTCGTGCCGCTCGAGGACGTCACCCAGCGCGGCGCGGACCGCGTCGTGATCGACGCCCGGGCCGAGGCGCATCGCACCGGGCATGTTGTAGGCGCCGGACGACGGGTCCATCCGGTTGATCAGCCAGAGTCGGGTCTGCGGGTGCGACAACGGGATTCGGTCCGGCCGCGGCATCGCGGTGAGCGGTGGGTGATCGTCGGTGTCCCGCGGCACCGCGGTGCTCGCGAGGTCGGCGACGGTCGCAGTGTCGAACACGTCTGCCAGCGTGATCGTCAGATGTGGTCCGGTTCGTGCCCGGGCGACCAGCCGGGCCGCGGTGAGCGAGTCCGCGCCGAGGGCGAAGATGTTGTCCGACACGCTGATCCGGTCGACGCCGAGGAGCTCCTCGAGCAGTCCCACCACCGCGAGCTCGGCGGCCGTGGTGGGCGGCTGGTGGACCGAGGTGTGCGGGCGGGCCGCCGGTGCCGGGAGCGCCGTGCGGTCGAGCTTCCCGGCCGGCGTGGTGGGGAACTCGTCGAGCACCACGATCGACGCGGGGACCATGTGCGCGGGCAGCCGTCTGTGACAGGTCCGCAGCAGCCGGTCGGTCAGTGCCTCGGTGCCGGCGGTGGCCGGCGTCGCGGACTCCCGCGGGACGCCGGTGGACTTGACGTAGCCGATCACGGCGGGAGTCGGGCCCTCGGTGCGGACCAGCACCACGGCATGGTCGACGTCGGGGTCGCCGAGCAGAACGGCCTCGATCTCGCCCGGTTCCACGCGCTGGCCACGGATCTTGACCTGGAAGTCGGTACGGCCGAGATAGTCGATGCGGCCGTCGGCATCCCAACGGGCCACATCACCCGTGCGGTACATCCGTCGGCCGGGCGCGAACGGGTCGGCGACGAACCGCTCGGCGGTGCGCGCCGGGGCGCCGACGTACCCGTGCGCCAGCTGCACGCCGGACACGTAGAGCTCGCCGGGCACCCCCACCGGTACCCGACGCAGATGTGCGTCGAGCAGGCGTAGCTCGGTCCCGGGCACCGGACGGCCGATCGGGATGATCGGGACGCCCCGCTCGACGACGTACTCGGTGACGTCGACCGCGGCCTCGGTGGGACCGTACAGATTGATCAGGGTGACATCCGCCCGGTCGAGTACCCGCTGCGCGAGCGCAGGCGAGAGCGCCTCTCCCGACGTGATGATCCGGCGCAGGGTCGGCGGCACCAGTGCCGTGGACTCGTCGACCGCGTCGATGAAGACCTCGAGCATCGAGGGCACGAAGTGCACGGCCGTGATCCGCTCGGCCTCGATGACCTGCCGCAGATGGTCCGGGTCCCGATGCCCACCCGGCCGGGCGATCACCATCCGCGCGCCGACCTGCAGCGGCCAGAACAGTTCGGGCACGGACACGTCGAATGTGGTCGGGGTCTTGTAGAGGAAGGCATCGTCGGCGGTGAACGGGAAGTGCTCCTGGACCCAGGCGAGCCGGTTCAGCACCGCATCGTGCGGGACCTCCACCCCCTTCGGCAGGCCGGTCGAGCCGGAGGTGAACAGCACGTACGCGGCATGACCCGACGGGCACCGGTGGGTGGGGACGGACGCGTCGACCGCACGGGGATCGGTGGCGTCGAAGCCCGCGGCATCGAGGAACGCGGCATCGAGGAACGCGGCATCGAGGAACGCGGCATCGACCACCAGGCGCGGGCCGGCGGTGGCGAGCACCGACTGCCGACGAGCCGCGGGCTGATCCGGATCGACCGGGACGTACGCGGCGCCGAGGGTGAGCGTCGCGTAGATGGCCGCGACCTGCCCGATTCCCCGCGGCAACACCACCGCGACCCGGTCGCCGGCGACGACGCCGTGCCCGGCGAACCGTTCGGCGAGGCCGCGCCGGAGCAGGTCGAACTCACGGTAGGTCCAGCGACGGTCACCCTCGGTGATCGCGATGCGGTGCGGATGGTCGCGTGCCTGGCCGACGAAGCCGTCGAGCAGATCGGCGTCGGGAGCGAGCACCGGCCCCGGCGCACCGGCCTCGAGGTCACCGAGCGCAGTGTGCTCGGCGGGCAGCAACACGTCCACATCGTCGACGCGGACACCGAGATCGGCGACGAAACGCTCGACGAAGACGAGGAACCGATCGAGGTGACCGCGCATCTGCACCGCCGAGTACAGGTGCGGGTTGCCGTGGAGATCGACCACCACGGGTGCTCCGGGACTCGCCTGGTACAGGTTGATCAGCAGGTCCTCGAGGATTCCCGAGGTGAGGATGCGGTACTCCATGGTGGTTCCGTCGATCGCGACATCGTCGTCGAAGAACACCATGTTGATGGTCGGACCGAAGGTGACCGACGAGGCGTCGAATCCGGCGTCCCGCCGGATGTCGTCGGAGCGGTAGCGCTGATGCCGGAGGGCACCCATCAGCTCGAGCCGGGCCGCGGCGACGAGTTCGCGCCCGGTCCGTTCACGCACCCCGCGGAGTCGGACCGGCAGCGCATTGGACACCATCCCGCCGGCGTTCCGGATGCGAGCGGTGGCCCGGCCGGTGACCGGCAGGCTCATCACGATGTCGTCGACATCGCTCATCCGGGCCAGGAACGCGGCGAACGCGGCGGTCAGCACCACCGCGATCGAGCTGTTGGCCTCGCGGGCCAGCGCCTCGATCCGCCGCTGCAGGGCGGCGCCGAGCTCACGGCCGGCGACGATGTTGTCGAACGACAGCGGCGCCTTGACCTTGTGCCGGGCGAGCGTCACCCCCTCGGGGAGGTCGGCGACCCGCTCGAGCCAGTGGTCCCGGTCGGTCGCGCGGCGTGCGCTGGTGCGGTAGGCGTCCTCGTACTCGACGATCTCGGCCATCCCCACCGGGGCCTTCTCGGCGGGCTCGTCACCGCGCCGCAGGGCGTTGTACCGGTCGACCGTCCTGCGCACGATCCCGAGCGCGGCGTAGCCGTCGACGATGATGTGGTGGGCTCGGCTGTACCAGAATGTCCGATCCTCGCCGACGAGCAGCATCGCGGTGACGATGAGCTGGTCGTTCAGCAGATCGACGGGCCGGCGGTACTCGCGGCGCATCCAGTCCTGGGCGGCCGCGACCGGATCGTCCCGGTCGCGCAGGTCGACGACGTCGACACGCTGGTCGTAGTCCACGTCGATGTATTGCATCGGGACGCCGTCGACCTCGACGAGCCGGATGTACGGGGATTCCACGAGCTTGCCGACGTCGTAACAGCACTGCACCAGCAGGTCGATGTCGAGACCGCCCGGTTCGTGCCGGATGTCGACGTACTGGGCGATGTTGACCGAGTAGTCGGGTGAGAGGGTCTCGGCGAACCACAGTCCCCGTTGCGCGGCCGTGAGTGGCAGCAGCCGACGCTCGCGCAGTTCCGCGACCTGCGCCTGCGCCATCAGATCGGTCATGTCCCACTCTCGCTCGTCCAGATCACCGTGATAACCCGCCCTGAAAAAATACTTCTCAGCCGTCCGGAACGATCCCTTTTCCCACCATCAATCATCACCTCGTACGCCAGGGGTGGTGGACGCCACCCATTCAATGCAGTCGATCGGCACACCGAAAACGTTACAAGGCCGACATCGCCCCGATCGGGTATTTCCGATCCAATTCAGACATATTCATTCAAAGCCTCGCAAATATCTTCCACGGGCTCCCGCGTAGCGTCATACCCGGACGGGCGCGATCGGGGGTACCCAGACGGCCGGCGACCACCCGACCCGTCTGTAACCCGATCAAGTCAACCCGCGATCACCAAGACAATGGGTAACGTTGACGACGCCGGATTCGCTTTCGCAAAGCATCCGCCTCGAAGCTGCGAAGGGACCAACGCATGACAGAGGGAGCCACCAGGCGGTCGTCATCCCCACGCCTCGCACCCCTGCCCGCCACTCCCCCTCGCCACCCGTCCGGCGCCCATCCCGGCACACCGGGATCCCCGGTGGGGCGCGGCGGACCGTCTGCCGACCAGACCTGGGAGCCAACGTCAGGCGACGACAGAATGCCTGTACAGCAACGTAACCCGGAGTTCGGCGCCGGACGTGGACCGAAGCCGGATCCGCTGAGTGATCCGCTCTCCCCGGCCGATCTGATCGCGCTCGACACGCCGGACACCGCGAGCATCTGGGACTCCCTCGTCCCCAGCACGGTCACCGGTCAGGCGGTTCCCGACGTCGGCGTTCAGGCGGGACCCGACGTCGGCGTGTCACCGCCCCGACCCGCCGCCGTCGGTCGTCACGCACGCCATCGCGCACCCGCAGACCCCCCGCACCCGCGGGAGAAGACCGCCGATCCGACGTCCGGCATCAGCGAAATGCCTGATTCACGACGCAATGGAACGACTCCTGTCGGCATGCCCGATCCGCGACCGGTCGTCCATTCGGTGGACACCCGGCACGCACCGGCGGAGACGCCCCGCACCGGACCGATCGACTGCGATCATCACCGCGTTCCGCAGCAGAAAAATCAGGCGACCGAATTTGATCAAACATTCCAGTCGCGCAGATCATTCGATCCACTAAACGGATCGGATGATCGAGATAGTTCGCAACGCAAACTTCACCAGACCACGATTCCACATCAGGACCGGACAGACCTCGCGATATCCGTCTCGGGCCTGGAGAAGCGATTCGGCGACAAGGCCGCCGTCGCCGGTGTGGATTTCGCCGTACCCCGTGGATCGATCCTCGCCCTCCTGGGCCCCAACGGGGCCGGGAAGACCACGATCGTGAACATGCTCTGCACCCTGCTGAAACCCGATGGTGGTTCGGCGACCGTGGCCGGCCACGACGTCGGCAGCGACCCGTCCGGGGTCCGCCGGTCGATCATGTTGACCGGACAGTTCGCGGCCCTCGACGAAGCGCTGTCGGGACGCGCGAACCTCGTGCTCTTCGGCCGCCTGATGGGACTGTCGAAGTCGGCCGCCAAGGCCCGCGCCGCCGAGCTACTGGAAGGTTTCGGCCTGACCGAGGCCGCCGATCGCCGGGTCGGCGACTACTCCGGCGGTATGCGGCGGCGCGTGGACATCGCGTGCGGTCTCGTCACCCGGCCGGAGGTGGTCTTCCTCGACGAACCGACGACCGGACTCGATCCGCGCAGCCGGCAGGAGGTCTGGACACTGGTCGAGGATCTCCGCGCGGAAGGGGTCACCATCATGCTCACGACGCAGTACCTCGAGGAGGCCGACGCCCTGTCCGACCGGATCGTCGTCATCGATCGCGGACAGGTGATCGCCGACGGGACCGCCGACGAACTCAAGGCCCTCACCGGGTCCGCGCACTACCTGGTCACGCCGGCCAGCCCGACCGACCTCCACCGGCTCCGGGCCGTGCTCGGCGACATCGTCGACGCCGAGCAGTCGCCGGACGACGGGCTGGTGGTACCGACCTCCGAGGGCGCCGACACCCTGGTCACCATCGTCCAACGGGCCACCGACGGCCGGATCCGGCTCGCCGACGTGTCCCTGCAACGACCCTCCCTGGACGAGGTCTTCCTGACCCTCACCGATCCCACGCGGGAGCACCCGCCGATCACCTCGCAGACCACCGACACCCCCGTCGTCACGACGCCACCCGGCCCGTCTGCCGGGTCCGGTCCGCCCCCCGGAACCCGGCCGTACCCCGACACCGCGTCGACCCCCGAAGCACACCACGCGCGGGCCGGCCGATGACCCAGCCGACCCTGCCCCGCGAGCCGGCCGAGACCGACGGCGCCGGGATCGAGGCCGTCCGCCAGTGGTGGGCACTGACGATGCGCGGACTCGGCTCGATCATGCGCAACGGCGAGGTGATCTTCGCGTTCGTGTCCCCGGCCTTCCTCGCCGTCGCGTTCTACGTGCCGCTGCGCAGCATCATGTCCCAGTACGCCGACATCGACTACGCGAAGTTCCTGATGCCGATCATCGCCCTGCAGTCGGTGGGCTTCGTCGCATCGTCGGCGGCGATGCGCTCCTGTCTTGACGCCACCACCGGGATCACCACCCGGTTCCGCACCATGCCGGTCTGGTCGGCGGCACCGATCCTGGCACGATTCAGCGCCAACCTGGTGCTGCTGGTGATCTCCGTCGTCTGTGCGGCGATCGCGAGCCTGCTCACCGGCTGGCGACCCGGCGGGGGTGTCGGCGGGACGATCGGGCTCTACACGCTGGTCCTGGTGGTCGGCATCGGCGTCGCGGTGCTCTCCGACGCCGTCGGACTGCTCGCCGACAGCCCGGAGACCACCAGTCAGGCGATCGGCCTCCCCTTGCTGATCCTGGGGATGCTCTCGACCGGCTTCATGCCCGCGATCCTGTTCCCCGACTGGATCGCCCCGTTCGCACGCAACCAGCCGGTGTCCCAGTTCGCCAAGGCCATGCGGGCCTTCGACGACGGGACGGCGACCTGGAGCTACGTCGCGCCTGCGGTGTGGTGGTGCGTGGCCCTCATCGCCGGCGGTGCCGTCCTGACCTACCTCGGCACCCGGAAGGTGCAGCGATGACCACCACGAACCGGATGTCCGACATCGCACTCCCGGCGGCCGGCCGGCCCGATGTCGCGGCGTCTGCCGAGTCGTCGTTCGCCGCATGGTTCGCCCAGACCCGGGCGCTGAGCGCGCGTCAGCTGTGGGTGCTCTTCCACGAGAAGAGCACCTTCATCCAGGTGTTCCTGATGCCGGTGCTCACCACGGTGATGCTCAAGGTGGTGCTCGGCGAGGCCATCGGCCGCGCCACCGGCCAGGACGCGGCCTATGGGACGGTCCCCCTGGTGATCGTCGTCAGCGCCATGTTCGGCTCGGTGGTCGCCGGAGTCCGACTCAACCTCGAACGGACGTCCGGGCTCCTGTCCCGCCTGTACGTCCTGCCGATCAACCGCGCGGCCGATCTGAGCTCGCGGCTCGTCTGTGAGATCGTCCGGATGGTGCTGACCACCACCGTGCTCATCACCGTCGGCTGGCTCGTGGGTTTCCGGATGAACCCCGACCCGTGGGCGATCCTGGGCATCTACGGGGTCGCCATCGGATTCGGGATCGCCTTCGCGTCGATCGTTCTCGCACTCGCGGTGAATTTCGCGCCGGGCGCACCGCTGGTGCCGCTGCTGTCACTGGTGTCGAGTGTCCTGATGTTCTTCAACACCGGTTTCGCCCCGGCGTCGGAGTACCCGGGATGGCTCGAGCCGATCGTCGCGAACCAGCCGATGAGTCCGGCGATCGAGGTGATGCGCGCGCTCGCCGCGGGTGGGCCGATCACCGAGAACCTGATCAAGGTCATCCTGTGGACGGTCGGAACCCTGGCAGTGTGTCTGTATCCGGCGCTGCGCGGTTATCGCAAGGCCGCCACCGCGTCCTGACCGGGCCGTGTTCTTGTACCGGGCCGTGTTCTTGTACCGGCCGTGTTCTTGTACCGGGCCGTGTTCTTGTACCGGGCCGTGTTCTTGTACCGGGCCGTGTTCTTGTACCGGGCCGTGTTCGGGTATCGGGCCGCGGTCCGGGCACCAATGTCCCGCCAAGCCGGGCCCTAAGTCCCTGTTACCGCCCCACCGCGCGCAATAACGTTGATGGTGTGAGCGGGGGTGGACGACCGCTCACCGCGACGGTTGGGTAGACCCGCCGGCCACCTCTCCGGGCGTGGAACCGCAACCGATCACGGCCCGTCCGGCGTCGACGCCGGACGGGCCGATTCGTTTCGGGGTCGGGCCTGTCGGCAGCGGCCTCTAGAATTCTCGGCGTGACGTTGGTAGATGGTCAGCTGTTCGCGGGATACCGCATCATCCGCAAGCTCGGTGCCGGCGGGATGGGTGAGGTGTACCTGGCCGCGCACCCGCGGCTGCCGCGCCAGGACGCGCTGAAGGTGCTGTCGGCGTCGATGTCGGCCGACGAGAACTTCCGCCGCCGGTTCATCCGGGAAGCCGACCTCGCCGCGGGCCTCGACCATCCCCACATCGTCGGGGTGTACGACCGCGGTGAACACGACGGCCAGCTGTGGATCACCATGCGCTACGTCGAGGGCCGCGACGCCGCCGACGCGCTGCTCGCCCATCCGCGCGGACTCCCCGTGTCCGACGTCGAGGAGATCGTCACCGCGGTCGCCGACGCCCTCGATCACGCGCACGCACAGAACCTCCTGCACCGCGACGTCAAGCCCGCCAACATCCTGATCACCGACGCCTCCGGGCCCGGTCGCCGGCGTCGGGTGCTGCTGGCGGACTTCGGTATCGCCCGGCCGATGGTCGACGACTCCCGGCTCACCGCAACCAATCTCACCGTCGGTTCCTTCGCCTATTCATCGCCCGAACAGCTCGCCGGCGATACCCTCGACGGCCGGACGGATCAGTACTCACTGGCCTGCACCGCCTACCAACTGCTCAGCGGGAGCACGCCTTTCGACAACAGCAATGCGGCCGCCATGATCCGCCAACACCTGTCCTCGTCACCGCCACCCATCACCTCCCGACGCCCGGAGCTGTCGACACAGGTCGATGAGGTCCTGTTCCGCGCCCTCGACAAGGACCCCCGCCGGCGGTATCCGTCGTGTTCGGCGTTCGCGACCGACCTCGCGTCCGCGCTGACCGCCGCGAACCGCCCGTCGAACGCCACACCGAACTCGGGGCCCACCCTCACCAAGAAGCCGACCGCCCCGTCGCCGACCCCGCAGCCCTACCAGGCAACATCGACCCCACAGCCCTACCAGCCGACGGTGCACCCGCAGTCGGCAGCTGCCCAGCCGACCTCGGCGCGCCCGTATCCACCCCCGTCCCAGCACCAGCCCCGGTCCCAGCACGCCCCGGCGCCGGGCACCTATCCTTCACCGGCCGCCTACTCCCCTGCCGCCTATCCGCCACCGCCGACGCCCTCACCGCCGGCGTCACCGGCCCGGCGCAACGCGATCCTCGCGCTTGTGCTGTCACTCGCGGCCATCCCCGGCTCGTGCCTGTTCGGTGTCGGCGGCATCGCGTTGAGCGGCGTCGGGATCTCTTTCGCGATCGCCAACCTGCGGCTCACCGAGGGCAGCCCGACGGGAGCGGGCGCCGAGCCCACCCACCGCGGTATGGCGATCAGTGGGCTGGTCATCGGCATCATCACACTGTTGTGGAGCATCCTCCTGCTGATCGGCTTCATCGCAAGCCTCAGCTCCGGAAGCTGATCGATCCGAGGTCCCGGCCATGGACGTCGAATTCCCGTCGCCCCTCTCCCGCCACCGAGATCGCCGCGACGGTCGGCCGACCCGGCGGCAGGATGCGTGCCACCACCCGGCCCTCGACCCGGCCGTCGAGTTCGGTCACGAGCGCTGCGACGAGCCGATCCCGCACGATCTCGCGGTCCGCGTCGTCGAGAGGGTCGAGCCCCCCGTCGTCGAGCAAGGTGACCGTCACACCCGCCGCGCGCGCCGCCCACACCGCATCACGCACCTCCGGCCGATCGAGGCCGCGCGCCCGAATCCCGTCGCGCAGTGAGGCTTCCACCAGCCGGGCGCGGACCACGTCGTCGGCGGTGAAGTCCCGGCGCGCCGCGACCGCCTCGAGCAGTGGACGCGCCTGCCGCGAGAAACCGGAGATCTGTTGCCGTCGAACATCTTCGGCGGCCCGAACCGCCGCCTCGGTGGCGATCTGCCGGGATCGGCTCTCCCGCAATGCGATGATATTGGCCGCCATCGGGCGCAGCATCAGGGCGAACAACGATCCCATGATCATGACGGCGTAGCCCGGAACCGTCAGCAGGACACCGTAGGTCGCGCCCATCCCGACCACCACGGCCCACACGCCGGTCACAACGGTGATCGCCGCACTGACCGCCCACGCCGCGACCACCCGGCCACGTACCGCGAGATACGCCAGGATGATCACCGATGATCCGATCGGCGGACCGGTCTGCATCACGCTGGCCTCCGCGACGGTGATCCGGGCCAGCCCGGCGACCACGCCGACGAGTGTCGACGCCGCGATCAGCGTCGCCGGTCTCACCGGCATCGGATCCGCCCGCACCCCGATCACCCCGAGTCCGGCCGCCCCCAGCAGCACTGCGGCCACCGCGAGCAGGATCCACTCCCACACCGGCGAACCGTGCGGCGTCGCGTGGATCGCCACGGCGAGGGCGACGACGGCGAAGAACCCCATGGCGACGCGAACCGCCGGTGATCGGATACCGAAGATGTCGGCGACGTCAGCTGTCTCGGTCACGCCTCCACCTCCCCCGTCTCTCGGTCCCCGTCTCCCGGTCCCGCGTGTCCCGGTCCCCCGTGTGCGGCTGTGCTGTCCCGGGTTCTACCGGCACTCATGGCCGCACCCACTGCAGTCCGACTGTGGTACCACGCCCGACACTGCTGCGCAGGACCGCCGAGCCACCCGGGACGGCATCCATCCGACCGCGGATTCCCGCCGCGATTCCGAGCCGACCCTCGACGACGTGGTCGGGATCGAATCCGCTGCCGTCGTCGACGACGGCCATGCTGATCGAGTCCTCACCGGCGCGGCACAGTACCGCCGACGACGCACCGGCACCGGCGTGGCGGCCCACGTTGCGCAACGCCTCACCCATCGCCTCGATCAGGGCGCCGACCGTCTCGGCGGGATAGCGCGTGTCGTCGTCGGTCGCGGACTCGATGTCGATGTCGATGTCCTCACCGAAGTCGCGGGCCGCGGCACGGATCCGGCGCAACGCGATCGGCGCGGGAACGGTCGACGGTCCGTCTGCGATCACCCCGTTGGCCAGGTCATCCATCGCATCGACGGCCGACTGCGCCTGGGCGGCGAGCCGCACGTCGGGACGGCCTCGGTCGACGGCGAGCAGACTCGCGATCGCCCGGTCGTGGATCACGGCGTCGAACCGCGCCTGCTCTGCCTGCCGTGCGGTGGCGGCGGCGGCCTCGGCGGCCACCCGGTGTGCGACGGCGCGGGTGCGGTCGAGCAGTGCGGCAGTCCGGACCGCGACCCGTGCGATGGCCAGGAACACCCCGGTGAAACCGACCGCCCAGCACACCTCCCAGACCAGTTCGCCGTTGAGGTGCCCGTAGCGGCCCATCTGCTGCGCGATGTTGAGCAGCAGGGTGGCGACCACCAGGTGCATCACCCCGTACCGCGGATAGACGAGCATCGCGACCATGCTCGCCATCCCGGGGAACGTGCTGAGCCACAACGCCGACTGGTCCGGGTCGGCGAGCGGTGTGCCGGTCCAGGCGACGAACCACAACGCGACGGCGGCGATGTACCCGAGCGAGCACGCCACTGCCAGTGGACCGAGCCAGGCCGTGCCGGGGCGGAAGCCGGCAATCACCAACAGCAACCCGGGGCCGACCGCCAGGACCACGCTGACCGGCGTCCACCACGGCGCGGTCTGCACGGACGCCGACACCATCACCGGCCAGGACACCGCCAGATAGGCGAGCAGACCGGCACCGAGGAAACGTGCGCCGATCCGCTGGACGCGTTCGAGATCGCGTCCGGCGGTCTGCTCGGTGGCGGCATTCACCACGACATTGAAGCACCTTCGGACACCGAAAGGCCCGCTCCCCGGTGTGGGGAACGGGCCTTTCGGTGTCCGAAGAGCGGGAGTCGGCCTACTTGGCCTTCTCCAGCACCTCCACGAGGCGCCAGTGCTTGGTCGCCGACAGCGGGCGGGTCTCCATGATCCGCACGCGGTCGCCGATGCCGGCGGTCTCGTTCTCGTCGTGTGCCTTGACCTTGGACGTGGTCCGGATGATCTTGCCGTACAGCGCGTGACGCTTACGATCCTCCAGCTCCACCACGATGGTCTTCTGCATCTTGTCGCTGACGACGTAGCCGATCCGCTCCTTGCGGCTGGCACGCGTCTCGGCAGCGGTTTCGCTCACCTTCGCATCCTCACTCATGCGTCATCACCTTCCGGTCCCGACGCCAGGCCCAGCTCGCGCTCGCGCATCACGGTGTAGATACGAGCGATCTCGCGACGCACGGTCCGCAGACGGCGGTTGTTGTCGAGCTGGCCGGTGGCCATCTGGAAGCGAAGGTTGAACAGCTCTTCCTTCGATTCCTTCAACCGGTCGACCAGATCGGTGTCATTGAGTTCACGCAGCTCTGCTGCAGCAACGCCCAGTCCCATCAGAACTGCTCCTCTCTGGTCACGATCCGGGTCTTGATCGGGAGCTTGTGCTGCGCGCGACGCAGGGCCTCGCGAGCGATCTCCTCGTTGGGATAGGTCATCTCGAACAGCACGCGACCCGGCTTGACCGGGGCGACCCACCACTCGGGCGAACCCTTACCGGAACCCATCCGGGTCTCGGCCGGCTTCTTGGTGAGCGGGCGGTCCGGGAAGATGTTGATCCAGACCTTGCCGCCACGCTTGATGTGCCGGTTGATGGCGATACGAGCGGACTCGATCTGCCGGTTGGTGATGTAGGCGCTCTCGAGCGCCTGGATGCCGTAGTCGCCGAAGGTGACCTTGGTGCCGCCCTTGGCCTGACCCTTCAGGCTCGGGTGGTGCTGCTTGCGGTGCTTGACCCGCCGTGGGATCAACATTGGCTAGCCCTCCTGCTTTTCTGCACCCGCGCCAGCGGTGGCCTCGGCGGGAGCGGCCTCGGCCGCACGTGCGGCGTCGGTGCTCGTGGCAGTGGTGCCCGAGGCACCGCTGCGGCGAGGACGGCTGGGCCGGCGCGGACGACGGTCATCGCCGGACGGCGCGGCTGCGGACAGCTCGCGACGGCCACCGACGATGTCGCCCTTGTAGATCCACACCTTCACACCGATCCGGCCGAAGGTGGTCTTGGCCTCGTGCAGGCCGTAGTCGATGTCGGCGCGCAGGGTGTGCAGCGGCACACGACCCTCGCGGTAGAACTCGCTACGGCTCATCTCTGCGCCGCCCAGACGACCCGAGCACTGCACCCGGATGCCCTTGACGTTCGGCTGACGCATCGCCGACTGGATGGCCTTGCGCATCGCGCGGCGGAACGCCACACGGTTGCTCAGCTGCTCGGCGACACCCTGGGCCACCAGCTGGGCCTCGGACTCAGGGTTCTTGACCTCGAGGATGTTCAGCTGGACCTGCTTGCCGGTCAGCTTCTCCAGCTCACCGCGGATGCGATCGGCCTCGGCGCCGCGGCGACCGATGACGATGCCCGGGCGGGCGGTGTGGATGTCGACGCGAACCCGGTCACGGGTGCGCTCGATCTCCACCTTGGCGATGCCGGCGCGCTCGAGCCCCTGCGAGAGGAGCTTGCGGATGGCGACATCCTCTTTCACGTAGTCCGCGTACTGCTTGTCGGCGTACCAACGGCTGTTCCAGTCGGTGGTGATGCCCAGACGGAAGCCGTGCGGGTTGATTTTCTGGCCCACTGTCAGGCTCCCTTCTGCTTCGGCTGACGCGACCGGCCGCGACCGGCGGTCGCCTTCTCCGGCAAGCTCTCCACGACCACGGTGATGTGGCTGGTGCGCTTACGGATACGGAATGCCCGACCCTGCGCACGCGGCTGGAACCGCTTCATGGTGGGGCCCTCGTCGGCAAAGGCGGTGGCGACGACCAGGGTCCGACGATCCAGATCCTGATTGTTCTCCGCATTCGCGACGGCGCTGGCCAGCACCTTGTACACGGGCTCCGACGCCGACTGCGGGGCGAACCGCAGGATGTCGAGGGCCTCGTCGACGTTCTTGCCGCGGATCAGGTCGATCACACGACGTGCCTTCATCGGGGTGACGCGCACGAACCGTGCGGTCGCCTTCGCGGTGGGGTTCTCGGTCTGAGTACTCATGGTTTACCGGCGCTTCGCTTTCCGGTCATCCTTGATGTGACCCTTGAACGTGCGGGTGGGGGCGAACTCGCCCAGCTTGTGCCCGACCATGTTGTCCGAGACGAACACCGGCACGTGCTTGCGTCCGTCATGGACGGCGAAGGTGTGACCGATGAAGTCGGGGATGATGGTCGAACGACGCGACCAGGTCTTGATGACCTGCTTCGTGCCCTTCTCATTCTGAACATCGACCTTCTTCAGGAGATGGTCGTCGACGAATGGGCCCTTCTTGAGGCTGCGTGGCATTCTTCTACCTCCTCCTGATTCTTATCGCTTGTTCTTGCCGGTGCGGCGGCGGCGGACGATCAGCTTGTCGCTGGCCTTGTTCTTGCGGGTGCGGCCCTCGGGCTTGCCCCACGGGCTGACCGGGTGGCGACCACCGGAGGTCTTGCCCTCACCACCACCGTGCGGGTGGTCGACCGGGTTCATCACGACACCACGGACGGTCGGGCGCTTGCCCTTCCAGCGCATACGGCCGGCCTTGCCCCAGTTGATGTTCGACTGCTCGGCGTTGCCGACCTCGCCGACGGTGGCGCGGCAGCGCACGTCGACGCGACGGATCTCGCCGGACGGCATACGCAGGGTCGCGTAGGCACCCTCCTTGCCGAGCAGCTGGATCGAGGCGCCGGCCGAGCGGGCCATCTTGGCGCCACCACCCGGACGCAGTTCCACGGCGTGGACCTGGGTACCGGTGGGGATGTTGCGCAGCGGCAGGTTGTTGCCGGGCTTGATGTCGGCGCTCGCGCCGGTCTCGACGATGTCGCCCTGCTTCAGACCCTTCGGCGCGATGATGTAGCGCTTCTCGCCGTCGACGAAGTGGAGCAGTGCGATGCGTGCGGTGCGGTTCGGGTCGTACTCGATGTGTGCGACCTTGGCGTTCACGCCGTCCTTGTCGTTACGACGGAAGTCGATCAGACGGTAGGCGCGCTTGTGACCGCCACCCTTGTGACGGGTGGTGATACGACCGTGCGCATTACGGCCACCACGGCCGTGCAGCGGGCGGACCAGCGACTTCTCCGGATGATCACGGGTGATCTCGGCGAAGTCCGAACCACTGGCCCCGCGACGACCCGGGGTCGTCGGCTTGTATTTACGAATAGCCATGTGAAAGTCCCTCTATTCCAAGACCCGGTCAGTTGACCGAGCCTCCGAAGATCTCGATGGGCTTGCTGTCGGCGGTCAGCGTCACGAACGCGCGCTTGGTGGAGCGGCGCTGGCCGTAGCCGAAGCGGGTCCGCTTGCGCTTGCCCTGCCGGTTCGCGGTGTTGACGCTGTCGACGGTCACGTCGAAGATCGCCTCGATGGCGATCTTGATCTGCGTCTTGTTGGAGTCCGGGTGCACCAGGAAGGTGTACACGTTCTCCTCCATGAGCCCGTAGGACTTCTCCGAGATCACCGGCGCCAGGATGATGTCGCGCGGGTCGGCCTGGGTAGCCATGCTCACGCCTCCTTCGCGTCAGTCTTGGAATTGGCAGCGATGAACGCGTTGAGCGTCTCCACGCTGAACACCACCTCATCGGCGTCGAGGACGTCGTAGGTGTTGAGCTGATCGGGAGCGATCGGCAGCACGTTGCCCAGGTTCGCCACGCTCTTCCAGGCGGTCAGGTCCTCACGACCCAGCACGACCAGGAACTTACGGCGATCCGACAGGGCCTCCAGCAACTGACGCGCCGACTTGGTCGACGGCACCTGTCCGGAGACGAGCTCGGTGATGACGTGGATGCGCTCGTTACGAGCGCGATCGCTCAGCGCGCCGCGCAGGGCGGCCGCCTTCATCTTCTTGGGGGTGCGCTGGGCGTAGTCACGCGGCTGCGGACCGTGCACGACGCCACCACCGGTGAACTGCGGTGCACGGGTCGAACCCTGGCGGGCGCGACCGGTGCCCTTCTGGCGGTACGGCTTGGCACCACCACCGCGGACGTCGCCGCGGGTCTTGGTGGCGTGCGTGCCCTGGCGAGCGGCGGCCAGCTGGGCCACCACGACCTGGTGCATCAGCGCGATGTTGGCCGGTGCGTCGAAGATCTCGGCCGGCAGGTCAACGCTTCCGTTGGTCTTGCCGTCGGCGGTCCTGACGTCCAGCGTCAGCTTGGTTGCGGTCTCGGTGCTCATTACTTCGCACCACCCTTCACTGCGTCGCGAACCACCACGACGCCGCCCTTGCGACCCGGGATCGCTCCCTTGATCAGCAGCAGGCCGGCCTCGGCGTCCACCTTGTGGACGGTGAGGTTCTGCGTGGTCACCTTGTCGTTACCCATACGTCCGGCCATGCGCATGCCCTTGAACACGCGACCCGGGGTGGCGCAGCCACCGATCGAGCCCGGCGCGCGGTGCACGCGGTGTGCACCGTGGCTGGCGCCCAGACCGGCGAAGCCGTGGCGCTTCATGGCGCCGGCGAAGCCCTTGCCCTTGGAGGTGCCGGTGACGTCCACCAGTGCACCGTCGGCGAAGATCTCGGCGGTCAATTCCTGACCGACCTCGTACTCGCTGACGTCGGCCAGGCGGATCTCGGCCAGATGCCGGCGCGGGGTGACCCCGGCCTTGCTGAACTGACCGGCGACCGGCTTGGTGACCTTGCGCGGATCGATGGCGCCGTAGGCGAGCTGGACGGCGGTGTAGCCGTCACGCTCCGCGGTGCGCAGCTGGGTGATGACGTTCGGGCCCGCCTGGATCACGGTGACCGGAACGACACGGTTGTTCTCGTCGAAGACCTGGGTCATGCCGAGCTTGGTGCCCAGGATGCCCCGTGTGGCACTTTGATTGCTGGTCGAACTCTGATTGCTCATGTTTCTCTTCGCCCCCCGCCTACTGGATGTTGACGTCGACGCTGGCCGGGAGATCGATGCGCATCAGCGCGTCGACCGTCTTCGGCGTCGGGTCGAGGATGTCGATGAGTCGCTTGTGGGTGCGCATCTCGAAGTGTTCGCGGCTGTCCTTGTACTTGTGCGGCGAACGGATGACGCAGTAGACGTTCTTCTCTGTGGGCAACGGCACCGGGCCGACCACACGTGCCCCGGTACGGGTCACGGTTTCCACGATCTTGCGCGCCGAAGCGTCGATCGCCTCGTGGTCATAGGCCTTGAGCCTGATGCGGATCTTCTGTCCCGCCACGCTGTGTCCTCTTCCGTCAGTTGTTCTCGACAGACAAACACCGCGTACCTGGGCCGACTTCGCCGCCGGCGGGCACATGATCACCACGCGTGAGATTCGCGGGATCGACGCTGTTCATCTGTCGTTGTACGTTGGCTCGCCACTGGGACGAACCGTTTTGCTCCGGCACCCGCGGTCGGGCGTGTCGTGACGGTGAACCTGGTGCGGCGAACCGCTCGGGGGTCACCCGGTACACGCCCATCCCCGTCAACCGGGCCTGGGAGTCATTCACCTGGTCGGTGCCGCAGAAATCCGCACCGCCGATCAGGCAACCCGACAAGTATGCACCATGCCGGGTGCTCAGGCCAAATCCGGCCGGAAGGCGACGAATCCGGGAGCGGTCGATGTCATCGATGCTCCCGGATTCGGATGCAGGGGTTTCGAGGTACCCGGATCGTAAGGGTCGTCAGCCCTGCGGCGGGTGCCCGTATCCGGATTGACCGGGCTGCTGCCCGTATCCGGGTTGACCGGGCTGCTGCCCGTATCCGGGTTGACCGGGCTGCTGCCCGTATCCGGGTTGACCGGGCTGCTGCCCGTATCCCGGCTGCCACTGCCCCGGGGCCGCCTGACCGTAGGGCTGCTGATCGCCTGCGGGCGCGGTGCCGTACCCCGGTTGCTGCGGGTACCCACTCCCCGGCTGACTCCCGTATCCCGGTCCGCCCGCATACCCGGGCTGACTCCCGAACCCGGGCTGACTCCCGTATCCGGACCCGGGTGCACCGAAGGGCGTCACACCGGCTGCCGTCGCACCTGGTGTCGTCCCACCGGGAAGCAGTTGCAGCGCCGCTGTCGCAACGGCCACGGCGAATGCGGCCAGTGAGGCGAGGAAGACGATCCAGAGCCCGTAGCCGGCACCCACCTGGTCGGACCCCTCGCCCGGGTCGCCGTCGGACACCGCGGCGGCGGGATCGGCGAGGAAGACGATCGTGGCGATCAGCGTGGCGACGCCGATCACGCTCGCCGCGACGGCGGCCCACGACGCGAAGCGCCGGAGCAGCAACGGCACCGCGGCGAGGACGAGCAGGATGCCGAAGGCGATCGTCCAGCCACCCGGAGCGGACGTACCGTCGCCGCTGGATGCCGCTTCGTCGAGCGCGTCCTTGTCGAGTCCCGGAATGCCCTGCGGCAGTCCGGTGACCTCGGCGTCCACCGAACCGAGGCCGCTGACCGTCACCGAACTCGTGACGGTGCCGAGGCCGCCCGGCAGGGTCTCGCTCTGCGACACCGATGCCCAGGTCACACAGCTGAAGATCACGAGGATCACGCCGAGCAGGGCCAGCACGACGCCGGCGATCATGGTCGGCTGCGGCCGGCTCGGCCGGGCCGCACCCAGACGGGACATCACCGAGCCGCCCGACGATGACGGCGTCACGGGAACACCCGGCCCGGAGGCGCCGGATCCCCCTGCGCCATATCCCCCTGCGCCATATCCCCCTGCGCCATATCCCCCTGCGCCATATCCCCCTGCGCCCTGCCCTGGTGCCCCGAAGCCCTGTGTCCCAGAGCCCTGTGTCCCAGAGGCCGGTGCCCCGAAGCCGCCTGCACCCTGTGGCCGGCCGTCGGGACCACCGGCCCCGTACCCGCCACCGGTCGGGCCACCGGCACCCGGACCGCCTGCACCGTATCCGCCAGATCCGGGGCCTGAACCGGCCCACCCCTGGTTGTCGTATGTCACGCCGCCGAGTCCTTCCCTCACGTGAGTCGTCACGAACACCGTATTTCTCGCAGACCGGCCCGCGACGGTTGTCCGGCATTCCGGCGTGTCAGGCAATACCGTGTCTCTCGGGTACCGACACCCGGCTCGCCGGCCCCCGAGCCGACCGGAAGGCCTGGCATGAGCACGCGATTCCCGTCGCCGTCCGCATCCCCTCCCCCCGAGCCCCCCACCTCTGCGCCCCCCACCTCTGCGCCCCCCACCCCCGAGTGCACGACCCCGACCCCGCCGACCGCCATACCCCCGATCAGCGTGCCCACCGCGGTCGCACCGCTGCCCACCACCGGCCCACCACGCCCGTCCACGGCGACGCTCAAGGTGACTATGGCGCTGACCGGGACGGTCTTCGCACTGTTCGTCGGGGTCCACATGATCGGGAACCTGAAGGTCTACACCGGTGCCGAACACTTCGACGCCTACGCGCACTGGCTGCGGACCCTGCTCGAGCCGCTGCTGCCGTACGAGGGCACGCTGTGGATCTTCCGCATGGTCCTGCTGATCTGTCTGATCGCCCACGTCGGGGCATCGACGATGCTGATCGGGCGCGCACACCGGGCGCGCGGGCGCTTCCGCCGCACGGGCATGGGACTGCGGCGGCTGCCCGCCACACTGATGCCCTACACCGGGCTCGTGCTGCTGGTGTTCATCGTGGTGCACATCCTCGACCTGACCACCGGGACCCGTCCGGTCGCGGCATCGTCGTTCGAGTCCACGACCCCCGACACCTCGCACGCCCACCACAATCTGGTCGAGAGTCTCCAGCGCTGGCCGATGGCCCTGTTCTACATCGTGGTGATGGTGTTGCTCGGACTCCACCTGGTGCACGGCCTCTGGAGCGTGGTCAACGACCTCGGCGCCACAGGTCGCCGAGTGCGGCAGGCCGGTGCGGCGATCGCACTGGTGGTGGCTGCGGTGGTGATGATCGGGAACGTGAGCATCCCGATCGCGGTACTGGCCGGGGCGGTGGGCTGATGGGCCACGAGCCGACCATCGAGCAACCGCTCGATCCCGGTGTCCCCGACGGCGATCCGGCCACCGCGTGGCAGCGACGCCGGGACTCCTACCGGCTGGTGGGCCCGCTCAATCGCCGCAAGTTCACCGTGATCGTCGTCGGTACCGGCCTCGCCGGGGCGGGGTGCGCTGCCGCACTCGGCGAACTCGGTTACGACGTACACGCTTTCACCTTCCACGACGCGCCGCGCCGGGCGCACAGCGTCGCCGCGCAGGGCGGGATCAACGCGGCGCGAGCCCGCAAGGTCGACAACGACTCGATCCACCGCTTCGTCGTCGACACCGTCAAGGGCGGCGACTTCCGCTCCCGTGAGGCCGACGCGTTCCGGCTGGCCGAGGAGTCGATCCGGGTGATCGACCACCTCGATGCGATCGGGGCACCGTTCGCGCGCGAGTACGGCGGTTCGCTGGCCACGCGGTCGTTCGGTGGCGTGCAGGTGTCGCGGACCTATTACACGCGCGGGCAGACCGGCCAGCAGTTGCAGGTCGCGGCATCACAGGCATTGCTGCGGCAGGTCGCGGCGGGCGGGGTCACCCTGCACACCCGGAGCGAGATGCTCGACCTGGTCGTCGCCGACGGTCGCGCGCAGGGCATCGTGGTCCGGGATCTGGTCACGGGGCGGATCGGTGCGCAGACCGCGCACGCGGTGGTGCTGGCGACCGGCGGCTACGGGACGGTGTTCTTCCAGTCCACCCTCGCGCGCAACAGCAATGCGACCGCCGCCTGGCGGTCGCACCGCCGCGGGGCGCTCATGGCGTCGCCGTCGTTCGTCCAGTTCCATCCCACCGCACTGCCGGTGAGCGCGCCGTGGCAGACCAAGACGACGCTGATGAGCGAATCACTGCGCAACGACGGCCGGATCTGGGTGCCGCGGGTCGCCGGCGACGAGCGCGCGCCGAACGACATCCCTGACGCCGACCGGGACCACTACCTGGAACGGAAGTACCCGGCCTATGGCAATCTGACCCCGCGGGACGTGGCCTCGCGGGCCGCACGCGAACGGATCGACGCCGGCCACGGGGTCGGCCCCCTGCGCAACTCGGTGTATCTCGACTTCGCCGATGCCCTCGCCCGACTCGGCCGCGCCACCATCGCCGAACGCTACGGCAACCTCTTCTCGATGTATCACGATGCGACCGGCGAGGATCCTTACGAGGTGCCGATGCGGATCGCCCCGGCCGCCCACTTCACGATGGGCGGGCTGTGGTCGGACTACGACCAGATGACCTCCATCCCAGGACTTTTCGTCGGCGGCGAGGCGGGCTGGGGATACCACGGCGCCAACCGACTCGGCGCCAACTCGTTGCTGTCGGCGTGCGTGGACGGCTGGTTCACCCTCCCTTACTCGATCCCGAATTATCTTGCACCCCTTCTCGGTGACGACCCCCTGCCCCTCGACCACGACGCGGTGCGGAGCGCCGTCGACGCGGTGACCGGGCGCATCACGGACCTCCTCGACGTGGGCGGGAGCACCGGCCCGGACCGCTTCCACCGCCGACTCGGGGAGATCCTCCAGGCCGGGTGCGGAGTCTCGCGCAGCCCCGCAGGGCTGACCACCGCGATCAGTGAGATCCGTTCGCTGCGTGCGGAATTCTGGTCGGATGTGTGTGTCGTCGGCTCCGCGTCGGAGTTCAACCAGGAGCTCGAACGGGCCGGGCGGGTCGCCGACTTCCTCGAGCTCGCCGAGTTGATGTGCGTCGACGCCCTCGATCGTGACGAGTCCTGCGGCGCGCACTTCCGCGTCGACCATCAGACCGCACAGGGCGAGGCGCGCCGCGACGACGACAGTTGGTGCACCGTGTCGGCGTGGGAGACCACCACCGATGGCCGGCACATCCGGCACCGGGAACCACTCACCTTCGACGCGGTTCCCCTGCAGACCCGAAACTATCAGTGAGGCAACCGGATGCGGATCACCATCGAGGCCTGGCGACAGTCGAGCACGTCGACCCCCGGCCACTTCGAGACCTACACCCTCGACGACGCGACCCCGGAGATGTCGCTGCTCGACGTGCTCGACCGCCTCAACGACCGGCTCGTCGCCGAGGGTGACGAGCCGGTGGCCTTCGACTCGGATTGCCGTGAGGGCGTGTGTGGTTCCTGCGGGGTGATGGTCAACGGCCGGCCACACGGCCCGACCCCCAACACCCCGTCGTGCCGCCAGCATCTGCGGCAGTTCGGCACCATCACGCACCTCAGGCTGGAACCCTTGCGCGCGGGCGCCTTTCCGGTGGTCCGGGATCTCGTGGTGGACCGTTCGGCCCTCGACCGGGTGATCGAGGCCGGTGGACATGTCGGCCTGAACGCCGGGCAGGCCCCCGACGCCGATGCGGTCCCGGTGCCGCACGACGTCGCCGAGACCGCCCTCGACTTCGCGGCGTGTATCGGTTGCGGTGCCTGCGTCGCGGCATGTCCCAACGGGGCCGCGCACCTGTTCGCCGGCGCCAAGCTGCTCCATCTGGCCGCGGTCACCGCGGGGCGCACCGAGCGGGGCCGGCGCGCACGGGCCATCACCGGTCAGCTCGACCGTGAGTTCGGGCCGTGCTCCACCTTCGGCGAGTGCGCGACGGTGTGCCCGGCCGGGATCGACCTCGACGCGGTGGCCGGTGTGAACCGCGAGGCGATCCGATTCGCGTTCCGCCGCAAGGCGAACTGACCCGTGAGCATGGGCGGATCGTCGCCGCCTTACCGACGAGTAGTATCGTCGGCCCCCATGAGCACCGACCGCGTCGCACGCACTGCCACCTACGCACTGCGCCGCCGCCTGCCCGACAACCTCGTCGGCCACCTGCTGTTCTCGGTGGGCATGGTGGCGCGCGTCCCCTACTTCGCGACCATCCTGCCGCTGGTCGACGAGATGCGACCGGGCTACTGCCGGGTGATCGCACCGAAATGGTTCGGCGTCCACAACCACATCGGCACCTTCCACGCGATCGCCGCATGCAACCTGGCCGAGACCGCGATGGGCATGCTGATGGAGGCCAGCCTCCCGACCAGCCATCGATGGCTGCCCAAGGGCATGTCGGCGCAGTACCTCGCGAAGGCCACCACCCGGATGACCGCCGAGGCGACCTTCGTCGAACCGCTCGACGTCTCGACGATCACCGGCGGCACCGATGTCGTGGTGTCGATCCGCATCGTCGACACCCACGGCACCGAGGTGGTGCACTGTGACATCACCACCTGGGTCACACCCCGTTGACCCCGCGTGCCTGTTGACCCCACCTGCCTGCTGATCCCGCCTGCCTGCTGATCCCGCCTGCCCGTTGCCCCCGCCTGCTTGCGGATCCCCGCCCCGCCGGTCTCGAATCGGCGCGGTGGCACCCATCCCGACGCCATCCCTCCATCTGACCTCCACCACCTCGGCGTACGGTCCGATCCATGCGCCATCGGCAGGTCGCAGTACTCGCGTCGACGCTGCTGGCCGCCGCCCTGTCGGTCTGCGCGCCGGCCGCTGCCGCTCCCGGCCCGTCCAGATCGCCGACGGTGTCGACATCGCCGACCGCGACCGAGCCGTTCACCATGTGGCCGATCCCGGCCCAGATCCCCGACGCGATCGACGCGGTGATCGGACCGCCACCGTTCCCACACCTGCAGACCATCCCGCAACGGGCCGTGACACCCGGCATGAGTCGTCGCCTGCAGGAGCTGCGGGAGGCGACCCTGCCCGACCCGGTCGGTGATCCCTTCTTCGACAGCTGGGCGCCCGACCTCGACCGGCGTCATCCCGGTGAGCTGCTGGCCCGGCGCGAACTGTCCTGGCCTGCCGCGATCCTCGCGGTCGCCCCCGTCACACGCGCCACCCAGATCAAGTTCGCCACCCGGGACGCCGTCGACCGCCCGTCCTTCGGCACCGCCACCATCCTCGTGCCCCGCACCCCGGCACCGGTCTCCGGCCCGCGCCCCATCCTGGTGGTCGACCAGCCGATCGACTCGCTCGGCGCCGCCTGCACCCCCGGATTCGACTTCGTCCACGGCATCGGACCGAACTCCGGGATCTCCGACGTGATCCCCCCGACCGTCCAACTCGCCCTCGCCCGCGGATACAGCGTCATCGTCCCCGACCACGAGGGACCGCGGATGGCCTACGCCGAACCCACCACCGCCGGGCACATCGTCCTGGCTTCCCTACGCGCGGCCGCCGCACTCGACCCGCGGGGCCTCGGGTCGGGTCCGGTGGCGATGACCGGCTACTCCGGCGGCGCGATCGCCACGCTCGGTGCCGCCACGTCGATCGACCCGTACGCGCCCGAGCTGGCCCCGCGGATCGCGGGCGCGGCGATCGGCGGCGTCCCCGCCGACTTCCGGATGCTGGTGGGCAGCATGAACGCCAACCTGGCCACCGGGCTGTTCCACGCCGCCACCTTCGGCATCGCCCGCGAACGCCCGGAGATCCTCACCCTCGCGAACAACCCCGCCCAGTGGATCGCCACCTCCCCGCTCAAGAACGTGTGCACCGTCCCCGAGGCGCTGGCCGGGGGCACCTTCCTGCCCATGCAGTTGCTGAGCTCGGACCCCGACCCGTTCCACTCCCCCGTCGCCGAGGAGATCTACCGCGTCACGCAGAGGTCCGACGACCGCTCCGGAACGCCGCTGTACATCTATCAGGGTGCGCAGGAGTTCTGGATTCCCGCGGCGGGCGCACGCAATCTCTTCACCGACCAGTGCCGCCTCGGGGTGAACGCCACCTACCGTGAGGTGTTCGGCGAGCACCTCGTGGCCGCCCTCACCGGCTACCCCGAAGCCCTCAGCTGGATCGACGCCCGCCTGCGGGGCATCCCGGCGGTGTCCGGCTGCCCCCGCGGGTAGGTCCTCCACCCATTCCGCTGTGGCGGTGACACCCGTCCCATCGGCGACCCGCGCGTGCGGGTACCCCGCAAATCACCCGCGAACCTCCTACGCTGAGAGGACGTCGACACGAGGAGGACCGAACACATGTGTGGAGTCTGCGGCGAGATCCGACTCGACGGAGCGGCACCGGACACCGCCGCCGTCGACGCGATGACCCGGGCGATGACGCCTCGCGGCCCCGACGCCTCCGGCCTGTTCGTGAAAAACCATGTGGCGCTGGGGCACCGTCGACTCAAGATCATCGACCTGTCCGAGCGTGGCGGGCAGCCCATGATCGACGCCGAACTCGGCCTGGCGCTGGTCTTCAACGGTTGCATCTACAACCACGAGGAACTTCGCGACGAGCTCGAGTCGATGGGGTACCGTTTCTTCTCCCACGCCGACAGCGAGGTGATCCTCAAGGCCTATCACGCCTGGGGTTCGGACTGCGTCGACCACCTGATCGGGATGTTCGCCTTCGCGATCGCCGACACCGACTCGGGTACCGTCACCCTCGCCCGTGACCGCCTCGGCATCAAACCCCTGTATCTCGCCGAGGCACCGGGCCGACTCCGCTTCGCGTCGTCGGTACAGGCCCTGCTCGCCGGCGGTGACGTCGACACCTCCATCGACCGGGTCGCGCTGCACCACTATTTCAGCTTCCACGCGGTGGTGCCCGCACCACACACCATGTACAACGGCATCCGCAAGCTGCCACCCGCGACGGTCCGCACCATCACCCGCGAGGGCCGCAGCACCGAACGCCGTTACTGGTCACCGCTTTTCGAACCGCATCACGACCGCCTCGACTGGGATGCGCAGCGGTGGCAGCACGAGATCATCGGGTCGCTGCGCACATCCGTACGGCGGCGTATGGTGGCCGACGTCCCGGTGGGTGTCCTGCTGTCCGGCGGCGTCGACTCGTCGCTGGTCGTCGCCCTCCTGGCCGAGCAGGGACAGCACGACCTCGCCACCTTCAGCATCGGATTCGACTCGGCCGCAGGTGAATCCGGCGACGAGTATGCCTATTCGGATCTGATCGCGGAAACCTTCGCCACCGATCACCACAAGATCCACATCGGCACCGAACGTCTCCTGCCCGCCGTCCCCGACACCGTCGCGGCGATGGCCGAACCCATGGTCAGCCACGACTGCGTCGCGTTCTACCTCCTCTCACAGGAGGTCAGCCGCTCGATCAAGGTGGTGCAGTCGGGGCAGGGCGCCGACGAGATCCTCGGCGGCTACTCGTGGTACCCGCCGCTGGCCGGGGTGCCGCGGTCGCAGACCACCGCGGCCTACCGGGACGTGTTCTTCGACCGCTCGCACGCCGACATCGCCGGCATCCTCAACGACGACTACCTTCCGGGTGACCAGGATTACGATCCCAGTTGGGAATTCGCGCTCGCACACCAGTCCGCCGCGGGAGCCGCCACCTCCGTCGATGCCGCGTTGCGGCTCGACACCACCGTGATGCTGGTGGACGATCCGGTCAAACGCGTCGACACCATGACCATGGCGTGGGGGCTCGAGGCGCGGGTGCCGTTCCTCGACCACGAGTTCGTCGAACTCGCCGCGAGCTGCCCCGCCGAGTTCAAACTCGCCCACGGCGGCAAGGGCGTCCTCAAAGAGGGTGCACGCCCATTGCTTCCGTCGGCGGTGATCGACCGGACCAAGGGGTACTTTCCGGTACCGGGCATCCGGCATCTGGAGGGTGGTGTGCTCGATCTGGTCGCCGACACCCTCGGCACGCAGTCGGCGCGCGATCGCGCGCTCTACCGACCCGCCGCCCTCGAGCGATTGTTCGCCGACCCCAACGGGATCCGCACCACCCTCGACGGCAACGAGCTCTGGCAGGTCGCCGTGCTCGAGATGTGGCTCCAGTCCATGGAGTCGATCACGGCGGGTTCGGGTTCGGTGGGTTCGGTGGGTTCGGGTTCGGTGGCTTCGGGTTCGGTGGGTTCGGGTTCGGTGGGTTCGGGTTCGGCGCGAACGGCCGGATCGCGGTGACGGCCACCCCCCACGCACATCCGGAGATCCGGTTCGACGAGACCGGATGGCACACATACGGGGCGTCGGTGTCGCCGGACGGCTCGGCTTTCGCCTACATCATCGACGACGGAACCGGATATCCCCGTGCGGCACAGCGTGTCCTGTCGCCCGGCTCGATCGGCGAGCTGCGGTGGGTGCGCGTCCCGTCGAGCGGGCCGGTCCGAAAGCTGGTGCACTCCAGCGACGGTCAGTGGCTGGCCGTGGAGATCGCGCCCGGCGGCGGTGAGCATCATCAGGTGTGGGTGGTCACCACCGACCCCGACGACGACACCGCCCACCGGATCGGTGCCACCCTGCCCGAGGCCGAATCCGCCGGTCCCTTGCGGCGTCCGACCCCGGCGGCCCGCTCGTTCGGCACCGTCACCCTGGTCGGGTGGGACACCGACTGGGTGCTGATCAGCGCCACCGAGCCGGACGGCACCGCCCATTCGCTGCGCGTGCACCCGGGTACCGGCACCGTGGAGACCCTCGACATCCGCGTCGGCGGCGCCCTGATCGACTCCTGGAAGGGTGCCACCCTGCTGCGGGTGGGCCCGCGCGGCTACCACGACATGCTGCTGTTGCGGCGCCGGGAAACCGGGGAGCGCGCAGACGGCATGCCCGACATCGAGATCGAGATGTCGACGCTGCTGCCCAACGATCCCGGCTCGGTCACCGACGACGGGTACATCCTCGATCAGGGCTTCGACCACGCATCGCTGGTGTTCGTCGGCCCGCCGCAGGACGCCGACCGCGACCTCGACTCCGTGCAGGCGGTGTTGCGCAGCGACTTCGACGCCAAATATCCGCGCCTGCTCGGCGTGGAGGTCGGCGCGAACGGTACCCGCTTCCGGGTGCTCGCCGAACGGCCCGACAGCGGCCTCGACGCGTTCGCCGTCTCCCATGACCAGTCCACCGTCGCGTTGCTGTGGAATGTCGGCGGTCGCAGCGAGCTGCAGATCCTCACCCTGCCGGACCAGACCCTGCACCCCCCGATCCCGCTGGCCGGCGAGGTGGGCTCGGAGTTGTCGATCTCGGCCGCCGGATCGCTGATCGCACTGACCGTCTCGAGTCCCCAGCGCTCCCCACTGGTCCACCTGGTCAACACCGCCACCCGCGAGGTGACCCCGGTGTCCGACGACGTCGTGGCCGGCTCGGGACCGTCGCATGCGCTGCACCCGGAGCTGCACCACTTCTCAGCACGGGACGGGATGCCGTTGTCGGGGTGGCTGTTCCGACCGACCACCACCCCGCCCGACGACCGACCGACACCGTATGTGCTGTACTTCCACGGCGGCCCGGAGTCCCAGTCCCGCCCGGACTACCAGTTCCTGTTCGGCCCCCTGGTCGACGCCGGGATCGGGGTCTTCGCCCCCAACGTCCGCGGCTCGTCCGGGTACGGTCGCCTGTTCTCCCACGCCGACGACCGGTACGGCCGCTACGCGGGGATCGACGACGCCGCCGACTGTGCGGCGTACCTGTGCGACCACCGGATCGCCGACCGGGATGCCCTGTACGTGAGCGGCCGTTCCTACGGCGGGTATCTGACGCTGGCCTGCCTCACCTTTCATCCGCAGGTGTTCGCGGCCGGCATCGCGATCTGCGGGATGAGCGATCTGGAGTCGTTCTTCCGCAACACCGAGCCATGGATCGCGGTGGCCGCCTACACGAAATACGGCCACCCAGAGTCGGATCGGGAACTGTTACAGGATCTCTCACCGATCCATCGCATCGACGAGGTGTGTGCACCCCTGCTGGTGGTCCACGGCGCCCACGACACGAACGTACCGGTGAGTGAGTCGCAGCAGATCGTCCACGAATTGCGGGCACGGGGCCGGATCGCGGAGATGCTGATGTTCGGTGACGAGGGCCACGAGATGGTCCGCCGTGCCAACCAGCAGCAGATGACCGCGGCGATCGTGGACTGGATTCGCGCCCACCCGTCGGCGCGCGAGGCGCATACCCAGACCGCGATCGCCGCCGATTCCTGTGGCCCCCGAGGAATCGTCACCGAGGGCGTGTACCCCGACGGGACTATCACCGATGGATCGGAGATCGCATGAGCCGGCGGATGCCCAACCGCCTCGTGACCCGACTGGCGCAGGTGCGATCGCACGCCGGACACCCGAACGTGGAGGAGGAACTGCGTCGCCTCATCCTCTCCGGCGATGCACCACCGGGCACGCAGATCCCGCCCGGCGAGGTCGCCGACGTGTTCAAGGTGAGCCCGATCCCGGTCCGCGAGGCACTGAAGACGCTGGTCGGTGAGGGCCTTGTCGTCCACCAGCGCAATGCGGGTTACCGGGTGAGCACCCTGTCGGCGGAGGAGCTCACCGAGATCTACTTCGTCCGCGGAGTACTCGAGCAGGCGGCCCTGACCCGCGCGGTGGAGCTGATCGACGATGCCGCGATCGCCGGCGCCCGCGAGTGTCACGAACAGCTACTGACGGCGACGAAGTTCCACGACGGCAAGTCTTTTCACGATCTGACCAGACGATTCCACTCGTCGCTGACCACGCCGTGCGCGATGCCCCGCCTGCTGTCGATGCTGGATTCGACGTGGAATCTGACCGAACCGTCCCAGATCATGCGCGATGTCGGCGAGGCCACCCAGCAGGCACTCAACGACGACCACGCAGCCCTGCTCGACGCCTTCGGACAGCGCGACACCGCACAGATTCTCGAGATCGCCAAGGTGCACCACTCGCGGTTGCAGGCGGCGATCCTGGAGTCGGTGGCCCACCGCACCGACAACGCCGACGACTGGTGATCGGCGCGGCGCCGGACGTCGCCGTCACCGTTCCGGATCAACTTGGGCGTCAACCGAACCGGGCGTCAAACGAACCCGGCGGGTGCCGCGGCGACGTGACGCCGGCGCCACAGCAGCCAGGCACAGACGACGCCCTGGACCATGACCAGGGCACTGACCGTGGCGGCGATGACCCCGGCGGATTGGTCTGCGGCGGTGAGCAGGTCGAATCCCGCATGCCAGAGCAGCACGGGGATGATGCTCCACGCCGCCCCGTAGGCCATCCAGGCCAGCAGATAGGACCCGCAGACCAGGGCGAGCATCCAGCCGATGATCCCGGCCCCCATGTCCCGATATGCCGGGTTGAAGAAGAACGCCGGGATGTGCCAGGTGATCCACACCGCCGCGACGACGAGGGCCGCCCAGAACACCGACATATGTTGCGAGAGTGCGGGAAGCAGCCAGCCGCGCCACCCGGCCTCCTCGCCCAGACCGAACGTGAGCACCCACACCACCGCCACGAGCGGCCAGGCCAGACCAGGCAGTTTGTCGGTGATGCCGAACTGTGCGGTGTCGGGCCACGATCCCTCGACGAGGGCGGCCGCGCCGAAGGCGATCAGGTAGTAGGCGATGGGCATGCCGATGGCGGCCACCCACCAGATCGGCCGGAACCGCACCCCGAAGGTGCGCCGCGCCCACGCACGCAGACCTGACGCACCGCCCTCCCACAACGAGGCGACGACGGCACCACAGATCGGGCCTGCCGAGGCGAGGAAGAACGTCCACGGGACGCGATCGGGACCGCCTGTCTGCGCCCGCACCACCAGCGGCAGCCACACGGCCCACGTCACCAGGAAGGTGACGACCAGATACACCACCAGCGCGTGGGGGCGGCGCGGCTCGGTCCCGTCGGGGTACGCGATCCTCATGCGTGAATTGAACACCCTGACCGCATCCGAGGCCGTGCCGGTCACCGAAAATATACTCGGCGATTAATCAACCGGAAACACGACGTCCTTACGTTGTTCTCAGTCTCATCACCCTTCCCGAGGAGAACAGCAATGACCGCATCGGCCGACTCGGCCGCCGCGACCGCGCACCACAGCGCGGCCGGTGAGAGCGTCATCAAACCCGGCTACGACCCGTCCTTGACCAATGAGGACCTCGCGCCGCTCAAAGAGCAGAAGTGGACCTGGTACAACATCTTCGCGTTCTGGATGTCCGATGTGCACAGTGTGGGCGGCTACGTCTTCGCCGGCAGCCTGTTCGCACTCGGGATCGCCGCCTGGCAGGTGCTGGTGGCACTGATCGTCGGCATCGTCGCGGTCAACCTGCTGTGCAATCTGGTCGCCAAGCCCAGCCAGCAGGCCGGTGTCCCCTACCCGGTGACCACCCGGATCTGCTTCGGCGTGAAGGGCGCCAACATCCCGGCCATCATCCGCGGCCTGATCGCGGTGGTCTGGTACGGCATCCAGACCTACCTGGCGTCGGTGGCCTTCGGTCTACTCGCCCTGAAGTTCTGGCCGTCGCTGGCGCAGTACGGTGAGGACGGCTCCCACTTCTTCCTCGGTCTGTCATGGGTCGGCTGGGGTGGCTTCGTCCTGATGTGGGCGCTGCAGGCACTGGTGTTCTGGAACGGTATGGACACCATCCGCAAGTTCATCGACTTCTGTGGTCCCGCAGTGTACGTCGTGATGATCCTGCTGGCCGGGTACCTCATCTACAAGGCGGGCTGGGACAACGTCAGCTTCGACCTGTCCGCCGGAACCCCCACTGTCGGTTGGGGTTCGGTCACCGCGATGATCTCCGCCTTCGCTCTGGTGGTGTCGTACTTCTCCGGTCCGATGCTCAACTTCGGTGACTTCTCCCGCTACGGCCGCACGTTCGGCGAGGTCAGGAAGGGCAACTTCTGGGGCCTGCCGGTCAACTTCCTCTTCTTCTCGATCCTGGTGGTGTGCACCGTCTCTGCCGGTGCCACCGTGATCGGTCGCGACGCCGACGGCAACATCATCACCGACCCGGTGCACATCGTCGACCAGATCGACAACACCACCGCCGCCGTGCTCGGTGTCCTGACCTTCGCGATCGCGACCATCGGCATCAACATCGTCGCCAACTTCGTCTCCCCTGCCTTCGACTTCTCCAATGTCGCACCCACCAAGATCAGTTGGCGGATGGGCGGCATGATCGCCGCGGTCGGCTCGGTCGTGATCACCCCGTGGAATCTGTTCAACAACCCCTCGGCCATCCACTACACGATGGACACCCTCGGTGCCGTGATCGGCCCGCTGTTCGGCATCCTGATCGCCGACTTCTACCTGATCAAGAAGCAGCAGATCGTCGTCGACGACCTGTTCAGCATCAAGCCGCAGGGCACCTACTTCTACCGCAACGGCTGGAACCCGGTCGCGGTGATCTCGGTGGTCCTGGCCTCGCTGCTGCCGATCTCGTTCGTCATCTGGGGCACCTCGTTCCAGGCGAGCTTCACCTGGTTCATGGGGGCCGCCGCCGGTCTCGTGATCTACTACCTCGGCATGCGACTCGCGCCGGCGTCGTTCGTCCACGGCAAGACGGTGGCGACCTCGACGAGCGACATCGCGGTCTCCGCCGACGGCACCACCGCACCCATGGACGCCACGCTCGACACCGCCGGGGCATCCTCGGATTCATGAAACTGGTCGTCATCAATCCGAACACCACCGACGAGATGACCGCGGTGATCGCCACCGCCGCACGATCGGTCGCCCCGGCCGGCGCCGAGATCGTCGCGGTCACCTCGTCGATGGGACCGGCGTCCATCGAGAGCCACTACGACGAGGCCCTGGCGGTGCCGGGGGTCCTCGATGCGATCGCCGCACATCCCGATGCCGACGGCTACCTGCTCGCCTGCTTCGGCGATCCCGGCCTCGACGCCGCCCGTGAACTCGCGGCCGCACCGGTGCTGGGCATCGCCGAGGCGGCGATGCACCTCGCGGCCCCGCTCGGACGTGGGTTCTCCGTGGTGACCACGCTGTCGCGGACCATCGGCCGGGCCCACGACCTGGTGGGCCACTACGGTTTCGGCCGCCAGTGCCTGGGCATCCACGCCTGCGAGATCCCCGTCCTGGAACTCGAGTCCCGCCCCGACACCGCCGACGTCTTGGCCAAGGCGTGCGCCGAGGCGCTGGTGGCCGACCGGTCGGACGCCATCGTGCTCGGCTGCGCCGGGATGGCCGACCTGGCCCGGCGGATGTCGGCCGAGATCAGCGCACCGGTGATCGACGGTGTGGCCGCCGGGGTCGGCATGCTGGCGGCGATGGCCGCGATGGGGCTGCGCACCGGTACGTCGTCGGGCGAGTTCGCCACGCCGCCACCCAAGGCCTACAGCGGCGTCCTGCGCGGCTTCGGGCTCGAGGTCACCCCGTAACCGCGGCCGTCCGACCAGCACCGATCCCCACACGCCACCGCACGACGAGGCCGCGCCCGGTCCGACCTGGGCGCGGCCTCGCCGTGTCCGACCGCTAGGGTTGGGTCCCATGGACAGCGCTGCCGACCACGACGCCGAGGTCACCCACGCCGCCCTGCTGGCGGCCGAGGGCGACCGTGCCGCGTTGAGCCGGTTCATCCGCGCCACCCAGAAGGACGTCTGGCGGTTCATCGCCCACCTCGGTCATGCCGGCACCGCCGACGATCTCACCCAGGAGACCTACCTGCGCGCGGTCAAGTCCATCCACCGCTTCCGTGCCGAGTCCAGCGCCAAGACATGGCTGCTGTCGATCGCACGACGGGTCTGCGCCGACGAGGTCCGCTATGCACGGTCACGGCCCCGCGTGTCCGCCGACGTCGACTGGGTCACCGCCGCCGAGACCCACCACTCGCAGCGGGCCGGCGCCCGCTGGGAGGACATGGTGGAGGTCAACCTGCTCCTCGAGGGCCTGCCGGCCGAACGGCGTGAGGCGCTCGTCCTGACCCAGGTGCTCGGGCTGTCCTATCAGGAGGCGGCCGAGGTCACCGGCTGCCCCATCGGCACCGTGCGTTCGCGCGTGGCCCGTGCGCGCGAGTCGCTGATCGACGCGGCCACCGCACGGCGTCGTCACATCCGCTGACCGATCCGATACCGCGAATCGAGATCCGGGTCACAGCCGGGAACCGGGTCGGCACCATGGACGACCTATCCTGGGGAAGCATGTGTACGCGGCTTTCGCCGTGAGAGATCGAGGATGATGTGACCAGCGTTACCGATCGTGCCGGGCTCGATTCCACCGGTACCGCAGTCGCCGGGCCGGAGGGTTCTGGGCGGGAGGGTCCTGGGCGGGAGGGTTCTGGGCGGGAGGGTTCTGGGCCGGACGGCGATCACCGTCTCCAACTCGACGTCACGGGCATGACCTGTGGTGCGTGTGCCGCCCGGGTGGAACGCAAACTCAACAAGGTCGACGGGGTCAAGGCCTCGGTGAACTACGCGACCCGCGTCGCCACGATCGACGCCGCCCCCGGGATCGGCACCGACGAGTTGTGCGCGGTCGTCGACGGTGCGGGCTACGGGTCCAGCCCGCGCGCGAGCGTGCCGCAGGCCATGCCCGACACCGACGCCGTCGAGGCCACCCGCCTGTTCCGTCGCCTCGCGGTGGCGGTGGTGCTGTTCGTGCCGCTGGCCGACCTGTCGATCGTGTTCGCCGTCGTCCCGTCGATGCGTTTCACCGGCTGGCAGTGGCTGCTGCTGGCGATGGCCGCGCCGATCCTGACATGGTGTGCCTGGCCGTTCTACCGGGTGGCGTTGAAGAATCTGCGAACCGGCGCGGCCACGATGGAAACCCTGGTCACCCTGGGTGTGCTGGCCGCAACGGGCTGGTCGTTGTACACGATGTTCACCACCGACCCAGATACCGCCGAACCCCATGGGGTGTGGGATGCGATCTGGAGCAGCGACTCGATCTACCTCGAGGTCGCGACCGGTGTGACGGTGTTGGTGCTGGCCGGACGCTACTTCGAGGCCCGGGCCCGTTCCCGCGCCGGCGGTGCGTTGCGGGCGCTGGCCGCGCTCGGCGCCAAGGATGTCGCGGTGCTGTTGAAGGACGGCCGCGAGATGCGCATCCCCACCGAGGAGCTCAAGGAGCAGCAGCGGTTCGTCGTGCGCCCGGGCGAGACCATCGCCACCGACGGCCTGGTCATCGAGGGCACCGCCGCGATCGATATGTCGGCGATGACCGGCGAGTCGCGTCCCGTGGACGCCGAGCCGGGCGAGGCGGTCATCGGCGGCACCACCGTGCTCGACGGCCGGCTGGTCGTGGAGGCCGCCGCGGTCGGCGCCGACACCCGCTTCGCCGCGATGATGCGGCTGGTCGAGGAGGCACAGACCGGTAAGGCGCGCGCGCAGCGGCTGGCCGACCGGATCGCCGGTGTCTTCGTCCCGGTGGTGGTCGCGTTGTCGGTGATCACGCTGGCGGTGTGGCTGCTGATCGGTGAACCCGCCGACCGTGCGGTGTCGGCGGCGCTGGCCGTGCTGATCATCGCCTGCCCGTGCGCGCTGGGTCTGGCGACGCCGATCGCGGTGATGGTCGCCACCGGCCGTGGTGCGCAGCTCGGCATCTTCCTGAAGGGTTATCAGACCCTCGACACTTCCCGAATGGTCGACACGATCGTGTTCGACAAGACCGGCACGGTCACCGAGGGGTCGTTGTCGGTGTCGCAGGTACTCGCCGCCGACGGTTTCGACGCCGACGAGATCCTGGGGCTGGCCGCTGCCGTCGAGGCGGCCTCCGAGCATGCCGTGGGGGCGGCGATCGCGGGCGCCGTCGACGATCAGCAGCGTCTCGAGGTGTCCGACTTCACCGCCGAGGCCGGTCGTGGTGTGACCGGTGTGGTCGCCGGGCACACGGTGACGGTCGGGTCGCCACGATGGGCGCAACGCGCCACGGTCATCCCCGCCGACATCGCCCGGGCCCGCAAGGAGGCCGAGGAGCGCGGTGACACCGTCGTCTACGTGACCGTCGACGGCGCTCCGGCGGCGATGATCGCCGTCGCCGACACGGTCAAGGATTCCGCGGCCCCGGCGATCGCCGGGCTGAGGGCGGCCGGACTGCGCACGATCCTGCTGACCGGCGACAACGAGGGAGCCGCCCGTACCGTCGCCGCCGAGGTGGGCGTGGACGAGGTGATCGCCGAGGTGCTGCCCGACGAGAAGGTCGAGACCATCCGGCGGCTGCAGGACGAGGGCCATTCGGTGGGCATGGTCGGCGACGGCATCAACGACGGTCCCGCGCTTGCCACCGCCGACCTCGGTCTGGCGATCGGTCGGGGTACCGATGTGGCGATCGGCGCCGCCGACGTGATCCTGGTCCGCGACGACCTGAGGTCGGTGCCGGCGGCACTGGGTCTGGCCGGCGCGACGCAACGCACCATCCGGACCAACCTGGTGTGGGCATTCGGCTACAACGTGGCGGCCATCCCGATCGCCGCGCTGGGCGTGCTCAACCCGCTGATCGCCGGCGCGGCGATGGCCCTCTCGTCACTGTTCGTGGTGACCAACAGTCTGCGGCTGCAGAAGTTCGGCGCGGTGCGCAAGCGCTGACCGGCCCGCTGCTCCGGCGCCACCGAAACGCGCCCACCTCCGAGGTGGCGCCACCCGACGCCGGTCGACCGAGGTTTCGACACGCCTCGTCGCTCCGCTCCTCATCGGCTCAACCACCAAAAACCGCACCGCGCCCATCATCGGTGGTCGAGCAGGTCGTCAACCACCAAAGACGCCACGCCCACCACCGCCACCATCAGTGGTCGAGCACGTCGTCAACCACCAAAAACGCACCACCGCCACCATCAGTGGTCGAGCACGTCGTCAACCACCAAAAACGCACCACCGCCACCATCGGTGGTTGAGCAGGTCGTCCTCGCGAAGCGAGGCCGCCCGGCCGTCGAAACCTCCACCACCCCACACCGACACCCGCCCACCTCCGAGGCGGCCACCACCCGACGCCGGTCGACCGAGGTTTCGACACGCCTCGTCGCTCCGCTCCTCATCGGCTCAACCACCAAAAACCGCACCGCGCCCACCATCGGTGGTCGAGCACGTCGTCAACCACCAAAAACGCACCACCGCCACCATCGGTGGTTGAGCAGGTCGTCCTCGCGAAGTGGGGTTCCCCCGAAAAGTGGACACGGTTAGCTTGATTGCTGACTTGCGTGTGAGCTGATCTCGAAGTTGATGGGTGAGATCATCCCCAACGAACTGTGTCTCCTGTC
>NZ_JBSFRM010000012.1:148394-169389 GCF_053589235.1 Gordonia sp. NPDC003376 | reverse complement strand
ATGATTCCGATTCGGATGGCGCTCTCGGAGCGGGAGCGGGAAGGTCGGCCGGTGGTGGCGGGCGAGTTGATCCATCACAGTGATGCGGGTTCGCAATATACGTCGTCGGCCCTGACGGGCACGCTTGATCTGGAATCGATCACCGCGTCGATCGGATCGGTGGGCGACGCCTACGACAATGCGCTGATCGAGTCGACGAACGGCCTGTACAAGACCGAGTGCATCCAGACCACGGTGTTCCACGCTGGGCCCTACAGGGACCTCTCGGACGTCGAATACGCGACCCTGGGTTACGTCGACTGGTTCAACTCGACTCGGCTGCATGGGTCGATCGGCTTGGTCCCGCCCAACGAGTACGAGGCTGCCTACTATGCTGGGGTCACTACCAGCAGGTAGCCCACCAACGAGGTGGCACGAAACCTGGGGTGCTTCAGGTTGCGGTCCTCTTTCGCGGGTCGTCCACCGTCGGTATCCGACGAGTGATGGTCCCCCAATTGATGTGCGCGTGCCATCACCTCGGCCGGTGTCGCCCCGGACAGGACTTGCGCCAACAGGTCTCCCTCAAAGGTCGCCCACGTGTCGGTGTCGGGTGGTTCTCCGGCGCGTAGTCCGATCTGATTCAGTCCGCGCACGATCGCGTCGACGTGTTCACCGGAAATCGCCCCGTCAGCAGCATGGTTCACAGTGCGCGCCACCACCGCCGAGGTCCCGATCCGCTGCATCCGGGCAGCGACGGCTGGCGCGAGACCCATCTCGATCAACAAGGCGATCGGTTTGTGCCCATGCCGTTGCGCCAAACCCAGCCGGTCGAGGTGTCCGGCACCGGCGGCGGTGAGTGAGTCGACGAGGTTGCGTATGGTGACCAGTTTCTGCATGTCCGCGAAGATGACCTGCCCGGTCTGATCGTCGTCGAAACGACAATTGGTGAGTGTGTCGATAATGGTGTCCAGTTCCCCCTGCATGTGTTCTATTGTAGCGAACGTATAGGCGAACCGACGTCGAATTGTCAAGGTGATCAGTATTTGTGGATAAAGTGGGTCGCCTGTTCACCGTGGGGGTTGGGATTCACCTGTGGGGTTGTTGGGGACAACGTTGGCTGCGGAGATTTCGACTCGGGTCCTCGCTCCGCTCGGTCCCGGCTCAATCAGCAAGAGACTGTTGGCGGTTGAGCCGACGAGGAGCGTAGCGACGAGGCGTGTCGAAACCTCTGTCGGCCGAGTTCGTCAACGTGACCACTCTGGAGGTGGTTACCACCCAGTGCTGGCTGCGGAGATTTCGACACGGGTCCTCGCGATGCTTGGTCCCGGCTCAATCAGCAACGGGCTGTTGGTGGTTGAGCCTATGAGGAGCAGAGCGACGAGGCGTGTCGAAACCTCTGTCGGCCGAACTCGCCGGCGTGACCACCTTGGAGGTGGTCACCACCCAACCCACCCTGGGGAGATTTCGACTCGGGTCCTCGCGATGCTTGGTCCCGGCTCGATCAGCAAGAGACTGTTGGTGGTTGAGCCGGTGAGGAGCGGAGCGACGAGGCGTGTCGAAACCTCTGGCGGCCGAACTCGCCGGCGTAACCACTCCGGATGTGGTTACGCACCCGACGTAGGCTGCGGAGATTTCGACACGAGTCCTCGCGATGCTCGGTCCCGGCTCAATCATCGTTCGGGACTATCCCACTCAATCGGCAAGAGGCGGTTGGTGGTTGAGCCGATGAGGAGCGTAGCGACGAGGCGTGTCGAAACCTCTGTCGGCCGAACTCGCCAACATGACCACCTCGCAGGTGGTCACGCACCCGACGTAGGCTGCGGAGATTTCGACACGGGTCCTCGCTTCGCTCGGTCCCGGCTCAATCATCGTTCGGGGGTTCCTCGCGATGCTTGGTCCCGGCTCGATCAGCAACGGGCTGTTGGTGGTTGAGCCGGTGAGGAGCGGAGCGACGAGGCGTGTCGAAACCTCCGGCGGCCGAACTCGTCAACGTGACCACTCCGGAGGTGGTCACGCACCCGACGTAGGCTGGGGAGATTTCGACTCGGGTCCTCGCTTCGCTCGGTCCCGGCTCAATCATCGTTCGGGGGTTCCTCGCTCCGCTCGGTCCCGGCTCAATCACCGTTCAGGGCGGGTCTCGCTCAATCATCGTTCGGGGGTTCCTCGCGATGCTCGGTCCGGCTCAATCATCCCAGCACACGGGTTATCGCAGCGCGGAGGTTCGCCCTACCCGAACCACCGTTCCAGCACACGGGCCACACCGTCGTCGTTGTTGCCGACAGTGATCTCGTCGGCGGCGGCGAGGGCGGCCGGATGTGCATGGCCCATGGCTACGCCGTGATCGACCCAGGTGAGCATCTCGACGTCGTTGGGCATGTCACCGAAGGCGACCGTGGTGGATGCATCGATCTCGGTGTGCTCCAGCAGTTTCCGCAGACCGGACGCCTTGTGCGTGTCGGGCAGTGAGAGTTCCACCAGCCCGTTGTCGGTGGAGAAGGTGATCTGGGCGAGGTCGGCGAGCACCGAGAGTCGTTGTGCCATCTCCGCACTCGCCATCCCCGGCGAGCGCACCAGCAGTTTGACCGCGGGCGCCTCGTAGATCTCGTCGTCGCCCACCTCGACGTGGTCGGGGTTGAGCCACGCGTGCTGGTAGCCGGCAGTCGCGACGAACGGCGGGGTGGCGGCATCGTGCGCCGACCTGCCCACCCGCTCGGCGGCGATTCCGCAGCCCGGGATCAGTTCGGCCGCAACACTTCCGATGCGCCGCAGCACATCCGGGCCGAGCGTGGCCGCCGACAACACTCGGTCGTGCTCGACGTCGTAGACGATCGCACCATTGGCGCAGACCGCATAGCGCACGCGGACCGCCGACGGATCGAACTGGTCGGTCACCTCGGCGATCCAGCGCGGTGGACGACCCGTCGCGAGCACGAACTCGGTGCCGGTCCCGACAGCACTGGCCAGCACCGACGCGGTGCGCGCCGACACCCGGTTGGCGTCGTCGATCAGGGTGCCGTCGACGTCGCTGGCGATCAGCGTCGGACGCGGCAGTTCAGGGGTGGGGTTCACCGACGACCCTTTCCGGCCCGTTCGGCCGCCTTACGGGCGCGCGCTTCTGCTTTGCGCGCAGCCTCCTCGGTCTCGATCTTGGCGGCCTCCGTGGGTGTGGGTGCCGATCCGCCCAGTCGCGCGGGCACCCAGAACTCGCCGACCGGATGCGATCCGTACTCGTCCTGCACCTGGTGCAAGAGCCCGGTCATCGTCTCGCGCAGCCGCTTGGTCGCGGCATCGGCGTCGACATCCACCGTGACCGGTGCCCCGTATCGCACCGACACCGGGATACCGGTGCGGCCCATGGCGCGGGTACCGCCTTTGGTCCACTGCCGATGCGCACCCCAGACGATCGCCGGCACCACCGGGACACCGGCGTCGGCGGCCATCCGCACCGCACCGGTCTTGAATTCCTTCAGCTCGAAGCTACGGCTGATCGTGGCCTCCGGGTACACGACCACCATCTCACCATTGCGCAGCGAGGCGACCGCGGCCCGGTAGGCGTCGGCGCCCTGCGAGCGGTCCACCGTGATGGTGCGAGTGTGGTTGACGAGGAAGCGCATGATCCCGACGTCCATCACCTCGGACTTGATCATGAACCGCGCCCGGCGTCCGACGCGGTACAGGCCGAGGGCCGCGGGTAGGAAGTCGACGTACGAGGTGTGGTTGACCGCCAGCACCGCCCCACCCGCGCTCGGGATGTTGTCCAGCCCCGCATACCGCAGGTCGAGGTTCTGCGCGCGGACGAGCGTGTTCGCGATGATCTCGAGTCCGCGGAAGACCGGCTCCCGCCGCGGGGAACGGGCCTGGTGGTCCGCATCTGTCATGCGGATCAGCCTAACGGCCGCCCACGGTCGGGCGCCTGAGCGTCCGCCGGTTGTCGATCAGCCGGCGTCGCTCGCCGACTGCTCGGGGTGGATGAACTCGGGCTGGTCGATGATGCGCACCCACGAACCGTCGGGGCGGCGGACCACCACCTGCGCCCGCGCGCCTGCACCGTCCCGGGGCGGTGTGGAGGTGAGCGCGATGTCGCCGAAACACAGTGTCGGCAATGGTGTTTCGGGTGTGAATGTCGGGCGGTGGGCAAGCACCGAGGCCCACAGGTCGCGGATCGCGTCACGACCTCGGGTGATCTCTCCCGGGGGATAGGCGAGGACTGCATCCTCGTGATAGAGCGATGCCACCGCGTCGGCGTCGCCGGCATTGGAGTATTCGACGAACAGCCGGGTGATGTCCTCCGGGGTTCGGGCAGCCCTGTCGGACACATGGTTCTCGGGCGCAGGGTTCTCGGACGGACGGTTCTCGGGCATGGGGTGACCTCCTCGGGTCGGATCGCTTCTCCCGTCCAGCGTCAGCCCGATCACATGTATAAGTCCAAGAGTTTGTTCGGATGAGTCCTATCATCATCAGTTATGGAACTGCGCCAGCTGGAGTACTTCGTCGCCGTGGCGAGGACCGGTTCGTTCACGCGGGCGGCCGCGGCCACCCACACCTCCCAGCCCAACATCAGTGCGCAGGTCGCCGGCCTCGAACGAGAATGGGGAACCCGACTGTTCGAGCGTGTGGGGCGCACGGTGGCACTCACCGACGCCGGGCACGCCGCACTCCCCCACGCCCGTGCGGCGCTGGCCGCGGCCGAGTCCGCACGACTCGCATCGGCGGATGTCGCGCAGGTCATCACCGGAACCCTGGCGGTGGGGATGGTCGACGGATGCACCATCACGCCGCTGTTCGACGCATTCGCCGCGTTCCGGCGGGCCCACCCCGGGGTTCGGGTGTCACTGGGCGAGGACGAGTCCCCGGCCCTCGCCGACCGGGTCCGCCGTGGTGATCTCGACACCGCGCTGACCGGTTCGGCCGGGGCACCACCGGCCGGCCTGGAGGCGCTCACCGTCATCTCGGAACGGGTGGTCGCGGTGGTGCCGCATGGTCATCGGCTGGCCGGGCGACGCCGCATCGGGTCCGACGACCTCGACGGCGAGACCCTGATCGGCCTGCCGTCCGGCGCGGGTATCCGCACCGTGTTCGACGACGGGTGCGCCCGGCCCGTCGACGTCGAGGCCACCTCCCCCGACGCGGTGGCCGCACTGGCGCGCGGCGGGGTCGGGGTGGGCATCCTCAGCGAGTCGATCGCCGCCGAGCACCTCTCCACGCTGCACGGAGTCCCGATCGACGGCGTCGACCGACCGGCTCTGCTGTGCCTGGTCTGGCGGCGGCGACCGTCACCGGCGGTGTCGGTGTTCGTCGAACTCGCCCGGTCGGCATTCGGCCTGGACCAGGACTGATCCGGTCAGGTTCGGCCGGGCAACCGGACGCTCAGCCCTCCGACGATCCCTGCTCGCGCCGGGCACGGCGTGCGGCCTTGGCGGCCTGCTCCTCGGCGTCCATCCGGTTGGCCTCCTCGAGCGTCGGTGCCGAACCGCCGAGCCTGGCGGGCACCCAGAACTCGCCCTGCGGATGCGGACCGTACGCGTCCTGGAGTTCGAGCAGCTTCGCACTCATCGACTCGTGCAGCCGCGCGGTGAGGGCATCGGCGTCACCGACCGGTTCGATCGGTTCGGCGACACCGATCATGATCGTGAAACCGTGGCGGCCGAGCTTCTTGGGGTGCCCCTTGGTCCACACCTGCTGCGCACCCCAGATCACCGTCGGGATGATCGGGGCACCGGACTCGAGCGCCATCCGAGCCGCCCCGGACTTGAACTCCTTGAGTTCGAAGCTACGGCTGATCGTCGCCTCCGGGTAGACACCCACCAGCTCACCGCGCTTGAGATAGTCGACGGCGTCGCGGTAGCTCTGCGCACCGTTGGCCCGGTCGACCGGAATGTGCTTGAGCGCCCGCATGATCGGCCCCGAGTACTTGTTGTCGAAGACCTCTTTCTTCGCCATGAACCGCACATATCGCCTGCCCTGCAGGAATGCCGGGATGCCGGCGTAGGTGAAGTCGAGATAGCCGGTGTGGTTGATGGCGATCACGCCGGGCCCGGTGGCCGGCGTGTTCTCGACACCGGACACCGTGAAATCGAGACCTTCGGCCAGCCAGAGCAGCCGGGCGGCGGTGATCACGGTGGAGTACACGGGTTCCATGGCCTAGACCCTAGCGAGAGCGGCCACCAAGCGCGGAGCCATCACCGTCAGAACTCGAAACCGGCCATCGCCTGCATCCCGACGAACATGTACGCCATCGCGACGGCCATGGAGGCCATCGTCAGCCGGTCGGCCCAGCCGCCGGTCATGTGCACGTCGTCGGGGACGTCTGTACGCGAGTCGGCCGGCGTGATCCGATAGCCGCGGAAGACATCGGCGAGCCAGCCGATCGCCTCGACGAGGAACCACACCGACACGACGGTGGTGAGCAGCCCACTCCACCACCTCATCGGCAGCCACATGTAGATCATCGCCACCTGCTGCACCAGCAACAGCACCCAGAGCAGCGAGAACGTCCGACGACGCGCGATCAGCACCATGAGGTGGGCCAGGACCACCGCGCTGGTGGCGGTGAAAAACCACATCTGGGCCGTGCGGGCGTCGGGTCCCCACGACACGGGTGGCCGGAACGACATGATCAGGTACATGTAGATCATCGACGCGCACATCGCGATATGGCCCAGATGGAACCAGCGGTTGCCGTGACCGTGCAGCACACACGGCAGGTGGTGCAGCGCCGCACCGAGCAGCAGGATCGACGCGATGACGGTCAACCATGGCGGGAACCAGTCGAACGCGGGAGTCATCTCTTGCTGGTGATGCATGGTCATGCCCTGAGCAGTCGCGCGTCGGGCGGGCCCGGTTCCACGACGTGGCGCAGGTCACCGGGGCGTCGTGATCGGCGCTGACCCGCCACCCGATTCGGGACCGATGGCCGTAGCGACGGCCGCCGGTCCGACTACCCTGAGACACCGAGTGCGCAAATCCCAGCCCTGCGCAACGAGCGTGTGAGAGGTTCGAAGTGAAGATCACCAGCATCGGCCATGCCGGATTCCACATCCAGACCGCGGCCGGGTCGATCCTCTGCGATCCCTGGACCAACCCCGCGTACTTCGCATCGTGGGTGCCGTTCCCGGACAACTCGGAGTTGGACTGGAAGTCCCTCGGGCAGTGCGACTACCTCTATGTCTCGCATCTGCACCGCGACCACTTCGACGAGCAGAATCTGCGCGAGAACATCAGCAAGGACGCCACCGTCCTCCTCCCCGACTATCCGGTGCCGGATCTGCGTCGCGAACTCGAGAAGCTCGGGTTCACCGAGTTCGTGGAGACCACCGACTCGGTCAAGCAGACGATCACCGGCCCCAAGGGGTCCCTCGACGTCATGATCATCGCGTTGCGTGCACCAGCCGACGGCCCGATCGGCGATTCCGGACTGGTCGTGTCCGACGGCGAGACCACCGTGTTCAACATGAACGACGCCCGCCCGATCGACCTCGACGTGATCGGCGAGTCGTTCGGTCACGTCGACGTGCACCTGCTGCAGTACTCGGGCGCCATCTGGTATCCGATGGTCTACGACATCCCGCGCCGATCGAAGGCCAACTTCGCCGCACAGAAGCGGCAGCGCGGCATGGACCGTGCCCGCTCCTACATCGAGCAGGTCGGGGCCACCTGGGTGGTTCCGTCGGCCGGTCCGCCGATGTTCCTCGACGACGACCTGTTCGGGCTCAACGACTTCGGTTCGGGCATCGACAGTCCGGAGAACGCCCGCCCGGGTGATGTCACCTCGATCTTCCCCGATCAGGAGACCTTCCTGGAGCAGATGCGCATCCACGGCACCGACGACGGCGAGAAGCATCGCGGGCTGATGATGGTATCGGGCTCGGTCGCCGAGTTCACCGGCTCCACCCTCGACGAGGTCAGCCACCCGTACGCCCCGCACGAGGTGTTCGGCGAGAACAAGCAGGCATACCTGGAGCGGATGAAGGAGAAGTTCGCCCCGGTGATCGCCGCGGAGAAGGCCTCCTGGGCCGTCGACGACGGCGAGCCGCTCCTCGAGCCGCTCAAGCAGCTGTTCGAGCCGATCATGGCGCAGTCGGATCTGATCTGCGACGGCATCGGCTACCCGGTGGGTCTGGTGATCGGCGAACAGACCGTGGTGGTGGACTTCCCGAACCGCATCGTCCGGGAGCCCAAGGAGGGAGAGGGCAAGTACCGCTACGGTTTCCGGATCGCACCGGAGCTGGTTCGTACGGTGCTGCGCGATCAGGAACCCGACTGGGTCAACACCATCTTCCTGTCCACCCGGTTCACCACGTGGCGAATCGGTGGGTACAACGAGTACCTGTACACCTTCTTCAAGTGTCTGACCGACGAGCGGATCGCCTACGCGGACGGCTGGTTCGCCGAGGCGCACGACGATTCCGCCTCGATCACCAAGGACGGCTGGGAGATCCAGCGTCGCTGCCCGCACCTCAAGGCCGACCTGTCCAGGTTCGGTGTGATCGAGGGCGAGAAGCTGACCTGCAATCTGCATGGCTGGCAGTGGGATCTGGGCAGCGGCCGCTGCCTGACGTCGAAGGGACACGAGCTGCGCGCCTCGCGCATCGAGTGACGCCCCGGGTGTGCGCGACGGCCGGAAGGGTCACCCGGCCCGGTCGTCGCGTGCCCCGAACAGTTCCCACACCGGTCCGGTGAGCAGCCAGATCACCGTCACCACCCCGAGCAACCCGAACGTCTGACGCAGGGCAGCAGCCTGTTCGGCGTCGGCGACGGTCACCGACAGCCCGAGGACCACGACCCCGCAGATCGCTGCCGCGAGCAGCCAGCGCACGAAGCCGATCCACTCCGCGCGGATCGCGGCACGGCCGCCGCGCGGTGGCTTCCGTGGCGCCGGCGCCCCGGCGAAGCGGTGTGCGAATCGGGCGTCGGCCCAACCGATCATGCTGTGCCCGAACGCGACGGTGACGCCGAGATAGATGCCTGCCAGCCGGTGCACGGCCGTCACCTGCGCGCCATCCGCGAGATCGAGGACCACCGCCGCCACCAGGACGACGTCGACGGCGGGTACCGCGAACAGGATCATCGTCGACAGCCGCTGACGGTGCAGCAGATACCGCACCGACAGACCGGCGAGAATCAGGACCCAGAAGCCGATCTCGCAGCCGATGATCGCCCACAGGACCGGGGACGCGGTGATTTCGGTACTCATGGGTCCAGCCTGCCGCCGCACCCGGTGCCGGCACATCGGCCACCTCACCGAGCCGCATTCGGCCGTCCGGGGTCATCCTTTCGTCGGATGACCGGGGTTGCCCCGCATGCGACGATGGGCTCATGTGGCGTGTTCCGGTGTCCCGCGCGCATCTCGACGACGTGGGGATGACGCTGCTGTTCCTCGGCCTGGGTGTCGCCATCCAGCTCGCCGGGCTCGGCCGGATCGGCGCCGATCTCCACGGCCTGGGCCCCGACTGGTTCGGACTGGTCACCCTGGGGATCGGTTGTGCCTTCCAGTTGCTGCGCTCGACGCATCCGGCGATCGCGCTCGGCGGCGTGACCGCCGCGCTGGTCGTCGACACGGCTACCGTCCCGTCCATCCCCGTGTGGCTGGTGTTCTCCGACATCGTCTATGCCGCCGCGGTGTACGGCTCGGCGCGTCTGGTGCACGTGCTGTACGGGGTGTGCACGGCGGTCTCGGCGGCGGTGCTGATCCTGGTGGCGGCCTCCCCGTCGCTCGCGCAGTGGCGGTTCCTGTTCGTCTGTGTGCTGTGGTTGCTCGCACTCGTCGGCTCACCTCTCGCCTACGGCCTCGCGGTCCGCACGCACCGCAGCGCACTCGCCCTGGAGCGCAATCAATCTCGCATACTGACCGAACTCGCCGACCGAGAGCGCGCCGAGGCCGTCGCCGACGAGCGCCGGCGTCTCGCCCGCGAACTGCACGACGTGATCGCCGGCCGACTCTCCGCGATCGCGGTGCAATCGGCTGCGGCACTGCAGTATCCGGAGAACGACGCCCTGGCCCGCAAGGCCGTGGCCGCGGTACGGACCAACAGCGTCGATGCACTCACCGAGATGCGCGGCATGATCGATCTGCTCGCCGACACCGCCGGGGCACGCGCCCCGGCAGCCACCCGCGAGACGGCCGGGCTGCGGCGGCTCGACCGCCTCGTCGCACCGATCGTGGAGTCGGGAACCGACGTCGAGATCGACTGTCCGACATGGATCACCGATGCCGACACCGTCGACGTCCTGCCACCGGTGGCCGACATCGCCGCCCACCGGATCCTGGCCGAGTCCCTGACCAATGCGGTGACCCACGCACCGGGACAGCCTATCCGGATCGTGGTCACCCACGAGGACGCGACGTTGCGCCTGCAGATCACCAACCCGGTGACCGAGTCGGGGTCCGATTCCGTTGCGTCCCATGCCGGGCGTGGCCTGGCCAACATGTCCGTGCGTGCCGGCCTGGTCGGCGGCACCCTGGATGCGGCCCGCGCCGACGGTCACTTCACCGTCACCGCCGTCCTGCCCGAGGCCCGCACCCCCACCTCGACCCAGAGCACCCCATGACCCCGACCACTGTCCTCGTCGCCGACGATCATGCCGCCATCCGCGCGGGGATCCGGATGCTTCTCGAACCGGCCGACGGTCTCGATGTGGTCGGCGAGGCGGCCGACGGCGATCAGGCCCTCGCCACCGCGCGCTCCCTCCGGCCGGACGTGGTGCTGATGGACGTCCGGATGCCGGGCACCGACGGCATCACCGCCACCGCCCGGATCGTCGCGGAGGCCCTGTGTCCGGTGATCGTGCTGACCACCTTCGACCTCGACGAGTACGTCTTCGGGGCACTGCGCGCCGGTGCGAGCGGATTCCTGCTGAAGACCGCGTCGGCCGACGAGATCATCGATGCGGTGCGCTCGGTGTCGCGAGGCGACGCGGTGCTCTCGCCCGAGATCACCACCCGCGTCGTCGAATCCTTCCGCTCGCCTGGTGTGCCGGTCGTCGCGCCCCAGCCGACGCCGGAACTCGCCGATCTCACCGACCGCGAACGGGACGTACTGCGCTGCCTCGGTGACGGCCTGAGCAACGCCGAGATCGCCGCCCGACTGTTCATCACGGAGGCGACGGTCAAGACGCATGTGTCCCGGGTCCTGATGAAACTCGGGTTGGCCTCACGCGTGCAGGCGGCGATCCTCGTCCGCGATCTGGGCGGATCGGTGTAGCCGGCGGCCCGGTGCGGAGCGGGCCGGCACCCGTCAGGCGTCGCTGGACGCTTTCTCCAGCTGAGGTGGCCGGGGTTCGTGGAAGGCCGCGGCCTCGCCGGTCTCGACCGCCGCCACCGCACTCGACGAGGAGACGACCACCCCGCCGATCACGGCCACCGCGAAGGCGATCCCGGTGGGGATCACCCAGCCGTCGCGGATGGTGTCGCCGAGCAGCAGGATGCCGATCGCCCCGGGCAGAACCGTCTCGCCGACGACGAGTGCGGCGGCCGCGCCGTTGACCGAACCGGTCTGCAACGCGACGGTGAACAGGTAGAAACCGCTGATACCGCTGAAGGCGAGGGCATAGAGCGCGGGGTCGGTGAGCATCTGGCCGAGATCGAACGGGCTCAGTCCGTGCAGCACGCGCGAGGCCACCGCCATCACACCGAACAGCGCGCCGGCGACGAGGCCGGTGATCGATGCGATGTGGCTGTGCAGCACCCGCATGAGCACCAGGCCGAGGCCGAACAGCACCACACCGGCGACGACGGTCGCCCAGTGCATCCAGTCGTCGTTGACGCGCCCCTCCGAGCCGGCGCCGATGGCCAGCACCACCAGCGCGATGATCACCACCGTGCCGGCGATCCAGTCACGCGTCCGCAGTGCGAGGTGCAGCATGACCATCGCCAGCAGGGCGGTGACGACCAATCGGGCGGCGATGATCGACTGGGACAGGAACAGCGGGATCAGCTTGGCCGAGACGATGGTGGCACCGAATCCGACGACGTCGAGGGCCAGTCCGATCAGGAACGGCCACTTCATCATCGTCCGCAGGGTCGAGCGCAGGCTCGGGTGCGGCTTGGTGTCGCACTTGCGCCCCTCGGCCGCCGCGATCGCAGTGTCTCGGGCATGCCAGGTGGCCGCCATCGACTGCAGTACCGCCGCCAGTGCGAAGGCCACCGAACCGACCACCGCGACGATGATGCCGACCGTCATATCCTGCCTATCCCTGAACGGCCACCCGAACGGGACCGACCTTCGCCGCCATCATGCCGGTGCGAGCACGTCCGTGCCGACGAACTTCGCCAATTCGGCCGGTAGACGGACGGTGCCGTCGGGCTGCTGGTGGTTCTCCAGGATGGCGACGATCCAGCGGGTGGTGGCGAGGGTGCCGTTGAGCGTCGCGGCGACCTGCGGTCTACCCTGGTCGTCGCGGTACCGGATGGACAGGCGACGGGCCTGGAAGGTGGTGCAGTTCGACGTCGAGGTGAGCTCACGGTAGGTGTTCTGGGTGGGGACCCAGGCCTCGCAGTCGAACTTGCGGGCCGCCGACGACCCGAGGTCGCCCCCGGCGACGTCGATCACACGGTAGGGCACCTCGATGGCCGCGAGCATCTCCTTCTCCCAGTTCAGGAGCTTCTGGTGCTCGGCCTCGGCCTCTTCGGGCCGGCAGTAGATGAAGCCCTCGATCTTGTCGAACTGGTGGACGCGGATGATGCCGCGGGTGTCCTTGCCATAGCTGCCGGCCTCACGGCGGAAGCAGGTGGACCAGCCGGCGTACCGCTTGGGACCGTCGGACAGATCGAGGATCTCGTTCATGTGGTAGCCGGCCAGCGGCACCTCCGACGTGCCGACCAGGTAGAGGTCGTCGTCCTTGTCGAGGTGGTAGACCTCGTCGGCGTGGGCGCCGAGGAATCCGGTGCCGCCCATCACCTCGGGACGCACCAGGACCGGCGGGATCATCAGCGAGAACCCGTTGGCCACGGCCTTCGCCGCGGCCATGTTCAGCAGGCCGAGCTGCAGCAGCGCACCCTGACCGGTGAGGAAGTAGAACCGCGACCCGGAGACCTTGGCGCCGCGTTCCATGTCGAGCAGGCCGAGCGACTCACCCAGCTCCAGGTGGTCCTTCGGGTTGTCGAGGGCGCGCGGCTCACCGACGTGTTCGAGCACGACGAAGTCGTCCTCGCCGCCGGCGGGTGCGTTCTCGATGATGTTGGAGATGGCCAGGTGTGCGGACTTGGCCTGCTCGTCGGCCTCGGTCTGCTCGGCGACGGCGGTCTTGACCTGCTCTGCCAGTTCTTTTCCGCGGGCGAGCAGGGCGGTCTTCTCGTCACCGGAGGCCTTGCCGACCTGCTTGCCGAGGGACTTCTGCTCCGAACGCAGGGAATCGGCCTCGACGATCGCCGAACGTCGGGTGGCATCGGCCGCGAGGAGCGCGTCCACCAGGCCGGGGTCCTCACCGCGGGCGCGCTGCGACACGCGTACACGCTCGGGGTCGTCGCGGAGAATCTTCAGGTCGATCACGATCTCAAACCCTACGCGAGTCACCTGTGTGCGCCGGAGTTGAGGCAGTTGCGTACTCCGGCGGCATCGCCGGGAGCCCGGTTGCGGGTCGATGCCGGGGATGCCGCCACGGAACAGGCATGATGGATCCTGATGAGTGACCAAGCCCACCTCGAACATCCCGGCCCCGAGGGCCGGTCCGACGCTCCCGGCTGGGCGCGCCGGAACTCCATACGCATCGTGCTGGTGGCGATCGTGATCGGCGCACTGGTCGCCGGCGGGGTCGCGCTGTCGTTGGGTGCGTTCGACGACCGCGGCAGCGTCGGCGGCACCGACATCGGCGAGAGTGAGCGCCTCGCCCAGAACGCCTTCACCCAGTCGGTGGCCGGCGACTGCCTGACCTGGCCGGAGGGCCATCCGGGTGATCCGGCGAAGGTCGCCTGCACCGACGAACACCGCTTCGAGGTGGCCGGTGCCCTCGACACCGCGGTGCTGCCGGGCTCGGAGTTCGGCGACTCGTCGGCGTGGCCGGGTGCGCAGCGGTTCGCCGAGATCCGCGACGAACAGTGTCCGGTGATCGTCGACGCCTATCTGAAGGGCAAACTCGATCCGCAGGGCCGGTTCTCGGTGGGCATGATGTTCCCGTCCGAGGAACAGTGGGGCAAGGGGGCGCGCGAGTTGCGCTGCGGGCTGCAGGTCACCGGCAAGGACGGCACCCCACAGCTGTTCTCCGGCAAGGTGGCCGATCAGGACCAGTCGTTCCAATGGCCGGCCGGCACATGTATCGGCATCGACCCGCAGACCCGCCGGGTGGCCACCCCGCCGACTGTGGTGAACTGCTCTGAGCCACACGCCTTTCAGACCACCGGGATCGTCGACCTCGCCCCACGGTTCGGGGATCAGACGTCGGGCCGTCCGTGGCCGGACGAGAAGGAACAGAACGCCTATCTGACCACGATCTGCCCGGGTCAGGCCGAACGGTTCGTCGGCGGCAAGAAGAAGCTCGAGGACACCACGCTGAATTGGCAGTGGTCGGTGATCAGTGAGCCGCGGTGGCTGGCTGGTAGCCGAAAGGTGGTGTGCTACCTGGGTCTTCCGGACCGCGGCGGGTTCGCCACCCTGGTCGGCGACGCGCGCGCGACAGTGCTGATCAACGGAAAGCTACCGGTCCCGCCATCGCAGGCGCCGCCCGGACGTGCCCTGCCGACACCGGTACCGTTGCCGCCGGGGGTCGTGCCCAATCCCGCGGAGACCCCCGCACCGGCCGGCTGACGGGACCCGCCTAGGGCCCGACCGAGAACGCTTGCCCCCGAACACGTGTCCCCGACGACGAGTCGGAGAAAGGCAATCGATGCCGGTTCACATGTCAGACGCCGAGTTCGAGGAGCTCGTCGGCGACGCACTCGACACCATCCCCACCGAGTTCACCGACGCGATGAGCAACGTGGTGATCCTGATCGAACCGTTCAATCCGGAGTCGCGCGGGATTCTCGGGCTCTATTCAGGGGTGGCACTCACCGAGCGCACCCACGACTATGCCGGGTTCCTGCCGGACACGATCACCATCTACCGGGAACCGATCCTTGCGATGTGCCACACCCGGGAACAGGTGGTGCACGAGGTGGCGGTCACCGTGATCCACGAGGTCGGCCACCACTTCGGGATCGACGACGAGTGGTTGCACGCTCACGGATGGGGCTGAGCAGCAACGGCTTTCGGAGTTCGCCCCAGGCCACGAGGCGAGGCGCGACTCAGCCCATCGGGTTGTCGTCGTCGACGACGAGCGGCTCGTCGACGGTGCCGAACGGTGCGCGTCGCGCACCCCAGCGATGACACACCCAGATGCCGGATTCGGTGAGTTCGAGTTCCACCGAGCCGGTGTTGGGCAGATGCGTTGCCGCGGCGAACTTCCCGTCGATCCCGGCCAGGTGGGCAGCGACCAGCCGGATGGCCGCGCCGTGGCTCACCACCACGACGTCACGCTGCTCGGGGCCACGGAGGTAGCGTGCGGCGAGTTCATCGACGGCCGGGAGGTAGCGGTCGTACACCATCTGCAGCGACTCGCCGCCGGGAATCCGGGTGTCGAGATCGCCGTCGTGCCAGGCGTGCATGACATCCCGGAACACCCCGTGCGCGTCACGATCGAACCGGTCCTCGAGGTCACCGGCCTGCACCTCGTGGATGCCCTCGACCACGGCGGCGTCGAGATCCCAGACCGACCCGATCATCTCGGCGGTCTGCTGCGCGCGGCGGGCGACCGAGCTGACCAGCACTGTCGGCTCGTTGCGACGACTCTCCAATGCGTACCGGACACCTTGCCGCACACCGAAATCGGTGAGCGCGGCCCCGGGCAGCGCGGTGTCGAGCCGGCCCATCACGTTGGAGGTGGTCTCCCCGTGGCGGACGAGGTGGAGTCGGGCCATCAGCCCTCACCCCGGCGGATCGCCTCGACCCAGGCAGCACTGTCGGCGTCGTCGGGCGGCGGGCTGCCACCATCTCCGGCGGCCGGCCAGGAGCCGAGGTAGACGATCCGTTCGCAGCGGTGGTGGAGGGCGCGGACGGCTTCGGCGACGGGGGCGTCGTCGATGTGTCCGACCGTGTCGAGGAAGAAGCGGTACTGGCCCGCATGGGTGCTGCCGCCGGCCGGATCGCGCCGGGGCCGCGACTCGATGCGCGTCAGATCGACTCCACGGACCGCGAATTCGTTCATCGCCTCCATCAGGCTGCCGGGCTGGTTGCGCAGTTCGAGCATCACCGCGGTGCGGTCGGTGCCGGTACGGCGCGGCGGCGGTGCCGGCTTGCCGACGAGCAGGAAACGGGTGACGGCGTCGCTGGCGTCGGACACCCCGTCGGCCAAGACCGTCAAGCCGGCCAGTTCGGCGGCGAGCCCGGTGGTCACCGCGGCATCGGTCCGCCCCTCGGCGACGTCGTGGGCCGCGGCGGCATTGGAGCCGGAAGTGACGAATTCGGCACCGGGATAGAGCTTTTCCACTGCCTCACGAACCTGCGCGGAGGCCACCGGATAGGCGGCGACGGTACGCACGTCGGCGGGCGTGGTACCCGGGCGGGCGGCGATGGTGAAGGCGATGTCGAGGTTCACCTCGGCGAAGATCTGCACGCGGCCGGCCCCGGATGCGGCGAACGCATCGGCGAAGGGCACCAGTGCGTCCATCGTGGCCGGGACCGAGCCCTCGAGAGAGCTCTCGATGGGTACACAACCGAAGTCGGCGGCGCCGGAGCGCACGGCCGCGATGGTGGCGACGGGACTGGGGGCGACGAGCTTGTCGACGGCGCCGAAACCGCCGTCCGAACGCACCCCGGCGGACAGGTGCGGATCTGCCAGGAGGCGGTCGAGCGCCATCTCGGTGAAGGTCCCGGGCGGGCCGAAATACGCGAACACGGTCACGACAAGAGCTTAGTCGAGCGACGTTGGATATTCGTTCGCGTCGACCCCAACCATTGACCGATGCGGCATCGAGATTTAGGTTAGGGTTACCTTCATTGCCCTTCCGGCCCCGACGACGACACCCCACGAGGAACCCCATGACGCGAGCCATCACCGACCGTCCGTCCGACGCCGAGGTCATCGCGACCGCCTGCCGTCGGGCCGGCGCAGCGATGATCGCCGTCGAGCCCACCGGCGCCGACAGCCACACCCCCCCACCCGCATCGGTCGACCTGGTCCACCTCTTCGAGTCACAGGCTTTTCTGCTGATCCCCACCGACAGCGACATCATCGCGCTCGCCGGGAACTCCCCCGACGGCGTGCCCGCGATGGTCGAGATCACCGACTGCGCACCCATCGACCTGCGTGAGCGCGTCCGCTCCCTGATCTGGCTGAACGGCACCGCCCACCCCGTCCCCCGGGATCTCGAACGCGACCTGGCCCTCGAGATCGCCACCGAGCACCCCGACGGCGGGCTCCTCGACATCGGCCACGGCCGGTCGATGATCCGGCTGCAGGTGGACACCGCGGTCGTCGCAGGCAGCTCCGGCGCCGCGTGCGTGCCCGCCGCGGAGTTGGCCTCCGCCGACCCCGACCCGTTCTGGGAGTACGAGGGCGAGTGGATCGCCCACCTCGACGCCGATCACGCCGACATGGTGGGGCAGCTCGCCCGACGCCTGCCGCGCGATATGCGCCGCGGCCGGGTCCGTCCGCTCGGACTCGACCGCTTCGGCATCCGCTTCCGGATCGAGGGCATCGACGGTGACTCCGACGTCCGTCTCCCCTTCCCGCGGCCGGTCTCCGACGTCGCCGAGCTGTCCCGCGCGCTGCGCTCGTTGGCAGGCTGCCCGTTCATGAACAGCCTGCCCGAGTAGATCCATCGGTCACGGCGCCCGGTTGCACGGCCGTAGGCTGACCGGCATGCGTGTCCCCGTCGCGGCCTGGCTTCGCCCACCGGCCGACCACGTCCCCGGCACCGTCACCGAACCCCGCGAACGCCGCGCGCTGATCCTCGAACTGTGCATCGTCGGCGTCCTGACCTTCGGGTTCTCGGCGATCTCGGCGATCCTGTCGCTGATCGAACTTCAGGTGTCGGTGGGCGTCGGCAATGCCACCGTGGCACTCAACCCCAGCCGCTCCGATGTCCCGGCGATCGACCTGATCCGGCAGCTGATGAGCGCCGTGCGGCTCTACGGGATCGCCGGGCTCGGGGCGTATCTGCTGTGGCGTGGTGGGCTGCGCCTGTCGTCGGTCGGCCTGGGGCGAATCCGCCCGAGCTCCGACGTCCCACCCGGGCTGTTCCTCGCCGCGCTCATCGGGGTGCCCGGTCTTGTGCTCGTCGCCGTTGCCCGCGCACTCGGCATGAACGCACACCTGGTACCCAGCGAGGCCGAGGGTGCGTGGTGGCGCTGGCCGCTGTACATCCTGGTGGCCGTCGGAAACGCGGCCGCCGAGGAGATCGTCGTCGTGGCGTTCTTGATCACACGGCTGCGGCAACTCGGGTCGTCGGCGAATGCGGCCCTGATCTCGAGCGCGGTGTTGCGTGGCGGCTACCACCTGTATCAGGGTGTCGGTGCAGGTCTGGGCAATGTCGTGATGGGTCTGGTCTTCGGCCGGTACTACCAGGTGACCAATCGTGTGTGGCCGCTGGTGGTGGCCCACGCGGTGATCGATGTGATGGCCTTCATCGGGTATGCGCTGCTGCACCGGCACCTGTCCTGGGTGGGCTGATCAGGTGAATGACACGGCGTCTCGACGGCACTCGGTATCTTCGATGCAATGAACCAGCCCGATCCGCCGAATGCGGGACGACGCGGTGGTCCGCCGCCCGGCCCGGCCCGACGGAATCCGGCGCCCGCGCATCAGGCCCCCGCCGCAGCCCCCCGCCACCCGGACCACGGCGTGCGGAATCCCGGTTCGCCGCCGAATCCCGCCCCCCGACGACCGGTGCCACCGCCACCGGCGTCCGACGAGCCGACCCGCCGTCACGAGGCCCGGCCGGGCACCGCGTATCGGCCACCCCAGGCCTGGTCGGCCGCGGGTGCCGGTTACGCGCCACCACAGAAGCCCGAGCCCATCCCGGCCGGACGGCCGGAACCCCGAGGACGGGCCCGGTCCGGCGCTCCCGCTTCCCCTCGACCGGCCGGTCCCACACCACCGCCCCCGCGCGACACACCGCCCGCGCCGGAGCGCGGTCGCCGTCCCCGCCGGAGCGGTCCGCGACGCCCGCGCAGGTTCCGTGTCGGCCGCATCCTGCTGGTGGTGCTGCTCCTGCTCGTCGTCACCCCCGTCGGGTTGATGTTCTACTACGACAGCAAGCTGAATCGGACCGACGCACTGGCCACCTATGCCGGCCGGCCCGCCGCCAGCCCGGGTACGACGTGGCTGATCGTGGGCACCGACTCCCGCGCCGGACTCACCGAGGAGCAGAAACGCGACCTCGCCACCGGCGACAGCGACGGCGCCCGCACCGACACGATCATGCTGGTCTACAAGCCGACATCGGGTGATCCGGCGATCATCTCGATCCCCCGCGACCTGTACGTCTCGATCCCGGGGAACGGCGAGCACAAGATCAACGCCGCCTTCGGTATCGGTGGCGCACCGTTGCTCGTGCGGACCGTCGAAGAGCTGTCGGGGATGCGACTCGATCACTACGCCGAGATCGGCTTCGGTGGTTTCGACTCGCTCGTCGACGCCATCGGTGGTGTCGACATCTGCGTCGACGCCCCGATGCGGGATCCGAAGGCCGGCCTGAACCTGAAGGCCGGATGCCAGACCCTCAACGGGCAGCAGGCACTCGGCTTCGTCCGCACCCGCGACTTCCCCAACGCCGATCTGCAGCGCGTGCAGAACCAGCGCAAGTTCCTCGCCGCGCTGATGTCGAAGGCCACGAGCATGTCGGTGTTGCTCAACCCGTTCCGGTTGTTCCCGTTCGTCAACGGTGTCGTCGACACGCTCGTCGTCGACAACGGCACCCACATTTGGAACCTGGCATCGCTCGCGTGGGCGCTTCGCAGTTCCCCGCAAACCGTCACCACCCCGAACGGCGGCGACATCGACACCGACGACGGCAGTTCACTGGCTGTCGGAGACAACACCAAGGAGTTCTTCGACGCCATCCGGCGGGGTCAGCCGATCCCCCGCACTCTTGTCGACTCGACCGGCAACTGAGGGCATTCACCAAGGTCAGACTGACCTCAGTAAGGGTCAACTGAGATGAATCGGACATCCGATTGCCTCTATTCTCGGTATATGACCACCACAGATCGCACCAAGTTCCAGGAACTGTTGCACGAGCAGATCGGCCACGAGTTCGCCGCGTCGCAGCAATACATCGCGGTCGGCGTCTACTACGACAACCACGACATGCCGCAGCTGGCCCGTCACTTCTACGCCCAGTCCGTGGAGGAACGGAACCACGCGATGATGATCGTGCAGTACTTCCTCGACCGCGACATCGAGGTCGCGATCCCGGGCATCGACGCGCCGCGCTCGGAGTTCGCCGACTACAAGGCGCCCATCGAGCTCGCCCTCGACCAGGAGAAGCGCGTCACCCAGCAGATCGTCGACCTCGCCAAGTCGGCCCGCGACACCGGCGACTACCTCGGCGAGCAGTTCATGCAGTGGTTCCTCAAGGAGCAGATCGAAGAGGTCGCCACCATGACCACGCTGCAGACCATCGCCGAGCGCGCCAACGGCAACCTGTTCGACCTCGAGAACTTCGTCGAGCGTGAGCTCAACGGCAGCGAGGGCAAGGACGCCACCGCGCCCCCCGCCGCGGGCGGCAATCTCTGATTCCGGCCGAAGGCCGTCCGCCATCGGTGGGCGGCCTTTATCGTATCCGGTTGCCGCGTTGGCATGTTCGGCCGACGGAGGTTTCGACAAGCCTCGTCGCTTCGCTCCTCATCGGCTCAACCACCCACTGCTACAGCCACTTCCGATGGCCGAGCCAGGACCGAGCCGCCCGACAGGCAGATGTTTCACACTCCCCGTCTACTCAACCACCAACCAGCACAACATCTTCCGATGGTTGAGCCAGGACCGAGCCGCCCAACAGGCAGATGTTTCACATTCCCCGTCTGCTCAACCAACAACCAGCACA
>NZ_JBSFRM010000012.1:0-148296 GCF_053589235.1 Gordonia sp. NPDC003376 | reverse complement strand
CAACATCTTCCGATGGTTGAGCCGGGACCGAGCCGCCAGGCGAGGACCCGAGTCGAAACCCCGCAACACACCAACACCCGCCACCACCTCCGAGGTAGCCACCCCGACAACCCCGGCCGACAGAGGTTTCGACACGCCTCGTCGCTCCGCTCCTCATCGGCTCAACCACCAACCAGCGCAACATCTTCCGATAGTTGAGCCAGGACCGAGCCGCCCGACAGGCAGATGTTTCACACTCCCCGTCTGCTCAACCACCAACCAGCGCAACATCTTCCGATGGTTGAGCCGGGACCGAGCCGCCAGGCGAGGACCCGAGTCGAAACCCCGCAACACACCAACACCCGCCACCACCTCCGAGGTGGCCACCCCGACAACCCCGGCCGACGCAGGTTTCGACACGCCTCGTCGCTCCGCTCCTCATCGGCTCAACCACCCACTGCTACAGCCACTTCCGATGGCCGAGCCAGAACCGAGCCGCCCGACAGGCAGATGTTTCACACTCCCCGTCTGCTCAACCACCAACTGCTACAGGCCGATCGAGCCGGGGGACACTAACGCAGGGTCACCTGTCGGGTGCGCAGGCCGTCGCGCGAACTGCGCTCCTCGATGCCGAGATCTCCGGTCTGCGCGAGCGCGTCACCGATCCAGGTGTCGAGCTGATCGAGGGCGTCGTACCACTCCTCGTGATGGCGTTCGACGTCGAGATCGAAGACCGGCACCAACAGACCGTGGGTGCGGAACGAACCCGCGAAGCGCGAGCCCTCGCCCAGGGTGAGTCGACCCGACGCATGCAGTCGCGCAAGCGCATTCATCAGCTCGTCCTCGGATTCCGGACGAACCCAACGCAGATGGGCCTTCTCACCCGCATCCACCCACCACGGGGCGCCGACACCGCTGTCGACGTGCATCCGCGCCGACGGCAGGATGGTGTCCTTGGCGCGCTGGACCATGGTGGCGATGTCGGTGGGGATGTCGGAACCGGCGACGAACCACCAGTCGAAGTCGCCGTGGACGGTGATGTCCAGTGGCGCATCGGCTTCGAGGACATCGGTGAGAGCAGGGCCGGCCTCGGTGACGATCTGGCCTCGGTACTCGCCGCCGGGCGCGGCGTGTGCGGCCCAGTCGATCGCGGCGCCGAGTGCCGCGGAGATGTCCTCGGGTTCGGGGTCGGTCTGCAGGGCGACGATCCCCTCGGTGACGCCGCGGTTCTCACGGGTCAGTGCGCCGACGGCCCCGGGGAGCACGGTGGCGAGCACCACACGGTTGCGGGTGCCCGGCGGAACATCCACGGCGGGAGCGTCGTCGGACGGGATGACCGAGGTCAGCTCGGGCTCGGGCGGACCGGGTTCGACGAGGTCGAGGACCGCGGTGGCCGAGGAGACGAACACGCTCAGTGCGACGAGATCACATTCGGCAGCGAGACCGGCGAAGGGACGGCTCGGCTCGGCCAGTGCGGCCGCCTGCCGTGCCTTGCGTGCGGCGACGCGCTCGGCCCGATTGCTCCCGGGCCGGGGCCCACTACCGCGTTTGCTCTTCTTGCCCATCGCACAAGCTTCTCATGCGACGGTGACGAGCCATTCGCGCACCTTCTGCGGATGGTTGGTGGCGATCCACCGAACCCCGAGGTCGGCGCACAGCTGTACGTCGGGCTGTTCGTCGACGGTCCAGCAGTAGGTCACCCGCCCGGCCGCGGCGGCCCGGTCGACCAGGTCGGGATGCAGCCGCAGCGTCTCCACCGATGGCCCGATCCCGGTGGCACCGACCGCGGTGGCGGCGCTGCCGCCCAGTACACGGGCGGTGTCGCCGAGGAGGATGGTGGGCAGCATCGGCGCATGGCGTCGGATACGCCAGACCCCGGCGGAGGAGAACGAGATGACCACCGCACGGCTGTGATCGGCCGACGGCGGCCCGGCCACCCCGAACTCCTGGAGCTCGGCGAGGAGCTTCTGCTCCACCAGGCTGCCGAAGCGGACCGGATGCTTGGTCTCGATGAACAGGCGCACGGGACGACGCCAGTCCAGGGTCAGTGTCAGCAGCTCTCGCAGGGTGAGCACCTGCGCAGGAGTGCCCGCCCCGTGCCAGCTGCCGAAATCGAGTTCCCGCAGTTGGGCGAGCGTCATCTCGCTGACGGCTCCGGTGCCGTCGGAGGTGCGGTCGACGGTGCGGTCGTGGATACAGACCAGCTCGTGGTCGGCGGTCAGCCGGATGTCGCATTCGAGCCCGTCGGCCCCCTGCGTGAGGGCGAGTTCGTAGGCGCCGAGGGTGTGCTCGGGACGATCTGCCGACGCGCCGCGGTGTGCGACGACGGCGGGCGTCCCCGATCTCGAGACCTGTCCCCCGTTGGTCATGCGGCCACCACCCAGCGTCGGGCCGGGGCCGGTTGCTGCGCCTCGGCGGTGAACAGTCTGGGCAGCCGGCGGGCCGCCCAGAACGCGAATGCCGCCGACACCGCGGCGGTGACGATCACCAGGAGCAGCGCGTTGGCGCCGGTCTGGATCGATCCGGATGCCGCGGCCACCCACCAGGTGATGGCGGTGGTGACGGCGACGATGTTGACCACGGCCCAGCCGACCCACAGTCGGACGAGCCGATCCCGGGCCTGCCCGTCGACCCCGGTCGGGCCGGCCGGTCCGCCGGCGGCCATCGCCGCGGCCTCGTGCAACAGCACCGGCGCCCCGACAATATTGACCAGGGGGATCGCCGACAACACGATCACCTGCCATCGTCGACGCGGGTCCAGGTGGCCGGCGTCGGCGTAGGTGTCGGCACGCACCGCGATCAGCCAGCGGACGAACACGACGGTCGCATGGACCAGACCGCCGATGGCGAACAGTCCGGCGACCAGGACGAGCGCGGTGCTGGTCGCGATCAGCCACCCGGGCAGCGTCGTCGACCGGTTGATCACGAGCAGCAGGTAGCGGAGCAGATGTGCGAGCGCAGACGCCACGAAGATGGCACCGGCGATGTGGAAGGCACTGGTCAGCGCGGTGCCGAGCCGCGTGGAACCACGGCTGGACTCGGTCTCGTCGATCGGGGTGTCATACAGCCCCCAGGTGGGCAGATAGACGTAGCGCGGGATACGACGAGGAATCCGGACGCGCGCCGGCCGAGGCTGCGGCAGGGTGTCGGCGGGGCGTCGGGCCACCCAGCGCACGTGCCGACTGCGATACATCCGGGGCGCGCCCGCCGGATGGGTGCCCACCGGTCGGCCGACCGACGGTGACACGGGAGGCCGGGGAGACGCAGCCACCGGAGTCTGGGGATGCACCGGGGCCTGAGGATGAGAGGCCCGGGGATGCGGCGGGGCCGCCGACCCGAGCGCGGCGTAGCGGGCGACCACCGCCGACGCCTCGGCGTCGGAGGTGACGACGGTTAACGGGCCACCGCAGCGCGGGCACCGCCCACGGCCCGGACGGTGCGGTGCCTGGATACGGCACCGCGGACAGAGGTCGAGCATCGGCGTCGGACCTATCCCTGCCCGGTGACCATCGGCTTGCCGTGCTGATGCCAGGCGAGCATGCCGCCCTCGACGCAGGTCCCCGGGTAGCCGATCCGCTCGAGGTAGGCCAGCACACGCATCGAACGGCCACTGGAATGGCAGATCACGAAGAGTTCGGCGTCGGGATCGATCTCCTCGATCCGGGACGGCACCTCACCGAGCGGGATGTGCACTGCGCCGCGGACGTGGCCGGCGTCCCACTCGTCGTCCTCGCGGACGTCGAGCAGCAGCCGGTCGGCGTCGTCGCTGAAATCGTCCGGAAGTTCGGTGACCGGCACCTGTGGAATATCGCCCGTACTCACGGGATCCATGGTTGCACAGCGCCCCGATCACCGAGTGCCGCCCGGGGGAAACGTCGGCCACACCGATGCCCGGTCTGCCGTGGGATCCCCCGGCCGACGTGCCCGAACAGTCCACGTGGTATCGACTATGTCGACCTGCATAAGTTTATCCACATCCCGTTGTACACAGCCGTGATGCGGGTCACAGTCAAGGGCGCGGGTTGCGGGTCTCCCTGTGGACAATGTGGAGAAATGGCTGGACGCCACCTTCCGATTGTGACGTCGGTCACCGATTCGCCCCATATATCCGCCAGACAGTTCACGGAACTGCATTCCCGGCCGACCACAGGTCATCCACAAGCCCACCTGGGCCCTGTGGATAGATTGGGGAAAGTTGTGCACAAATGTGGATCGAAGTCGATCGGATGATCAGTGGAACCGCACGTCCTGCCATCGATGGACCGCGGTCAAGGCCCCGGTGAGAACCTGTTCGGCCAGCGCCGACGCCTCGAACTGGTCGCCGATCAGTCGGTTCAGCAGCGGTCGCGGCGCATCCACCGGCTCGATCTCGGCATCCGGGTACCGCTCGGCGACCACCGACCGCATCACACCGATACCGTCGACGAGTCCGACCTCGGCCGCCTTCTGCCCCACCCAGACGTCGCCGGAGAACACCGACGCGTCCCCAGCGGCGAGCCGCTTGCCCCGCCGCTGACGTACCCACGCCTTGAACGCCTCGTGCAGGTCACCCTGGAGCCCCTCGAGCCACGCGACGTCGTCGGGCTGCTCCGGGGAGAACGCATCCAGCCGTACCTTGTTCTCGCCGGCGAAGTGCAGGCGCCGCTCGACGCCGAAGCGTGACAGCAGGTCGCCGAAACCGAACCCGGACGACACCACACCGATCGATCCGACGATCGATGTGTGCGCGGCGTAGATCTCGTCGGCGGCGCATGCGATCCAATAGCCGCCGGACGCGACGATGTCCTCACAGAACGCCAGCACCGGAACGTTCTTCTCCGATGCGAGTTGCCGGATCCGCTCGGCGATGTACTCCGACTGTGCCGGTGAGCCGCCCGGCGAGTTGATCACGATCACCACTGCGCGCAGATGCTCGGTCCCGAATGCCCGCTTGAGTACCGGCTCCACGGATGTCGTCGTCAGGCCCCGGCCCGCTCCCGGTCCGCCGCCGTGCCCGATCGCTCCCTCGAGTCGCACCACCGCCACCTTCTCGGCTCGGTCGTGGTTCAGCTTCGCCGCGATCTTGCGCAGGGGTCCACCTCTCATCCCGCCGAGTCTAGTGATACCGGCACCCGTCCCGTGTCGCCGCAACCCCTGTCAGCGCCGTCGGGTCATCCCGATCCGGGTCATCGCAACCCGTGTCGGGACCGATCGGTCCACCTACACTGCATGGGTGCAGATCCGGTGGCTCACCGCGTTCCTCGACTTCGCCCCTGCCGAATTCGGCGACGAGGTGACCTTCTGGCGGGCCATCGCCGGCAGCACGGTCTCACCTCCGCGCGGAGCGCACCGCGAGTTCGCCACCCTCGAGCCGTTCAACGGCGACGCCCACCTGCGGGTCCAGCGAATCCAGGAGGGGCCGGGTGGCGTGCATCTCGACCTCCACGTCGACGACCCGCGACTCGCCGCGGCGGTGGCCTGCGCGGCGGGCGCGGTGACGACCGGCGATCACGGCGATCACCTGACCCTCACCTCGCCCGGCGGACTGCCGTTCTGTCTCGTCACCTGGAACGGCAGCGCTCGCCGGTCCCGTCCGATCCGATGGCCCGAGGACACCATCAGCATCATCGACCAGGTGTGCGTGGATGTGCCGGACACACAGTTCGAACGCGAACTGAACTTCTGGCAACACCTGACCGACCGCCCCCCGATCTCGACGGGCCACCCGGAACTGGTTGCGCTCGAACGTGATCAGGGGCTGGCGATCGGAATCCTGCTGCAACGAGTCGGTTCGGCGGCATCGACGACGACGGCCCACCTCGATCTCGCCACCACCTCCGTCGACGACGAGATCTCGCGCCACGAAGGTTGGGGCGCAACGGTTGTCGAAGGATTCGAGCACTGGACGGTGATGCGCGACCCGTCCGGGCGGAGGTACTGCATCACCGATCGCAATCCCCGTACCGGCGAATGACCCGGCACCGGAGTCCGAGATCCCGCCCACGACAACTCAGCCCGCGACAACTCAGCCCGCGACGAATCCGGTCAGTCGGGTGATCTCGTCGTCGAGGTCGGCCTGTGTACGCCGGTCGACCGCGACGAACATCTCCACCACCACGCCTGTGACGGCGTCGAGTCGCCAGATCCCGGCCAGCCGGCCGTCGACGAGCACGAATCCCGGCGACCGCCCGTTGGGTGTCACGGTCTCGGCGAACAGTTCGTCGTCGGCGATCCGCGAACGGTCCCCCTGGGCGACGAGGACATGGTCGAAGGGCGCGATCAGCCGCACCGGGGCCGGGCGGTCGGCGTCGACCAGGTCGAGCCCCTCGAGGTCGTAGAGCTTCTGCCCGTCCGGCCCGGAGTACTCGAGGAGTTCCCCATCGCGCTCCATCGCCTCGACGAGCGGCCGTAGTCCCCGCATTCCCGACCATGTCTGGATCGCGGCCACCGAGGCCGGGCCGAAACCGCGCAGGTACAGCCGGATCAGTTCCCGACGCGCCTCGTCATCGGCCAGGGCGGCCTCCCCGGGGCCGATCCAGTCGTCGAGGAGTCGATAGGTGGGGGTGCCACGACCGGCCCACAAGCCGCGCGGCGGGACCTGGACCAGCGGTAATCCGCTGCGGGCCAGCGCAGTCAGGGTGGTGGGGGTCTCGGCGGGAAACCGTTCGGCCAGCCGGGCACCGAGGTCGGCGACGCGCAGCGCACCGTCGGACAGCACCGTACGCGCCTCGGCGATCACGGCATCGACGTCGGCCGATACCAGCCGGCGCGCGTGGTTACGCAGTCCGACGTCGAAGGCCGATTGCGCCAGCGGCCGGATCCACCGCGCGTCCTGCCCGTCGACCAGGAAGACCGTGCCGCGCAGCAGCGCCATCCGCACCACCTCGCGCCCGGTGATCAGGGTGTCGAGCTCAGCGGGATCGAAATCCTCGATGCGCGAAAACAATCCGAAGAACGCCGCACGCGGATCCTGCGACTGCATCCCGACCAGGCGGTCGATCACCTCGATGGCGTCCTCGTCGGCGCGCGCGAGCAGGTGCTGCCGGTGCAGCAGGGTTCGGTTCCATTGCCCGGCGGTCAGGGTCTGGGGCATCGAGGGTCCGTGCTGCCGCGGCTACCCCGGGAACCGGATCCCGGTGGCCGCGTGGCAGCGGTAGCCGTGCGGGTTCTTCGCCAGGTACTGCTGGTGATAGTCCTCGGCGTAGTAGAAGTGCCCGTCACCGGCTTGGGCGAGCGGCGCGATCTCGGTGGTGATGGCCCCGAGCCCGGCAGCGGTCAGCGCGGTCTGGAATGTCGCCGCGGAGACGCGGGCGGTCTCGGCGTCCGCATCGGACGTGGTGAAGATCGCCGACCGGTACTGGGTGCCGACATCGTTGCCCTGCCGCATCTCCTGCGTCGGGTCGTGGGACTCCCAGAAGAGGGTGAGGATGCCGTCGAGATCGATCACCGACGGGTCGAACACGACGAGCGTCGACTCGGTGTGGCCGGTGCGCGCGGTGCAGGTCTCCTCGTAGGTGGGGTTGGGCGTGTACCCGCCGGCGTAGCCGACAGCGGTGGTCCACACACCGGGCACCTGCCAGAAGATCTCCTCGACGCCCCAGAAACACCCGCCGGCGAGTACCACCGCCGACAACCCGTCGCCGAAGGTGCCGATGCCGGTGCCCTGCTCGGCGTCGGCCCCGCGCATGGGGTGATGGGTGATGATGTTCTCGGCTGCGAGCGGTACGGGGGTGGCCCGTCCGGGCAGTGCGGCCTCGGCGGCGACGAGCTCCTGCTTACCGAGTCGGGACGAAATCAACTGGTCAAGCCACGACATGCGACGAGTCTACGCGTGTCCGGCGACCACCGGTTTTGAGAACGCCCGCGGGCGTGACTATGATGGCGCCACAGATGTGATGCCGATCACTGTCCATCGGGGGGCACACCACGGTTCGGCATCAGGAGCGATTCGAGGACGGCGATGGTCTCTCCCGCACTACCCCACCTGCGTTCGACCGGTCACACCCGCCCCGCCACGCCACGGTATGACGTCCGCGCGTCGTGCATCTGGATCGGAGTGAGCATCGCCGCACTCCTTGTCCTTCTGCTCGCCCTGATCCTCATCTGAGCCCACGCCCCCGTCAGACCGGATCCCGCGCAGCCTGATCTCATCCGCCGGACGGCCTGCTGCAACGTACGTGAATTCCTCACGACGCCACTACTTTTCGATGACGACACACCACCACGACGGTCCACGAGACCTCAACCACACTTGAGGTTTATTGTGGTGGGTTTGTTGCAATGACCCATCGGCTACGGAAAGCTGGAAGGCATCCGCGAGGCGGCGTCCACCGAGGCGGTCACCGCGCGTCGATAGTGAGAAGCAGTACCCGAAAAGAGGTATGCGCCCAGAGGGTTTGAGCGCAGAGAGGATTACCGTGGCTGAATACACCTTGCCGGATCTCCCCTACGACTACGCGGCTCTGGAGCCGCACATCTCCGGCAGGATCATGGAGCTCCACCACGACAAGCACCACGCGACCTACGTGAAGGGTGCCAACGACACCCTCGCGAAGCTCGCCGAGGCGCGCGAGGACGGCACCATCGCGGGCAAGGTCTACGGCCTGTCGGCGACCCTGTCCTTCCACCTCGGTGGCCACACCAACCACTCGATCTTCTGGCAGAACCTGTCGCCCAACGGTGGCGACAAGCCGGAGGGTGAGCTGGCCGCCGCCATCGACGACCAGTTCGGTGGCTTCGACAAGTTCCAGGCCCACTTCACCGCCGCCGCCACCACCCTGCAGGGTTCGGGCTGGGCGATCCTGGGCTACGACACCATCGGCGGCAAGCTGGTGATCCTGCAGCTGACCGACCAGAGCGGCAACATCCCGGCCGCGATCATCCCGGTCGTCCTGCTCGACATGTGGGAGCACGCCTTCTACCTGGATTACCAGAATGTCAAGCCGGACTACGTCAAGGCCTGGTGGAACGTGGTCAACTGGGCCGACGCCGCAGAGCGTTTCGCCCGTGCGACCGCTCAGGGCAAGGGTTTGATCGTCCCCGCCTGATCGATCATCACCGCCGACGGGCGGCCGTCCCTCGTGGACGGCCGCCCGTTGTCGTGTGAGGCCCCCGTTGCCGTGTCGTGTCAGCCCCGTGTCGGCTGGGGCCCCGTGTGCTCCCAACGGCACCACTCCCACGGCCTGTCCTCGATCAGAGGCCACCAAATCTGGGGAACCACAACAACTTTCCCTCACATGGACGACGTCTCTCGCCTGTGAATCACCCGGTTGGCCGATACTCCGGTGCGTACTCGTACGGTTGGCGTCACGATGCTCATCTCCACGACCTGAAGGAGCATCGGTGACCTCACGCAGCAGTCGCGCGTTCTCGGCGGCCGCGCTGTCGGCCGCCGCCCTGACCACGTCCCGGACAAGATCGACGTGCTCTGGCAGGGCAAGGAGATCCACACGACCGGCTACGTCGGTGACGACATCAATCAGGGCACGGGAGGCGTGCGTGTGGACGTCCCGCGCGGCGGTGACGGCTTCGTCGACGTCGTGGTGCACGGTGGCCAGGACACCAACTGGTCGTACACCGTCAGATACCCCGCCTGATCGACCCCTGATCTTCGATCATCGCGGCATTCCGCGGTGGCGCGTCACAGCAGGATGGTCCCCGTGATCGCGGCGGCGCAGGCCAGCGCGATGACCACCAGCACCAGGTAGTCGGCCTTGTGGGGTCGTGCGGTGTAGGCGGTCAGCCGACCCGTGCCGCCGCGTGCGGTGATCGCCTCGGCCATCTCCTCGGTACGACGCAGCGCCGACGACATGGCCGCGACCAGCATGTCGATCACACCCATCTCCGCGGACGGGTGATCCGATCCGGCTGGTGCGGTCGGGCGCAGCCGGTGCGCGGCCCGCAGCAGCCGCAGCTCCTCGATCAGCAGCGGAAGCCCACGCAGGCACAGGGCGATCGCCACCGCCCACTCGTCGACCGGCAGCCGCAGCCACCGCAGCGGACGCATCAGGGTCGCGATCGCCGGGGCCACCTCGGCCAGCGGCGTCGTCCAGATCACCAGGATCGACGTCCCCACCACCACCAGGCCGAGCGCGGTGGCCCGCAGGAACACGATCACCGCCGCCATCGAGACGATGATGTTGACCACGGCGCCGAGCGCGATCAGACCCCAGAACCACCAGGGCGGACGGGGCAGTGCACCCAGGGGGATACCGGCGAGCAGGGCGGTGACGATCAGCACCGCGGCCACCATGCCCAGGGCGGGCCAGCTCGGCAGCACCCAGGTCATCACGCCGAGCACCAGGACGACGATCAGTTTGGTCCCGGCCCACAGTCGGTGGATCACCGAGTCGCCGGGTACCTGCCGCAACGGCACGGTTCGCATCGTCATTCGACCGTCTCCTCCCCGCGGATCAGCGGCACCTCGTCGATCGCATCGAGCACCCCGTGGTCGAGGTGCACCCGCCGGTCGCACACCCGGCCCAGCGAGGAGAAGTCGTGCGAGATGATCACGATGGTCATCCCACCGGCCCGCAGACCCGCGAGCACCCCGATGACCTCGTCGCGCGCCCCGGGGTCGAGGCCGGCGAGCGGTTCGTCGAGCACCAGTATCTCGGGTCGGCGGGCGAGCAGCCCGGCCAACACCACCCGGCGCATCTGTCCGCCGGACAGTGAATCGGTGCGGGCTGCGGCCATCTCGCGGGGCAGCCCCACCGATTCGAGGACCCGGGCCACCTCGCTGGTGCCGACCTTCTCACCTCCGGTGGCCATGATCTCGTCGCCGACGTTCTGCTTCTGGATCTGCAGGCGGGCGTGCTGGAAGGCCAGTCCCACGTCGCCGACCCGAGAGGTGACCGGATCGCCGTCGCCGACGACGTCGACCAGGCGGCACTCACCCTCGGTGGGCGCGATCAGTCCGGCCATGATCCAGGCGAGGGTGGTCTTGCCCGATCCGTTCCCGCCGACGATGAGCAGACCGTCACCACGGTTGACCTGCAGTGACACGTCGGTGAGGGCGCGCACCTCCCAGGGCGAGCCGGTCAGGTAGGTGTGCCCGACGCCGTCCAGGCGCAGCAGCGGTCGGCGCCCGTCGTGGGCGGCGGGCCCGGTGCCGACCGAATCGGCCTGGGCCTCGACGTCGCCGGCGGGCACCCAGGACGGGGGTTCGGCAGCCACCCGGCCGTCGACGAGGTGGATGATGCGGTCGGCGGCCGCGGCCTCCGACGCCCGGTGCGTGATCAGCACCAGCGCCATCCGGCGGCGCCGCGGCAGTTCGGTGAGCAAGGTCATGATCTCCTCGCGGCCCTGTGGGTCGACCATCGAGGTGACCTCGTCGGCGATCAGCAGTGCCGGGTCGCGGGCGAGGGCCGCGGCGATGGCCAGGCGTTGCTGCTGTCCGCCGGACAGATCCGAGGTCTCCCGCTCGCCGAGCCCGGCCAGGCCCACCTCGGTGAGCAGGGCGTCGACGTCGACGTCGGCGTCCGGAGGTAGCCCCCAGACGACGTCGTCGGCGACCCGGGACCCCAGCATCTGGGTCTCCGGGCGCTGCAACACCATCGCGGTGCCACCGGCCCGGCCCAGTCCGGCGGCGCCGGGACGGTGGATGGCACCGCCGGTCGGATGCCGCCCGGCCAGCAGTTTGGCCAGCGTCGACTTGCCCGACCCGTTCACGCCGACCACCGCCACGAACTCGCCGGGCTCGATGGTCATGTCCACGCCGCGAAGGATCGTGCGACCGCCGCGATGGTAGGCGAACTCGACGCCCTCCAGGCTCATCGGCAGTGGCGCGATCCGCATGTCGGTGTCGGCGTCGCCGGAGTCGATGGTGTCCTCACTCGGGACGTCGGCGAGCCGCTCGATCACGGCGCCGAGAATCCACCAGGCCACCACGATCGTGATGAAGGTGCCCACCGCGCCGGACACCAGAATCCATGCCCACCAGTAGGAGACGATGTTGTCACCCAATCCGCGCAGGAACTCGGCGGCACCGCCCATCCCGGGGACCTTCTCGATCCAGCGGGCCATCCCCTTGAGGGTGTTGTCCATCGCGGCCAGGACCAACTCGCGCAGCGGCTTGAGGATCAGCAGGAGCAGGACGCTCACACCGGCGACGACCGGTGCGGTGACCAGGGCGACCGGCAGCATCGTCGCGGCGCCACGGCCCCGACGTTTGATCTCACCGATGATGCCGCCGAGCACGGCCGACCCGAACACCGACATCGCCGCACCCGTGCCCGCCATCGCAAAGGCCACCGACGTGGTGGCGACGGTGGCCGCGACCATTGCACGTGGCCGGGTGCGGGCGCCGATCAGCGCCAGCGGCACCGGTGCCAGGACCCGCACGGCCCCGGCGAGCGGGATCACCGAGGCGATCACCACGGCGGCCACGGCCAGGCCACCGAAGATCGCGATCGAGGCGATCTCCACGGGCCGCAGGGGGCCACGCACGGTCTGGGTCACTTTTCGCACTCGTCCAGTGTGCCTGTCGGCGGCGGCGCGCCGTGCGCCCCGTCGGTCCCGCGGCCGATCCCGTGTAAAAGAACAGTCACATGATGGTGATTCGAGTTGTCGGGGTCACCACTACGGGGGGATTCTTGCTGAACCGGGTATCCACGGATTCCGGTTCTCGTCGCCCAGCAGGGAGGAGGACATCATGCAGTCGTCGATCCCCATCGGGCTCACCCCCGTCCATCAGGAGGGTGAGCTCAACGGAATCCTGATCTCTGGCCGGTGGCCCGAGTCGACCCTGGAGTGGACACAGACACTCGTCGCGTCGGTCCGGATCGCGTGCCGGCCGGGTTTTCTGCCGACCACCACGATCTTCGGGGTGGTCGAGGAGCGTCCCGACGACGCCGACACCGACGCGGTCGGGATGATGGTCGCCGTCGGCAACGTCGTCGACGACTCGTTCCTCGAGGCCGGACGGTTCCTGACCAATCCACCGGCCTTGGTGATGCTGCACCCGCCGAGCCGCACGCGGCCCTCCCTTCCGGAGTGCTCACATGTCGCGTCGGGCTGCGTGTTGCTGCCCGGGCTGCCCGAGCTCGGGCTCGAGCACCGCGCCGGATGGGCCGAGGCAGAGGCCGACGGCACGGTGGTGACCCTGCGGAACCAGGTGGGCATCGACCCCAACGCCGACCCCGATACCGCGGTGCTCGCGATGCTCCTCGCGGCGTGACCGGCGCCGACGCCGCACAGCCGGACCCGATCGGTTTTTCAGGGTTCCCTAACTCTCGATTTTGATGCCCCTACCTGCAGAAATGCGGGTGGGGCGTGGTGTTGCACCCCTTGGTGAGGGCTGTCTAACCTGGCCGATATGACCGCTGCCCTCCTGTTGAGTTTCGGCGTGATCTTCGTCGCCGAGCTCGGCGACAAGTCGCAGCTGATGGCCATGACCTACGCGCTTCGCTACCGGTGGTGGGTGGTGTTGGCTGCCATCACCGTGGCCACCACCGCCGTTCACGCCGTGTCGGTGTTCTTCGGGCATTTCCTGGGCCTGTCCATCCCGACCGATCTGATCTCGATCGTCGCCGGCCTGGCGATGCTGGTCTTCGGGCTGTGGACCCTACGCGGTGACGACCTGGACGACTCCGAGCAGACCAAGGCCGACCGGGTCGGCAAGTCCGTCTTCTTCGCGGTGATGTCGTCGTTCTTCCTCGCCGAACTCGGCGACAAGACGATGCTCGCGACCATCACCCTGTCCACCGACAACAACTGGCTCGGCGTCTGGATCGGGTCCACCATCGGCATGGTCGCCGCCGACGCGCTGGCGATCGCCCTCGGCGTACTCCTCGGCAAGCATCTGCCCGAGCGCGCGATCGCCTACGGCGCCGCGGTCCTGTTCTTCGTCTTCGCCGGGCTCCTGCTGGCCGAGGGCCTCTCCGAGGCGAGCACCCCGGTCATCGTCGCGACCGTCTCCGCGGTGGTCGTGCTGGTCGGGGTGGGCGCCGCCTACATCCGCCGGGTCCATCAGCAGCGTGCCCACAGACGGCCCGACCAGTCCCGAGAGGTCGTCGGACACAGCGGCGACGGCCACGCCTGACCTCGCGGGGTGGGCACCCGCCCCGCGCGTGGACGACCGGCGAATCCGGGGGTTGCCGTTTTCGCCCGGAACCCCGGTGTCTACGGTGATCGAGAACCCGAACGATCGCTCGGCAATCTGCCGGCGACCTTCTGAAAGGATTCTCGATGGACGTCTCCGGCTCCTCCGTACTCGTCACCGGTGCCGCCTCCGGCCTGGGCGCGGCCACCGCCGCCCGCTTCGCCGCCGCCGGAGCCCAGGTCTTCGGCCTCGACCTGCAGGCCTCGATCGACAAGGCCGCACCGGTCGGCGGGGTGACCCTGATCGCCGCCGACGTCACCAGCGAGGACGACGTCCAGGCCGCCATCGACACCATCGCAGCCTCCGGCGCGCCGCTGCGCGTCGCGGTGAACTGCGCGGGCGTCGGCTGGGCCGCCCGCATCCTCGGCAAGGAGGGGCCGCACTCGCTGGATCTGTTCCGCAAACTGATCGACATCAACCTGGTGGGCACCTTCAACGTGATGCGGCTGGCCGCCAACCGCATGAAGGACGAGGATCCGATCGACGGTGACGGACAGCGCGGCGTGATCATCAACACCGCGTCGGTGGCCGCATTCGAGGGCCAGATCGGTCAGATCGCCTACGCCGCGTCCAAGGGCGGCGTACACGCGATGACCATCTCCGCGGCGCGCGACCTGGCCCGCATCGGTGTCCGCGTGTGCACCATCGCGCCGGGTACCATCAGCACCCCGATGCTGGCCGGGGTCACCCCCGAGTTCCAGAAGACCCTGGCCGAGGCCATCCCGTTCCCGCAGCGTCTGGGTGAGCCCACCGAGTACGCGCAACTGGCCGAGTTCATCGCCACCCACAACTACCTCAACGGCGAGACCATCCGGATGGACGGCGCGATCCGTATGGCGCCGCGCTGACCGCAGCCCACAGCGGACCCGCAGCACCTGGATCAGGCCGGGGTCGAGCACACCCACGTCGATGGGCGTGCCTCGGCCCCGGCCTGATCCGTGTCGATCGGCCGACGTCGGGTCAGTCCTCGTCGGACATCTGCTCCTCATCCGACGTCCGTTCCTCGTCATCGCACTGCTCGTCATCCCACTGCTCGTCTTCCCGCTGCTCGTCATCCCCCTGGGCGGCGGCGAGGACCCTCGACAGGGCAAGCAGCGGGGCGGCGTCGCCGTCGAGTCCCCCGCCTGACTCGGGTAGCACAGGCCACACCGCGCCGGGACTCGCCCCCTCGCGTGTGCGCAGGGCGACGGCCATCTGCAGCATCCAGATCTGCTGTTCGGGATCGGTGGTGGTGAATTCGGCGGGGAGCAGCGGGCTCAGCTGTGACAGCGCGTCCCGGATCTCCACCACCCGTCGGTGCAACAGTGCCGTCGGCGAGAGGGTGCCGTCGATCGGCAGCACCACCTCGGGCACCGCATCGGTGACCAGGGTCCACAGCGGCAGGATCGCCTGCGCATCCCGGCGGCGCCGGCGGCTGCGGGAGAGACCCTGCCACTTGGCCTGCAGCATCGGATAGCTGATCCCGACCAGGAACAGCACCAGCCCGGTGACCGCGAACACCCGGCTGGCGGTGAGTATCCACGGCAGGTCGACGAGCCCGAGCGCACCGGTGAGCACGTACACGACCTGGACGATCGATCCTGCCGCGAGCAGCCCGAGGCCCGCCACGAGCACCGACAACGACGTGCGCAGGTAGCCGTCGGCCAGCCGCAGGTACTTGCTCACGCTGCGGACGCACGCGCCGAGCCCATAGGCGAGGTAACCGCTCGCGATCAGGTAGAACAGGGCGAATCCCCAGTTCTTGAGCGTCCACTCGCTGATCGATGCGGTGCGCATGTCGGTCGGGATGAAGGACAGGCTGATCTGCAGCCCCACCAATGCGGCGACCAGCGGCACCGCCTCCACCCCGGCACGACGTTCCCGCGTGACCCGACCGCCCGGCAGGAAGAACACGATCACCAGACCGGCGACGCCGACGGCGAGAAGCACATAGAGCAGCAGCCGGGACAATCCGACGAACCCGATGTCGTCGAGGGTCTCCGAGGCCGAGTGGTTGGACACGGCGAAGGCGAGGGTGAGGGCCGCGATGGAGGTGGTCATGGCGAAGGCCTGCAGCCCGCCGCCGTTGCGCCGGACCTGATCGATACGCCAGCACAGGGCCCCGACGAAGGCGGCGAGGGCCACCACGTTGACCACCAGTGGGCCGGTCGACCACGAGACGGCCATCGTCGGCTGCACCATCACAGCCACCCCCGGTGGCCTCCCAGCAATCGCTGCAGGTCACGGACCCCCGGGTCGTCGGCGGTGTGGCCGACAGCGTCGCCGGCCTCGGCCGCCCAGGTCAGGATCATCGAGGCGAGGGTCTCGGCCTCGCGTTCCCGTTCGTCGGAATAGCAGGTCCGCTGCAGGGTCGCGTCGGTGGTCTCGGCGGTCAGCGCCGCCACCATGGACACCTCACCGAGCATCTGGTGGCCGGCGATCAGGTGGGCGAACTCGTGGATGATGATCTGGTCACGATGCCAGCGGGTGGTGTTCGCCTGGTGGAAGAAGTAGTCGGCGTCCTCGGCGGCCAGCCACACCCCGTTGGGGACGCCGGAGGGCAACGGGTGGGCGATCACCCGGATCGGGCGACCGCGCCGCGCGCCGTACCGCTCACAGAGCTGTTCTGCGTCCAGCGGCAGATCCAGATCCAGATCCGACAATGCCTCGCGGCACAGCGCCCGCAGTTCCCGACCCGTGCGCATCATCGCAAAACCCGCTCTCGTCGTCGACGGAGCAGATCGGGCCGACGACTCTCACGGCCGCCGGACCCGTGGATGTCAGTCCTGGATCTCCTTGCCGCCGACAACACGCAGCCGCTGATCCGAATCCTGCTCCTCGGTCAATCCAGCAGCCACGATATCCGGCGGGTCCTTGGGCAGCCCCTGCTGCTCGCGGAGGACCTTGATGAGCTCGTTGACGACGGTCACCGAATCACTGGACAGACCGGCCAGCCGGAAGGCTGCGAGCTGCACGTTCGTGTCGGCCTGCAGGCGCATCATGTCGATCTCGTCACGGGTGCGCTGCGCCGCCCGGTCTTCGAGGAAATAGTGCACGTCGACACCGAATGCCGCCGCGATTCCCTCGACGGTCCGGAAGGACGGCGACTTGGCCTTGCCCGATCGCAGCTGGCTCAGGTACGACTCGCCGAGCCGGAATCCACGTTCGGTGGACCGGGCGGCGATGGCCTTGGCGCTGTACGCGCGGCCGTTGGGGCCCGGAACGGTGCGGAACAGTTCTTCGAGCCGGCGCGCGAACAGTCCAGGATCCGTGTCGACCGGCTTCTGGAGGTCGTCGTTCGTCTGACCCGCGGACTTGCTGTCCCCTCGTGGCGTCATACCTTCTCCGAAACCTGAAAGTTGCATTTGCAATCATTAAAGACCGTGGACGGCCGACACCGCAACGATGACTATCATCAAATATTGTCTGATGTTGCGATCTCCGCCCCGTCGGACCTCTTCTGCCAGCACGGCGCTGACGAGTGTGTCGTTGGTCACAATCAACCCCGATCGCACCCGCGGTGGATGACATCAGTTCGACCACGCGGTGAACATATGACGAACACGAGTCGGTGCCGCCACGTCACCGACCCCGACCGGAGAGTACGCATGGGTTCACGTCACCGTGTGCCGACCGCCCAGCGGCGACGGCTGCCGATCGCCTTCGCCCTCGGCGCCCTGGCCGTCCTGCTGGTCGGTGCCGGGTTCGGTCTCGCCCTCGCCGCGCCCGGCGACACATCCCGTCACGGTCACCACCACGGTGGTCATGGCGGGAACCACGGCGGCGGGACCAACGGTCCCGGTGGGAGCAGCACCGGCGGGAACACCAGCGGCGCGACCGGCCAGACGAGCAGCATTCCCGTCGACGACGACCCGACCTCGGGTTCGTCCTCGGTCGGCAGTTCGCCGTCATCCGGCAGTTCGTCCTCGGTCGTCAGTTCGCCGTCATCCGGCAGTTCGTCCTCGGTCGGCAGTTCGCCGTCATCCGGCAGTTCGTCCTCGGCCGGCAGTTCGCCGTCATCCGGCAGTTCGTCCTCGGTCGGCAGTTCGTCCTCGTCGGGCAGTTCGCCATCTGGTTCGGAGACCACCGGCTCGGAGACCACCACGAGCATCGTGACGACGACCACCACCCACCACACCTCGAACGACGCGATCGTTCCGGCCCTGCCGTCCGGTGGGCAGGGCCCCACTGCGCCGGCTCCGGCCGGACCGGTGAACGCACCCGAACCCCCGGGGCTGGTCCCGGTGGCCCCGGCCGCTCCGGCGGCACCCGGCGCTCCGGCCGCGCCCGGCGGTGCGGCGTCCGCGGGTGCGGGTTCCGGAGGCGGTTCAGAGGGGACGGGAGCCGGCAGCCCCAACACCGGACCGGGTTCCGTCGACACCCCTGACCACCAGCAGTCGAGCGTGAACCCCGACACCGCGGTGGCGGCGGCCGCACCGGATACCCCACCGGAAGCCGCACCGCAGACGGTCGCCCCCGTGCTCGCCGGCGTGCGCGGATTCCTCGTCGACACCGCGCCGGGAGGCCTGCTACTGCTGGGCGCGCTCGCCCTTGTCGGCAGCGGCCCGTTCCTCGACGCGCTGCGCACCACCCGCTTCTGAGTCGGCCACACCCGAATCGACGGTTTCGGAGCCGTCCGGTCCGCGGAACGCCAGGAGTTCACCGGCCGTCGGCAGTGTCCTGACGTCGGCCGAGTCCATCCATTCGCGGAGCACCTTGGTGGCCTGGACATCGTCCTCGTTGTACTCGAGCAGCCGGTCCCGCTGGGTGAGGTCGAGGACGGCGTCGCCGATCCCGACCGCAGCCCGATACCAGTCCATCGAGGCCGCACCCCCGGCCTCGGCATCGCGCCAGGTGAACCCGGCGACCGGGGCGATCTTCTTGAGCCCCTTGCCCTGTGGGCAGATGAAGTTGGTGCCGACGGCTTCATAGATGTCGACCCATTCCGCCGAACCGATGAACGCCTCCACCTCCGTGCGGCGGGGGATGCCGGGTTCACCGGAGAACCGGTCGGCCGACCCCAGCAACCACCGATTCTCGGCCTGCTGGGAATAGCAGTAGGCGGCGAACGTCTTGCCGGCGTCGTGCGCCCGACGACGTTCGGCCATCAACCACGCCCAGAAGTCGGCGAACGACCGCGCCTCGTCGCGGGTCGGCAGTGGTTCCCAGGTCGCGAACGCGCGGTACACCACCGGCCGGTCGGTGTCGACGTTGTCGGTGAGCAGGGTTCCCCAGAGATAGGCGCCGTCCTCGCCGAACGACTCCATGTCGACGTCCACCTCGACATCGGCGCGCGCGACCTGCGGGTTCTCCCGCCTGCGGATGAGCGGGGTGTCGGTGAGCCAGGCGATCGCGTTGACGATCGCGTCGTCGAACGCCACGCTGCCGGGCCAGTTCGCCGGTGCGGGACCGCGGTGGCGGGCGAGCTGATCGATCGTGGTGAGGCCGATCTCGGCAAGCGCATCGGCCTGGTCACCGGCGGCCACGAGGCTGATGTCGCGGCGTTCGGCCAGTTCCGGTCCGCACCGGCCCCACCACGCGCAGCTGCGGCACTCACCGACTCGCCGAGGTGTGGTCACGAGCTGACCTGCGGCGATGGCCTGGCGCCGCTCGAACACCGTGCGGTATTCGTCGAGCAGCGGTTGCATGCGGTGCACGACGATGCAATCGGCGTCGAGGCCGATCACCCCGGCACGCAACTGCTCCTCGTCGTCGGCGACGGACAGGCCGGTGTCGATCAGCATCTGCGTCAGCTGCGCCAGCCGGAGCTGATCCCGCCGGTGGTTGCGGCCCACGCGGTATGGGTCGGGGGTGGGCACCCACCCCCACAGTGGGCTGGTCCGGAAGGGGGTGGGTGCACCGGCGAGGTCGCGGCGGGTCTTGGCCGGATAACTCACCCGGTGGTTGACGACGATGACCGGCAGATATCCGCCGTCCACGCGGACCAACAGTTCGGAGTGACCGCGCCGGCCGGCGACGCGATCGGTCGGCAGGGTGGCGTTCCAGATCCACTCGGCACCGTCGGCGCAGGCTGCAAGGGTCGCCTCCGCACGCTGCGGCGTCGGGCCTTGGCCGATCACCACGAAGGCGCCCGGCTGATCGGTGTGCATGGATGCGAGCAGGTCACGAACACGATCGCGGTGACGGCCCGCGGCCTCGGTACGGCGTGCGGCCTCAGGGGTCTGTGGCCGGTCGCGGACCAGGTCCGGATGCGCGACGTCGAGCGCGAGGCGGTGTTCACATCCGGCGAGATCCCGCGGATGCAGCATCGGCACCGCCACACTTTCCTCGTTTCCCCGCCCGTCGGGCGTGTCGATCATCCAACTCCGGTTCGGCCGGGCGTCGCCGACCTCCAGTGCCGAGCCTATGTAATGCTTGACCGTGCGGTGTCTGCTTCACGCCCGCGCGTCGGTCCGGCGCGTCGTGGTATGGGCGGCCACCATCCGGCGTTTTCGCAGCGAAAGGTTGCCCTGATGGGTTTGTTCTCGTCCGACGGTAAGACCCGCGCCCAGCGCAAGGCCGAACGCAAGGCGCTGAAGGCGAAGGCCAAGTACGAGGCGAAGTTCGAGTCCAAGGACCGCCGGAAGGCCGCAAAGGCCGAGCGCAAGGCCGAGCACCGCTTCCGGGAACAGGAACTCGAACTCGATCGCAAGAACGCCCGCAAACTCGCCAAGGTCGAACGCAAGAACGCCAAGGCCCAGGTCAAGGTCGCGCAGGCGGAGGCCAAGACGGTGGCCGCCGAGGCCAAGGCCGCCGTCGACGCCAAGCCGTTCAGCCCCGCGAGCGTGCGCCGCTACCTGACCGTCGCCCGGATGGTCGCCCCCATCGTCGCGCCGATCGCCTACCGCGCCGCGGTGGCCGGCCGCGGCCGGATCGCCGGCCTGCAGGCTGAGCGGGCCGGTGTCGCCCCGGGACTGCTGAGTCAGTACTCCGGCCACGGCGCACCGCTGGCCGCACGCATCGCCACCACCCGCGACTCGCTGCAGAAGGTCGCCACCCAGGATTCGTCGGCCGACTCGCAGGCTTTCGTCACCGCGATGACCAAACGCCTGGACAACCTCGCGATCGCCGTCGACGCCGCGGAGCCGATGTCGGCGGCTCAGCGCCGCACCGCGCACCGGGCGATCACCGACGAACTCGGTGCGATCGACGCCGACATCCTGGCCCGACTGGGTGTCCGAGCCTGACCCCAGGGCATTCACACCGGGACCGAATCGGACACCGGCCACTAGGATGGAGTGGCCGACCGCAGCAGACGCAAGGGAGCGATCAAGCCATGAGTGAACCGGAGCCGACCACCCCTGCGCCACCCACGGATTCCACACCCGCCGGCCGGTCACCGGCGAAGAAGGCTCCCGAGAACGAGGCCCCGGAGAAGTCGGTGGTGGAGAAGGCAGCAGCGGCGAAGAAGGCAGCAGCGGCGAAGAAGGCACCAGCCAAGAAGGCACCGGTCAAGAAGGCCCCGGCAAAGAAGGTCCCGACGAAGGCTGCCGCCAAGAAGACGCCGGCCAAGAAGGCCCCCGCCAAGAAGACGACGACCGCGAAGAAGACCGCGAACAAGGCACCGGCCAGGAAGACCACCGCCAAGAGCGCCCCGCCGAAGTCGGTTCCGCCGGCCGGGGTTCCCGCCGAGGACGTCCTCGAGCCCACCCTCCCCCTCGACGTGCCGTCGGGTCCCACCCCCGGTCCGGAACCGACCGCAGCCGAAGGTGTTGCAGCCGAAGGTGTCACACCAGAGGCAGTCACATCCGGGTCTGCCGTGCCCGCGCAGTCGGCGCCGGAATCAGAATCGGTTCCAGCAGAACAGGGTGCGGCAGAACCGGTTTCGGGTACCGAGGCGGAGGCCCCCGCCGAACCCCGACCGGAGGTCGAACCACAGCCGATCGTGGACGTGGTGGCCGAATCCGACGCGCAACGGGCCAGTTTCGCCCAGCTGCGCGCGGGCGCACCGACCGAGTTGCCCTACCCGCGGCCCGTCCCCGCGATCATCGGGGGAATCGTCGCCGCACTCCTGGCGGTGTTCGTCATCCTTCGTCGTCGTCGCTGACCGAGGCCACCCGCGACAGGATCGCGTCGGCGACCGCCTCCGGGCGGCGCTGCGGGATCCAGTGGTCGACGCCCTCGAGCACACGGAACTCGTAGGGCGCGTCGACCATCGCGGCACAGCCGCGGGCACCGGCGCGGGACAGGAAGACGTCACGGTCGGCCCAGACGTAGGTCGTCGGGACCGTGACCTTGCGGTTGAACAACGACCGATCGCCCAGACGCATGGCGCGGTACCAGTTGAGGCCACCGGTCAGCGCACCGTATTCGACGATGTCGGTGCGCAGTGTCTCGGTGAAGCCGGGCGACCCGATCTGCGGCCCCCGCCCTGATGCGCCCGTGCTGATCAGCCACTCGGGCAGCCGCGGGATCTGGAACAGCCCCATGTACCACGACCGGAGCAGTTGCCCGCGCGGCATCGCGCGCAGGTAGGCCCCCGGGTGCGGGACGGCGAAGGTGGTCAGCGTGGCCACCCGATCGGGGTGGTCTGCGGCAACGGCCCACGCCACGCCCGCACCCCAGTCGTGACCGGCGAGGTGGATCCGCGGGGCGTCGAGCGCGTCGGCGAGCGCGATGACGTCGGCGACCAACTCCGACATCCGGTAGTCACGCACAGGGTCCGGCCGGGCACGCGGCGAGTACCCGCGCTGGTCGGGGGCGACGGTACGTAGTCCCGCCTGGTTGAGGACGGGCGTCACCGATTCCCAGCACGACGCCCGCTCCGGGAATCCGTGCAGCAGCACCACCGGGATGGCCGAATCGGCAGGCCCCGAGTCGATGACATCGAAAATATATCCGCCCCTGCTGAATTCAGTGATCATGTAAAGGACCTCGCCCCTCCGCTCGTCCACGTCACCGGCTGTCGGAGTCCATCCGCGACGACGGGTGGTCGCCACGGACGTACGACGCCGGTGATGTCCCGACGATACGCGTGAACGCACGGATCAGGTGGGACTGGTCGCTGAAACCCAGTCGCAGAGCGGTATCCGCCCAGTCCACCTCCCCACCGCGGTTGGCGACCGCGGCGACGTCGAGCACCCGGAATCGCTGGATGACCCATTTGGGGCCGATCCCGACGTAGTCGCCGAACTGACGCTGCAACGTCCGCAGACTCACGCCGGAGATCTCGGCGAGCTGTTCGGCACGGGTGATCGTCGCATCGCGTTCGGCCATGTCGACGAGCCCGGCGATATCACCGATCACCGGGTCCGCGGTGGGACCGAGCCCGATCAACCACTCCGCCGCCCGGTTCACGAGCTCGGGGTCGTCGGCCATCGGGTCGAGCAGGGCCGCGGCGATCGGCCGGTCGTCGACGCCGAGAATCTCCTGCAGTGGCCGGACCGATCTGCTCAGCGCACTCACCGGACCGTCGACGAATCCGCGAAAACCACCGGCACGAAAGGCTATTCCGACGGTGTGCCCGTCACCGATCAGGGTACGGGCAAAGCTGTTGTCGCCCACGCCGTGTACCGACAGCCGGCCGCCCTCGGCGGCCACATGGATCACCGGTTGCGGGATCACCTGCTGCACATGGGGTTCGCGAACCGACCACCGGACGATCCAGATGTAGTCCACCCAGTACGCGAGCGCTTCAGATGGCGCGTACCGCCCCACCCGCAGCGGAAGGCTCGTACCGCCCCCGATGATCGCGCCCTGTCCCCGCCCCTCGGGGGCGTCTGCTGCCACGGGATCCAGTGTCGGGGGCGCTGTCGCGTTTGTCCAAGAAACGCCGCCCACCGCGCGCGACGATGGGTCCATGGACACCACATCACAACCCCGAACACACACCGCCACAGCCACTTTCCAGGTCACCTCCTGGACCGAGAACCCGGTCTACACCCGCGACGACCGCACCGTGGAGATCAGCGGGATGCAGTACCCGGCACATGGCTTCACCCGCGCCGACGTCACCTACACCTATTCCGGTGACCTCAGCGGCCAGGGCACCCTGGCCTACCTGATCGCCTACATCGAGGGCGCCGCGGCTCCGACCACCGGCTTCGAGGTCTTCGAGGGGTCCATCGACGGCCACGAGGGAACCCTGGTGTTCCGCCACGACGGCACCCACGACGCCGTCGGTGTCCACGAGCGGCTGACCATCGTCGAGGGCCTCGGCACCGGCGGACTCGCTCGGATGCGCGGCCACGCCGACATCGAGATCGCCGGACACGACGACGACGGCTACCCGATCACCGTGGAGTACACGATCGAGTAGCCGTCGTCGGGCTCAGGAGCGTCGTCGGATCAGATCAGTTTGTAGACGGTCTGTCCTCCGACGGTGGTGGCGGTGAAGTTCGCCGACACCCACTGCGAGATCTCCGAGTTGCCTCCGGGTCCGCCGCCCTGGCCGCCACCGATGTAGTAGGCGATCTGGCCGTCGGCGACCATCTGCTTGAACTCGTCGAGGGTCGGGGCGGGGTCGCCGCTCCAGCCGCCGATGGCCATCACGGCCTTGCCGGTGGCGATCTCGATCCCGGCCGCCGACTGCGATCCGTTGGTCGCGGCGGCCCATTTGGTGTCGGACGCCTGCAACAGCGCCACCAGCTCGGTGTTCGACGAGGTGTCCCCGCCGGGGCCACCCATCCCGCCACCGCGCTGGGACTGCGACTGCTGGGTCCCGCTCTGCGAGGTCGTGCCTGACTGCGCCTGACCGTTCTGGGTCGTACCGGACTGCGCCTGACCGTTCTGGGTCGTACCGGACTGCGCCTGACCGTTCTGGGTCGTACCGCTCGGGGTCGTACCGTTCTGGGTCTGACCGTTCTGGGACGGGCGGGTGCCTCCGCCCGGGCCGCCCATTCCACCGCCGGCCATGCTGGTCTGCACCGCGGTCGGGATCGATCCGCCGTGGGCGGTGGCGGCCGTGGCGATCGAGAAGGCCGCGGTTCCGCCGAAGCCGGCGAGTGCACCGGCGATCAGAGAGCCGACCAGCATCTTCTTCAGCCCGAGCAGGCTGCCCGCGATCACGCCGACGATCGCCAGGATCGCCACCGCACCGATCAGCCAGCGGCACCAGACGGGGCCCCAGTCGTTGCGGTCGAGCAGCACGATGGACCACCAGCCGGCCAGTCCGATCATCGCACCCAGCGCGATCCGGCCGTCCCAGTCGGCGCGACGCCGCCAGGCGAACACGCCGCCCATGCCGACGAGCGCACCGATCGCCGGGGCCAGCGCCACCGTGTAGTACGGGTGGATGGTGCCGCTCATGTAGCTGAAGATCATGCCGGTGACCAGGAGCCAGCCGCCGAAGGCGACGATCGCCGCGGATTCGGACCGGTTGACGCCGTTGCGGTAGCTGAAGACGGGGAAACTGCGGATCATCAGGTACACACCGAAGGCGACGACCAGCAGCGCCACGGGCAGCAGCCAGGAGATCTCGTTGCCCATCTCGGAGCCGAACAGGCGGTTGAGGCCGGTCGATCCGCCGAACGAGCCGCCGGCCTGTCCACCACCGGGACCACCGCCGCCGGGTCCCTCGCCGCCGCTGATCCGGCCGATGCCGTTGTAGCCCAACACCAGGTCCATGAACGAGTTGTCGGTGGAGCCACCGATGTAGGGTCGCGAGCTCGCCGGGACCAGCATGGTCACCACCACGAACCAGCCTGCCGACACGATCATCGCGACGGCCGCGCCGAGCAACTGCAGGACGCGACGCACCCAGCCGTTGTTCGCGAAGACCAGGTAGGCCAGCGCGAACGCGGGCAGCACCAGCAGACCCTGCAGCATCTTTGTCAGGAAGGCGAAGCCGAGGGCCACGCCGACCAGCGCGAGCCAGCGGCCGGAGTTGGTGCCGACCGCACGCACCAGACAGTAGCCGGCGGCCACCATCAGCAGCACCAGCAGCGCATCGGGGTTGTTGAACCGGAACATCAGCGCGGCGGCCGGGGTGAAGGCGAGCACCGCTCCGGCGATCAGGCCCGCGGCTGTCCCCTGCCGCGGGTCGGCGAACACGCGGCGCATGGTGGCGTACAGCAGGGCCACCGACAGCACGCCCATGATCGCCTGTGGCGCGAGCGCGGCCCACGAGTTCATCCCGAACAGGCGCACGGAGAGCCCGGTGACCCACAGCGAGGCGGGCGGCTTGTCGACGGTGATGAAGTTCGACGGGTCGAGCGCACCGAAGAACCACGCCTTCCAGCTCTCCGAGCCGGCCCACGCGGCCGCCGCGTAGAAGGTGTTGGCATAGCCACTCGCCGACAGGTTCCAGAGGTAGAGGACGGCGGTCGACGTGAGCAGCCCGACCAGTCCGAACCTCCCCCAGGGCAACGATCGGCCGGTCCGACGACGGTCGGGTGGTGCGGTGTGGTCGGATGGCGGCGAGGTGCTCGCCCGGTCCAGTAGTGCGGTCATTCTTTCCTCCTGAGCGGATGGCTTTGGTGTCCACCGTGCGCTGTCGCTCTCCGGCACCGCTGGTAGCACGCTGGGAGAAGCCTGTGAGCGCCGAATCGGCGTAGCGTCGATCAGGGAGACCACCGAAACTGTGTGTCCTACACCACGAGATTGGATTTTGCGGCGTTCGAGGCGAATTCTGGATACTGCAGGAAATCCCGAACCACGAGGACAGTATGGCCACCTCATTCAGCCGGCAGCGGACCGCGCCGTATCGGCCCTGGTCGTCCAATCCCCTGATGCGCCACGGCGACCGCACCATCGCCTGGATCATGCTCGCGATGCTGGTGATCGTCCTGGCCGCAGTTCCCCTGTGTACGTGGGCCGGGATGAGTACCTACCGAATGGTGACCGAGCGGGCCGAGACCGCCGTCCCGACGACCGCGACGGTGGTCAGCGTCGCCGCGACCGACCCCACGTCCGCCGAGTCCGCCGCGTCTGTGGTGTGGCGCCGGGGAGAGACCGAATACACCGGTATGACCCAGGTTTCGCGCTCAACCCTGAAAGGTACGCAGGTACCGGTCTGGACGACGGCGGACGGTACCCGGTTGACCGACCACGCCGGCCCGTTCGAGCGGGTCTTCTGCGGTGTCTGGGTCGGTGCGACCGCCTGGATCGCCGCGGCAGCCGCAGCCCTCGGCATCGCGGTGCTGCTGCGTCGGCGCATCACCCGCCGGCTCGCCGACGACTGGGACCGCGAGTGGCGTCAGGCCGGAATCGCCCCGCACGGGTGGGCGTCGCACTAGCCCACACCATGGATGATCCGCTCCTCAGCGGCTTGACCAGCGTCAGCGAGCACCACCCCATCGATGGTCGAGCCGGGACCGAGCCCCCAGGGCGAGGACCCGACCCCAACGATGGTCGAGCCGAGACCGAGCCCCCAGGGCGAGGACCCGACCCCAACGATGGTCGAGCCGGGACCGAGCATCGCGAGGACCCGACCCCAACGATGGTCGAGCCGGGACCGAGCATCGCGAGGACCCGAGTCGAGACCCAGTGACCCGACCATGTCCACACCCACCTCGGAGCGGCTCAACCACCGAACACACACGCCTCGTCGCTCCGCTCCTCAGCGGCTCAACCAGCGTCAGCGAGCACCACCCCATCGATGGTCGAGCCGGGACCGAGCATCGCGAGGACCCGAGTCGAGACCCGGCGACCCGACCATGTCCACACCCACCTCGGAGCGGCTCAACCACCCGACGCCGGCCAACAGAGGTTTCGACACGCCTCGTCGCTCCGCTCCTCAGCGGCTCAACCAGCAAAAACCGACCCGACCCCAACGATGGTCGAGCCGGGACCGAGCATCGCGAGGACCCGAGTCGAGACCCAGCAACCCGACCATGTCCACACCCACCTCGGAGCGGCTCAACCACCGAACACACACGCCTCGTCGCCCCGCTCCCCAGCGGCTCAACCAGCGTCAACGAGCACCACCCCAACGATGGTCGAGCCGGGACCGAGCATCGCGAGGACCCGTGTCGAGACCCAGTGACCCGACGATGTCCGCAACGCGCTCTACCCCCGCCCGACCACCGGCACGAAGGCGTCGGCGGCGCGGCCGTCCAGCGTCGGGGAGATCTCGTTGATGAAGGCGAGTACCTGTTCCCTCTCGCCCGGCGGGTACGGCGTCGGAACATAGTCGTTGTAGGCTTCGGTGCGTGACACTCGAGTCGGGATGACCTTGAAGTCGACGCCGCGGACCTGCGCTCCGGACATCCGGAACCGGGTCTGCAGGACGAACGTCCGCTTGTCGGCGGGGTTGCTGTTGCCGCCGAACGAGAAGTTGCCGAACGAGTAGGCGATGAGTCTGCCGCGATAGATCTCCATCGCCTGGATCACGTGCGGGTGTGTGCCGACGACGAGGTCGGCCCCGGAATCGATGGCGAGGTGGGCCAGCTCGGTCTGCACCGCGTACGGCTGATGTTCGGACTCGATTCCCCAGTGCATGAAGGGGATCACCACGTCGGCGCCGTCGGCGCGCAGGGCCTTGATGTCGGAGACCAGCGTGCCTCGCATATCGGCGTCGTCGGTCCATGCCTGATAGCCGATGAATCCGAACGTCACACCCTTCACGGTCGCGAGGTGGCGGTAGTCGTAGTCCGATCCCTCACCGGCATAGCCGGATCCGAAGTACGGGACCCCGGCACCGCGGAGTGCGGTGAGCGTGTCGTCGAACCCGGTCTGCCCGTAGTCGAAGGTGTGGTTGTTGGAGACGGTCACCACGTCGATCCCGCCGGCGGGCAGGGTGGCGGCCAGTGCCGGGCTGCCGTGGAAGTGGTAGACCTCTCCCTCGCCCTTGTACCGTTTGGTGAGCCGGTCGGTCAGGGCCACTTCGAAGTTGGCGACGGTGAGGTCGTCGGCGTCGAAGTAGCGTCGGACGTTCTGGAAGAAGAAGTCCGGGCGCCGACCGTTCTGCGCCCACACCGTCGGCAGGCTCGTCGCGGACGAGAAGTTGTCGTCGGTGCCGAGGATGTTGTCGCCGGTGAAGCTGAGCACGAGGTCCTGATCGACCGGCGGAGCCGGGACCTGTTCCGAGACGGCCACGATCTCGGCGGCGACCCCGCCGGTCGGTACCGCCGACGCCGCGACGAGTGCACCGGTCAGCGCGACCAGTGCGACACCACCGAGTACCGACCGCCGCGACATGCGGGCACCACGGCCCGACAACCAACCGAACACCCCTGACATCCAACCGGATCCAGGGGGTTGGGGCCTGTCATGCGATCAGGGGAATCCCCGCATCCACGACGGTGACCCGGGTCACCGTCGTGGATGCCGCGCTACCGGCCGGGCAGGTACTTCAGCGCCCGCATGGCCAGCGGGGTGACCGCGCGGTACACGCCCTGCGGGATGCCGGGCGCCCGGTCGATGCCGAGGAACCGCTGCTCGGCGATGGTCTGCGACTCGGTGTACTTCAGCAGCCCCTCCTCGCCGTGCCGGCGGCCGACACCGGAGATGCCCATGCCGCCCATCGGGGCCGCGGTGGACGCCCAGGCGGCCGCGTAGCCCTCGTCGATGTTGACGGTGCCCGCCCGCAGCTGCTCGGCGATCTTCTGGGCCTGGGCGCTGCTGCCCGCCCACACGCTGGCATTGAGACCATAGGGGGTGTCGTTGGCGAGGGCGATCGCCTCGTCCACGGTGTCCACCGGGTACACCGACACCACCGGACCGAAGGTCTCGTCGCCGTAGCAGGTCATCTCCTCGGTGACGCCGGTGAGCACGGTCGGTTCGTAGAAGAACGGGCCGAGGTCGGCGCGGCGCTTGCCGCCGGCGAGCACGATGGCACCCTTGGCGACGGCGTCGGCGACATGCGCCTCTGCGGTCTCGACCTGCGCGGCCGACGCCAATGACCCCATGTCTGCCGAGAAGTCGTATGTCGCATCGAGTTTCATGTTGCGCACATACTCGGCGAACTTCGCGGTGAACTCGTCGGCGATCGACTTCTCGACGTAGAGCCGTTCGATCGAGATGCACAGCTGCCCGGAGTTCGAGTAGCACGCCCGCGCCGCACCCTCGACCGCCTTGTGGATGTCGGCACCGGCGGTGACGATCATCGGGTTCTTGCCGCCGAGTTCGGCGGAGAACCCGATGAGGCGCCGGCCGGCCTGCTCGGCCAGGAGCGCACCGGTCGCCGACGACCCGGTGAACATCACGTAGTCGGTGGTGGCCACGATGGCCTGGCCGACGACGCCACCCGGTCCGGGAACCACCGCGAACAGTTCGCGCGGCAGTCCGGCCTCATACAGCAGTTCGGCGAGGGCCAGCGCGCAGTACGGGGTCTGGCTGTCGGGTTTGATCACCACACCGTTGCCCGCGACGAGTGCGGCCACCGCGTCGGAGACCGCGAGCGTCAGCGGGTAGTTCCACGGGCTGATCACACCGATCACACCCTTGGGTTGGTGCCGCACGCGCACGCTGGTGGCACCGGGGATGACGCCCTTGACCTTGCGGTCGGCGAGCAGCTTGGGCCCGACGGTGGCGTAGTGCCGTGCGGTCAGCGCGACGTCGAGCACCTCTTCCTGCGCATATGCCCGCGCCTTGCCGGTCTCGGCCTGCGCGATGTCCATCAGTGCGCCGGCGTTGCGGTGCACCAGTTCGGAGAACCGGTTGATCACCGATGCACGATCGTCGGCGGTCCGTGCGGCCCACGTCCGCTGGGCGGTGCGTGCCCGCGCCACCGCGGTCTCGAGGTCCTCGGCGGTGCCGACCGGGATGGTCGCCATCTCCGCACCGCTGAACGCCTCCAGGACGGGTCGGGCGGGACGGTCGGCGTCGTCGATCGCCACCAGGGCACCGAGTCGGGTGAAGTAGTCGGCGGTGGGTCTGGGCATCGGAGGACTCCTCGGCGGGTCGGGACGGTCGGGGCGTGGGTTCGGACGGGTGTGGTCGGTTCGGGCCCGCGGTCAGACCGCGGCGACGAGGACGATGCCGTCGTCGTCGGAGTAGGCGATGTCGCCGGGGACGAAGGTGATGCCACCGATCTCGAGCGGCACGTCGCGCTCACCGGCGCCGGTCTTGGTGGACTTGCGGGGGTTGGTGCCGAGCGCCTTGACGCCGATCTCCATCCCGCCGATGGCCTTCGAGTCACGGATCGCGCCGTTGGCGATGATGCCGACCCAGCCGTTGGAGCGGCCGAGTTCGGCGATGAGGTCGCCGACGAGTGCGGTGTGCACCGATGCGTCGCCGTCGATCACGAGCACTCCGCCCGGGTTGGACTCACCGAGGATCGACTTGAGCAGCGCATTGTCCTGGAAGCAGCGCACGGTGGTGACCGGCCCGACGAACTCCCGTACGCCGCCGTACTGGGTGAACTGGGTGTCGCAACTGCGCACGTCGGCGCCGATCTCGTCGACGAGGTCCGCGGTCGGGGTGAAGGTGAGCTCAGTCATGCCGCCCAGCATAGGCGGTCGCACAACTAGGTGTAACCGTCGCCAACACCTACCGGTGGTGAGTGCCACCCGCCGCGCCACGCACCGGTCCGGCCGGCCGTGCCGTTCCGGCCCTCGTTGATTCCGTTCGGTGGGCCCGATGGGGCATGAACGAGGCGCGCAGGTGGGTGGAGCGGGCCCCGATCACCCCTCGTCGGGCTTGACCAGCGGGAACGGCAGCGATTCGCGGATCGACTGCCCGGTGATGAGCATGACCACGCGGTCGACACCCACGCCGAGCCCACCGGTCGGCGGCATCGCGTACTCGAGCGCCTGCAGGAAGTCCTCGTCGAGTTCCATCGCCTCCGGGTCGCCGTCGGCGGCCAGGATCGACTGTTCGGTGAGCCGTGCCCGCTGCTCCACCGGGTCGGTGAGCTCGGTGTAGGCGGTGCCGAGTTCGACGCCCCACGCCACCAGGTCCCACCGCTCGGCCACCCCGGCACGGCTGCGGTGGGCACGGGTCAGCGGGGAGGTGGACGTGGGGAAGTCGGTGTAGAACGTCGGGAACGTGGTGCGGTCCTCGCCGAGGTGCTCGTACAGTTCGAGCACCAGCGCACCGGCATCCCAGTCGGGCCGAAAGGCGATCTCGAGACGATCACAGATCCGGCGCAGGTCGTCGGCATCGGTCTCGGGGGTGACCTCCTCCCCCGCCCCCTCCGACACGACCTCGTGGACGGTGCGCACCGGCCACTCGCCGGAGATGTCGATGCGTTCGGGCTCGCCGTCGGCACCGGTGCGGATGATCACCGGCTCACCGTGCGCGGCGGTCGCCGCGAACTGGATCATCTCCCGGGTGAGATCGAGCATCTTGAGGTAATCACTGTGTGCCGCATAGGCTTCCAGGCTCGTGAACTCGGGATTGTGACTGAAGTCCACACCCTCGTTGCGGAAGTTGCGGCCGAGCTCGAAGACTCGTTCCACACCACCCACGCACAGCCGTTTGAGATACAGCTCGGGGGCGATCCGCAGGTACAGGTCGAGATCGTAGGCGTCGATGTGTGTGCGGAACGGGGTGGCGTTGGCGCCGCCGTGGATCCGTTGCAGGATGGGCGTTTCCACCTCGAGGTAGTCGCGCGCGGCGAGGAAGTCGCGCAGCGCCTTGACCACCACACTGCGGGTCTGCAGCAGACGACGACTCTCCGGGTTGATCGCGAGATCCACATAGCGTTGGCGCACACGGGATTCCGGATCGGTCAGACCTGCCCACTTGTCCGGCAGCGGCCGTAGGCACTTGCCGTTGATCCGCCACGCGTCGACCAGCACCGACAACTGGCCGGACCGGCTGGCGCCGACGACGCCGCGCGCCTGGATCAGGTCACCGAGGTCGACGTCGCAACCGAAGTCGGGGGTGCCGGGGATGATCGCCGACTCCTCGACCAACACCTGCACCTGCCCCGACCAGTCGTGGAGGTCGGCGAAGACGACCTTGCCGAAGTCACGGATCCGCGTCACCCGGCCGGCGATGGTCACCCGCGTGCCTGCGGGCTGGGCGACGGCCTGCGCCACGGTGTGGGTGGGGGCGTCACCCGGTGGATAGGGATCGAAACCCTCCTCGATCAGCCGCTCCAGCTTGGCCATACGGACCCGGACCTGCTCGGGGCGACGCACCCCGACCACCTCGGCGTCGGCCTCGTCCTGCAGTGTGGCGACCAGGGCGTCGACGTCGACACCGGCCGGGATCGACGCCGTCCCGTCGCTGCGCTGCCGGTGACGGCCGAACGAGGGCAGCCGGATGAACCCCTCGGTGACCACCGAGGCGATCCCGGCGCGGGGCAGTATCCGGGCGTCCTCGAAGCACAGGAACCGGGGCTGCCAGTCCGGCAGGTACTTGGCGTTGGACTTGTAGAGCGACTCCATCTGGAAGAAGCGGGACCCGAACATGAGCGCCGAGTAGGTCGCACGCATCACCGGTCCGGCACCGATCTGCCCGCCCTGCTCGAAGAACGCGCGGAAGGTGGCGAAGTTCAGCGAGACGTCGGCGATGCCGAATCGGTCCGCGTCCCGGCACAGTTCGCTGACCATCGTCTCGACCACACCGTTGGGGCCGGTGCGATCGCGCCGCATCAGATCCAGTGAGACGCCGCGACGACCCCACGGCACGAACGACAGCATGCCGATCACCCGCTCGTCGCCGTCGGGTCCCGGTTCGATCGCCTCGACCAGCAGGCAGTCGCCGTCGGCGGGATCACCGAGCCGGGAGAGCGCCATGGCGAAGCCGCGTTCCTCGTCGGTGTCGCGCCAGGCCTCGGCCCGCTCGACGGCCTGCGCCATCTCCTCCGCCGACAACTCGCCGTGCCTGCGGATGCGCACGGTGACCCCGGCGCGTCGGGTGCGGGTGACGGCCTGGCGGACACCCTTCATCGCGGCGCCGCGCAGGCTGTACTCGGCGGTGTGCAGGATCGCCTCGTCACCGATGGTCAGGGTGCCGAACCCGGCCGCGTCATAGGCCTCGGCGCCCCGTTCGCTCGCGCCCATCGCCGCCGGGTGCCAGCCGTAGCGTTCGCAGAGGGTGAGGAACTCCGCGATCGCGCCCGGCCACGACTCCCGGTCGCCGATCGGGTCGCCACCGGCCAGGCACACGCCGAGCTCGACGCGGTAGGTGATGGCCGCCCGGCCGTCGGGCGCGAACACCACGGCCTTGTCGCGGCGGGTGGAGAAGTAGGCCAGCGAATCGAGTTCGCCGAAGCGGGTGATCAGCGCCCGGATCAGCCGCTCGTCGGCGTCGGTCATCAGGGATTGGAGCCGCTGCGATCGGAACAGCACCATCGCCGCGGCGATCAGGGCGACCGCACCGAACAAGCCCAGCAGCCCGTTGATCGGGGGCGGCGCGTGGTGGCCGTCGAAGGTGCGCTGGTCGATGGTCGCAAAGGCCACCACCCGGTTGAACGCGTAGGTGAGTTTCTCACCGGGGACCAGTGAGCCGGGGACGGCCCAGACCAGCGCCCAGCCGACCAGGGTGGCCACGCCCAGCCCGGCGATCAGCACCACCACGGCGCGCAGCAGCGCCCCGCGTCGTACCCGGGTGTAGAACTGCCGGTAGGTGGCGATCAGGAACACCAGGACCACCACGTCGACGCCGAGGCCGATCCAGATGTTAACGCGCTCGCTGTCGGAGATCGCGAAGTCCTGGCTCACCGGCGGGAGCAGCAGCAGCGCGTTGCCGATCATGAACAGCGCCAGGTAGATCACGCAGATCCACCACGCGATGCGTTTCCGGGAGGCGAGCGCGATCGCGACCAGGGCCAGCACGTACGCCCACGCGAAGCTGGTGTCGGGCATGGAGATCAGGTAGCTGTCGACGTAATCGCGGGGGTGGTGGATCCAGTGTCGGAAGAACGGGAAGATGCTCGACAGCAGCGCGATGGTCGCGAGTACACCGAGAACGGTGCCGGCGACGCGGGGCGCGCGGTGCCCGAAACCCCGTGGATGCCGGATGCTCTCGAGGAGATCCGCGGACCGACGATCTGCCGGGGTACGCGTGGGTGGGGTGATGACCGCCATGACCGACAACCGTAGTCGGCGCCCGGGCTCGCGGCAGCCATCTGCGTTCGGCAGGATGGCGGTGTGTTCGACGTGGAGATCAGAGATCAGGGCATCCGGCTGGGCCAGTTCTTGAAGCTGTCCAACCTCATCGAGTCCGGCGCGGAGGCCAAGGAGGTCATCGCCGACGGCCTGGTGTCGGTGAACGGTGAGGTGGAGACGCGCCGTGGGCGGCAACTCGAGGTCGGCGACGTGGTGGAGCTCGGCGGCGAGTCGGCCCGGGTCACCGGCGGCTGATCGCCGACCACCCGGTGCCGATCAGCGCAGGCCGGTGGTCACCGGTCCGGTCGTCCCGGCCGCCTCGTCATCGCTCCGGGGTCAGGCCGGGGTTCAGCGCGGAAGGCGTTCGATCTCGGCAGCGGTCACCAGTCGTTCGGCCTCGGCCGGGAACATCCGCGACAGGGTGCGGCGCCGACCCATGATCGAGGTCAGCATGGATGGCCGCCGTAGGCCGTATGTGGTCTTCGGATGGGGGAAAGTCGTGGTCAACTTCATGACTGAACATCCCTGAATTCGAGATAACGGATCTATTGTTTCAATTACTGTAGCGGACCTTCTCGGCTCCGCCCACTTACCCGTTCCATCGATCATCGCACCACGTTCGTTACCCTTCCGGTAGCGACGCGCGTCACACTTCATCCCCTCGGAGGACGCCCCGATTCCGAATCCGCAGCGTCCGAGACCTCCGACGTCAGGCCAGACCGGCCAGATAAGTGTGCGCCCACTGCACCGCGGTCACCCCCGGCGTCACCTCGAAGCGGGTGTAGTCACCGTGCGAACCGGACTGGATGAAGCGGTTGAACGCGATGATCTGCTGACGGGCCCGCGCGTTGGAGAGCTCCCCGACGATCCGCCCCGGACCGCCACCGGTGAGCATCTCGGCCAGGATCGCGCCCGCTTCGGCCTGATACTGGCCCACCTGGCTCGGCGTCGGATCACTGGTCTCGGCGAGGTAGCCGACGATGCGCGTCAGGTAGTAGTCGCGCGGGGTGTTGCAGTACAGATCCGTCGGGATGCAGATCGTGCGGGTCGTGGCGGTCAGCCAGCCCATACCGTTCACCCGGGGACCACCGCTGCCCTGCCCGGTCAGCGGCGGACCGACCAGCGGGTCCTTCGACGACCGGCGCGGATCGGCGAGCAGCACCACACCGGCGACCTGTCCGGGCCTGATCCGTTCCCGGCCGGTGCCGATCTCACTGGCCACGTCACCGGCGGCGTCGGCGCCCTGGCTGTACCCGGTCAGCGCGATCTTGGTGCCCGGGCATCGTCGGAGCATGGTGACGGCCAGCCCCTTGATGTTGTCGACCGCCTGCGCCTTGGACTTGCCGTAGATCGCCGACTCCCACGGGAAGGCGGTGGCGTCGTAGCCGACGTAGGTGACCTTGGTCTCCGGACCGAGACCGGACGTGACCGGACCGAGCAATCCGGGCCCGTCGTGCGACCACGTGCCCGGCACGGCCAGCACATACAGCTTCGGGCAGTCTGCCGCGGCAGCGTGACCTGCGGAGATCACCGCCCCGACGAACCCGATGACGAGGGCCATCGAGGCCACGAAAATCCTGCGCACAGCTTCCTCCATCACAATCCCCCGGCGTGATACCCAGCAGAGTCTAAGGCGGCGGCGGCCGTTCGCAACCGAGCGGGAGATGAACGTTCTGCGGATGCCCGGATCGCCGGAATTCCCGCTGCGCGAACGCAAATCGGAGAATTCGGACCCACCGGGAGCAGGGAGCCACCCACCCGCGAACGGGTGGGTGGCTCCCTGCTCGGATATCTCCGGTGAGATCAGCGCTGGGCGACCTGCGTGGGCCCGATCGGGGCGGGCAGATCGGTCGCGCCCGCCAGGAACGCATCGGCGGCCGCGGCGGCCGAGCGGCCCTCGGCGATGGCCCACACGATCAGCGACTGGCCGCGGCCGGCGTCACCGGCGACGAACACACCCGGCACCGATGACGCGAAGTCGTCGCCGCGCTTGATGTTGCCGCGGGCGTCGTACTCCACGCCCAGCTTGTCGAGGAGGTCGCCGCGCTCCGGGCCGACGAATCCCATCGCGAGCAACACCAGATCGGCCTCGAGCTCGAAGTCGGTGCCCTCCACCTTCTCGAAGCGGCCGTCACGCATGACCACCTCGTGGGCCTTCAGCCCGGTGACCCTGCCGTCGGTGCCGACGAACTCGTCGGTGTTGACCGAGAAGACGCGGTCGCCGCCCTCCTCGTGGGCCGAGGACACCCGGTACATCAGCGGGTAGGTCGGCCACGGGGTGGAGTCCGCGCGATGGTTCGGCGGCTTCGGCATGATCTCGAACTGGTGGACGATCTCGGCGCCCTGACGCAGCGAGGTGCCCAGGCAGTCGGCGCCGGTGTCGCCGCCACCGATGATCACGACCTTCTTGCCCGTGGCGGTGATCTGGCCCTCGACGGCATCGCCGAGCTGCACCTTGTTGGCCTGCGGCAGGAACTCCATGGCCTGGTGGATGCCGTCGAGCTCGCGGCCCTGGATCGGCAGGTCACGACCGATGGTCGACCCCACCGCCAGGACGACGGCATCGAAGTCGCTCCGCAGCTGCTCGACGGTGACGTCGACACCCACGTTCACACCGGCGCGGAAGACGGTGCCCTCGGCCTCCATCTGTTCCAGACGGCGGTCGATGTGGCGCTTCTCCATCTTGAACTCGGGGATGCCGTAGCGGAGCAGTCCACCGATGCGGTCGGCCCGCTCGAAGACGGTCACCGCGTGTCCGGCGCGGGTGAGCTGCTGGGCGGCGGCCAGACCGGCCGGGCCGGAACCGACCACGGCGACGCTCTTGCCGGTGCTGCGGCTCGGCAGCACGGGCTGCACCAGGCCGGTGTCCCACGCGTTGTCGATGAGTTCCACCTCGACCTGCTTGATGGTCACCGCGGGCTGGTTGATGCCCAGCACGCACGACGCCTCACACGGGGCCGGGCAGAGCCGGCCGGTGAACTCGGGGAAGTTGTTGGTCGCATGCAGACGGTCGATGCCGTCGTCCCACCGCCCCTTGTACACCAGGTCGTTCCACTCGGGGATCAGATTACCCAGCGGGCATCCGTTGTGGCAGAACGGGATACCGCAGTCCATGCAACGGCTGGCCTGGGTTGCCAACTCGCCCTTGTCGAAGTCGGTGTAGACCTCTTTCCAGTCGAGCAGACGGAGGTCCACCGGACGGCGGTCGGGCAGCTCCCGCTCCGGGTGCTTCAGGAATCCTCTGGGGTCAGCCACGTGCGGCCTCCATGATCGCTTCGTTCACGTCTCGTCCCTCACGCTCGGCCGCTGCGGCCGCCGCGAGAACCCGCTTGTAGTCGCGGGGCATCACCTTGGCGAACTGATTCTGCGCAGTGGCCCAATCGGCAAGCAGCGCAACGGCGACCGGGGACTTGGTCTCCGCGTGATGCGTGCTGATGGCACTGTGCAGGAACTCGATGTCGTCGGCGTCGAGTTCCTCGAGATCCACCAGTTCGGTGTTCAGGTTGTCGGCGAAGTTCTGTGCCGGGTCGTGGATGAAGGCGATACCGCCCGACATCCCGGCCGCGAAGTTGCGTCCGGTGGCACCGAGCACCACCACGCGACCACCGGTCATGTACTCGCACGCATGATCACCCACGCCCTCGACGACGGCGGTGGCACCCGAGTTACGGACGCAGAAGCGCTCGCCGACCACACCGCGCAGGTAGATCTCGCCGGCGGTGGCACCGAACCCGATCACGTTGCCCGCGATGATGTTGTCCTCGGCCACAAAGTCTTCCGGTGCGTTGTCGGCGGGCCGGACCACGATCCGGCCACCCGACAGCCCCTTGCCGACGAAGTCGTTGGCGTCACCGGCCAGACGCAGGGTGATGCCCGTGGGGACGAACGCACCGAAGCTGTTTCCGGCCGAGCCGGTGAAGTCGATGTTGATCGTTCCCGCGGGAAGCCCGTGTGCGCCATAGGCCTTCGTCACCTCGTGGCCGAGCATGGTGCCCACCGTGCGGTTGACGTTGGTGATCTTCGACGTGAACGACACCGCGGTGCCGTGGTCGATCGCCTCGCGGCTCTGCGCGATGAGCTGCTGGTCGAGCGCCTTCTCCAGGGCATGGTCCTGGGTGCCGGAGCAGTACAGGTCCTGGTTCATGAACGGCGACTCGGCGACGGCGAGCACCGACGACAGGTCGAGCTTGCCGGCCTTGGCCGAACCCCAGTGTGCGAGCGCCTTGGCGGTGTCGAGTGCCTCGACGTGGCCGACGGCCTCCTGCAGGGTGCGGAATCCGAGGCGGGCCAGCAGTTCCCGGACTTCTTCGGCGATGAACAGGAAGAAGTTCTCGACGAATTCCGGCTTGCCGGTGAACCGCTCACGCAGCAGCGGGTTCTGGGTGGCCACACCCACCGGGCAGGTGTCGAGGTGGCAGACACGCATCATGATGCAGCCCGACACCACGAGCGGCGCGGTGGCGAAGCCGAATTCCTCGGCGCCGAGCAGTGCGGCGACGACGACGTCGCGGCCGGTCTTCAGCTGACCGTCGACCTGCACCGAGATCCGGTCGCGAAGACCGTTGAGCAGCAACGTCTGCTGGGTTTCGGCCAGACCGATCTCCCACGGCGCACCCGCATGCTTGAGCGAGGTGAGCGGGGAGGCGCCGGTGCCACCGTCGTGCCCGGAGATCAGGACCACGTCGGCGTGTGCCTTGGAGACACCCGCGGCGACGGTCCCGACGCCGACCTCGCTGACCAGCTTCACGTGGATCCGCGCCTGCGGGTTCGCGTTCTTCAGGTCGTGGATCAGCTGGGCGAGATCCTCGATCGAGTAGATGTCGTGGTGCGGCGGCGGCGAGATCAGTCCGACGCCCGGCGTCGATCCGCGGACCTCGGCGACCCACGGGTACACCTTGTGCGGCGGCAGCTGGCCACCCTCGCCGGGCTTGGCACCCTGCGCCATCTTGATCTGGATGTCGGTGCAGTTGGTCAGGTAGTGCGAGGTCACGCCGAAGCGGCCGGACGCGACCTGCTTGACCGCACTGCGGCGCCAGTCACCGTTCTCGTCGTGGTGGAAACGACGCGGATCCTCGCCGCCCTCACCGGAGTTCGACCGGCCACCGAGACGGTTCATGGCGATCGCCAGGGTCTCGTGGGCCTCGGCCGAGATGGAGCCGTAGCTCATCGCACCGGTGGAGAAGCGCTTGACGATCTCCCGCGCGGACTCCACCTTGTCGATCGGGATCGGGTCGCGGTCACCGAAGTTGAAGTCGAACAGACCACGCAGCGTCGCGAGCGTGCGCGACTGGTCGTCGACCATCTTGGTGTATTCCTTGAACACCTTGTACTGGCCGGTGCGGGTCGAGTGCTGCAGCTTGAACACCGTGTCCGGGTTGAACAGGTGGTACTCGCCCTCACGGCGCCACTGGTACTCGCCGCCGACCGGCAGTTCGCGGTGGGCCCGCTCGCTGGGTCGGTCGGTGAACGCCAGGGAGTGGCGGGCGGCGACGTCCGCGGCGATCTCGTCGAGCCCGATACCGCCGAGCTGGCTGCGCAGACCGGTGAAGAACTCGTCGACGGTGTCCTGGCCGATACCGATCACCTGGAACAGCTGGGCGCCGGTGTAGGAGGCGAGGGTGGAGATGCCCATCTTGCTCATCACCTTGAGCACACCCTTGCCCGCGGCCTTGATGTAGTTCTTGCGCGCGGTCTCGAAGTCGATGTCGCCGAGTACACCGCGCTCCACCATGTCCTCGATGGACTCGAAGGCCATGTACGGATTCACCGCTGCCGCACCGAAGCCGACCAGCGTGGCGACGTGGTGCACCTCGCGACAGTCACCGGACTCGACGATCAGGCCGACGCGGGTGCGCTGACGCTCGCGCACCAGGTGATGGTGCACGGCCGCGGTCAGCAGCAGCGACGGGATCGGGGCCAGGGTCTCGTCGGACTCACGGTCGCTGAGCACGATCAGGTTGACGCCGTCGGCGATCGCCGCGGACACCTTGGCGCGCACCGCATCCAGCGCGGCGCGCAGGCCCGCGCCGCCCTCGGCCACCGGGTAGAGACCGTGGATGTGGACGCTGCGGAAGTCCGGCAGGTTCGCGTCTTCCTCGATCCGCACCAGCTTGGCGAGCATGTCGTTGTCGAGAACCGGTGAGGGCAGCGCGATCTGGCGGCAGGAGCCGGCAGTCGGGTGCAGCAGGTCGGCCTCGGCGCCGATGGTGCCGCCGATACTGGTGACCACCTCTTCCCGGATGGCGTCCAGCGGCGGGTTGGTGACCTGGGCGAACAGCTGCTGGAAGTAGTCGAACAGCATCCGCGGGCGCGCCGAGAGCACGGCGATCGGGGTGTCGGTGCCCATCGAACCGATGGCCTCCGCACCGGTCTTCGCCATCGGCGCGACCAGCAGGTTCAGCTCCTCGTTGGTGTAACCGAACACCAACTGGCGCAAGGTGACCCGATCATGGGCCATATGCATGTGGGGCAGCGCCTTGACCTCGTCGATGTGCACCAGCCCGGCCTCGAGCCACTCCTGGTAGGGGTGTGCGGCGGCCAGCTCGTCCTTGATCTCCTCGTCGTCGACGATGCGACCGGCGGCGGTGTCGACCAGGAACATGCGGCCCGGCTGCAGGCGCATCTTCTGCACCACGTCGGCGTGGTCGATGTCGAGGACGCCGACCTCCGAGGCCATCACGACCAGTCCGTCCTTGGTGACCCAGACGCGGCTGGGACGCAGGCCGTTGCGGTCGAGCACGGCACCGACGACGGTGCCGTCGGTGAAGCACACCGACGCCGGGCCGTCCCACGGCTCCATCAGCGTCGAGTGGTACTCGTAGAACGCCTTGTGAGACGGCTTCATCGCCTCGTGCCGCTCCCAGGCTTCCGGGATCATCATCAGCACCGCGTGCGGCAGGCTGCGACCACCGAGGTGCAGCATCTCGAGCACCTCGTCGAACCGCGCGGTGTCGGAGGCACCCGGGGTGCAGGTCGGGAAGATCTTCTCCGCGGCGTCGGTGCCGAACACCGAGGTGTCGATCAGCGCCTCGCGGGCCCGCATCCAGTTCTCGTTGCCGGTCACGGTGTTGATCTCACCGTTGTGGGCCACCCGGCGGAACGGGTGTGCCAGCGGCCACGACGGGAAGGTGTTGGTGGAGAAACGCGAGTGCACCAGGCCCAGCGAGCTCTCGACCCGCGAATCCTGCAGGTCGAGGTAGAACTCGCGCAGCTGCGGGGTGGTCAGCATGCCCTTGTAGACGAAGGTCTTGCCGGACAGGCTCGGGAAGTACACGGTCTCGCGACCCGGGCCGTCGGCGCCGGCGCCCTTGAGGCCGAGCTCGTGCTGGACGCGCTTGCGGACCACGAATGCCTTGCGTTCGAGCTCCATGCCGTCCGGGTCGACGACGTCGTCGCCGATCGCCAGGAACAGCTGGCGGAAGGTCGGCATGGCGTCGCGGGCGAGCGCACCGAGTCCGTTCTCGTTGACCGGCACCTCACGCCAGCCGAGCATCGTCAGGCCCTCGGACTCGACGATCTTCTCGACGCCGGCGGCCGCATCGGCGGCGTCGGCGGAGCCCTGCGGGAGGAAGGCGATGCCGGTGGCGTAGCGGCCCTCGGCGGGCAGCTCGAAGTCGACGACCTCACGCAGGAAGCGGTCGGGGACCTGGATCATGATCCCGGCACCGTCACCCGTGTTCGGCTCGGCTCCGGCAGCACCGCGGTGCTCCAGGTTCACCAGTGCGGTGATGGCCTTGTCGACGATGTCGCGGCTGCGTCGACCATGCATGTCGACGACGAATGCCACACCACACGAGTCGTGCTCGTTGATGGGGTCGTAGAGACCCACTGGCCCGGGGGCATACTTCATGTTCGCCTCACTTCGTGCGCGACACTGCGCACTGATTCACCCGATATGCGTCTTCTCGGTACGCGGCACCGGCGACCGGCGGTTCGGAGTCCCCGATATGGGCTGACCTGGTCCTCCGACGGTCACACGATGGCGTCCGGATGGTCAGCGCCGTTGCTGACTGGTGGGCCCGACGTCATCGGCCGGGCATGACACCACCCTGCTTGCTAAGCATTGTCGGCTATTTTCTCACGGGGGGTACCCACTATCGAAATCCGGCTACCACATCGGCCCCGATCCCGCAGATCAGGCGATCGCGGGAGCCGGTCATCGCGCCCGTTCGCACCCGCCGCGACGAGACCGGGTGAGTCACGACGCCGCACGCGCCGGCGTCGGGCGAAACGCCTCCGGTGTGACCTTGCACGACCTAGGGTCGGGGGGTGAGCACGCCGGCGTGGGGCATCTCCGACCTGTCGGACAGGGCGGCGACGGCCCCGGCCCGGGGTCCGCATCCGGCCGGGGCCCGCGGGTCCCGTCGGGCGCGCGCCCTGAACGGATATCTCGTCCGGGTCAGCCGCCCGATGATGGTGGTGACTCGGTTCAATCCGCCACCGGTCGCCGAACGCATGCTGCGGGCCACCCGCCCCGGCGTCAACCGCACGCTGGCTGCGCTCAGCCCGGTGCCGGCCGGGACCACCGTGCGCCCCGTGGTGGCCCGCCATCGGCGGGGACCGGTCCGCGGTGAGTGGGTCGGTGCCACCGGTCACCACGGCCACCGTCTGTCCTTGCGAGAGGCCGGCACCGTCCTCTACTACCTACACGGCAGTGGCTACGTGATCTGCTCACCGCGGACCCACCGCGGACTGGTTGCACGGCTGGCGCACCGTTCGGGCGCGCTCGCGTTCAGTCTGGAGTACCGACTGGGCCCGCAACACCGATGGCCGGCCGCCGGTGACGATGCGATCCGCGGCTACCACTGGCTGCTGTCGCAGGGCATCGACGCCGAGCGGATCGTCGTCGCCGGCGATTCGGCCGGCGGCCACCTCGCACTCGACCTGCTCGCCGACAACCAGCGGACCGGCACCCCGCAGCCCGGCGGGATGGTGCTGTTCTCCCCGCTCTACGACCCGACCTTCGCGCTCGCCGTGACACACCAGCGCTCAGGCATTCGCGACCCGCTGATCGATGCGGTTGCCGCACAACGCATTCTGCGGTTCTACACCGGCGACGCCGAGCCGGACGAGCCGCGCATGCGGATCGCCCTCGAATCGTCGGGCGACCTGCCCCGCACCCTGATCCAGTACGGCGGCCTCGAGGTCATGGGTCTCGACGCGATCACCTACCATCGCGCGCTGCTCGACGCGGGCGCCGACGCCACCCTGCAGCGGTGGCCCGATCAAGGCCACGTGTTCCAGATGTTCCCGCGGCTGACCCCCGAGTCGGGCCACGCCGTCACCGCCGCAGCGCATTTCATCGCCGACCTACCCGGCACCCGGACCTCGTCGGCCGTGGCCGGCGGGTGACCTGGGTCCGACCGGACCGCGCCGGCCGCGTCACACACCCGCGGCCCCGGCATCGTCACCGCAGGCCCCGGCCGGGGGTCGGGCGGGTCGCCGGCCCCGCGGCGGTCCGGCCGGATCACGCTCCGGGGGCGCGACGGCGGTGACGATCCGGTCGCAGATGGTCCGGAGTAGCGTCGCCTCGGTCGGCGACAACCGGTCGATGACGAACTCTCGGGCCGCGGCGACGTGCCCGGGGGCGGAGTCCACCACCTTGGCCCATCCCGCGTCGGTCAGGGTGGCCAGGGTGAACCGACCGTCGACGGGGTCCGGCGCCCGGGTGACCCACCCCTTCTTCTCCAACCGGGTGAAGGTGTGCGACAGCCTCGACAACGACGCATCGGTCATCCCGGCGAGGTCACTCATCCGCATCGCATGCCCCGGGGACATCGACAGTGCCGACATGGCGACGTAGTCGAAGTGCCCGATACCCGCATCCCTGCGCAACTGCGCATCGAGCGCGGCCGGTAGGTACATCACCACACTGGTCAGTGCCAACCACGTGCACTGTTCGTCGTCGGACAGCCACCGAGGCCCATCGCTGGTCGCCATACCCCTCCCGTCACAGCACGGTTGACGATTCAAGTCGACGATACTAGCCTCATCGATGAGTTGAACGTTCAAGTCAATGGCGGTCGAGCCCGGTCGCGAGTCGACGTTCGAACCACGGAGTTCCCGTGCAGGTCTAGGAGTCGCCATGAACATCGCCCTGTGGATCATCGCCATCGTGTTGGCCGTCGCCTTCGGCCTGGCCGGGCTGATGAAGCTGGCCCAACCCCGCGAGAAGCTCGCCGAGTCGGGGATGGGTTGGGTCGACGACTTCAGCCCCACCGCGGTCAAGACGATCGGCGGTCTCGAGGTACTCGGCGCGATCGGGCTGTTCCTGCCCGCAGCGGTGAACATCGCCCCGATCCTCGTACCCATCGCGGCCACCGGTCTGGCGTTGGTCATGGTCGGCGCGATCGTCGTGCACGCCCGACGCGGTGAGGCCCAGGTGATCCCGGTCAACGTGGTGCTGCTGGTGCTCGCCGCGATCGTGATGTGGGGCCGATTCGGCCCCTACGCATTCTGAGTCGGGTTGCGGCCATGCGTGATCCGTTTGATCCCGAAACACCTGCCGGCGCCTATGACGACCTGGTCGCGCGGGTCCTGCCCCGGGCGCGGGCGCAACGGACATGGGAGCCGGCCGACGGTCCGCTACCCGCACTGTTCGTGAGCCACGGCGCCCCGCCGACCCTCGACGATCCGGACTGGCTCGACGATCTGTTCACCTGGGCACAGACCATGCCCAAACCCCGGGCGATCGTGGTGGTGTCCGCACACTGGGAGAACGCTCCCCTGGCGGTCTCCGCCACGGGGGCGGGCACACCCCTCTACTACGACTTCGGCGGCTTCGCCCCTCGCTACTACACACTGCAGTACCGCACGCCGGACGCCACATCACTGGCCCAACGCGTGGCCGGCGCGCTGCTCCCGACCACGCCCCTGCACCGGCATCAGACGCGCGGCCTCGATCACGGTGCGTTCATCCCGTTGATGGCGATGTACCCGACCGCCGACATCCCGGTCATCCAGTTGAGCATGCCGAGCCTCGACCCCGAGGCGCTCCTCGATCTCGGTCGGCGGCTGCGCCCGCTGCGTGCCGAGGGCGTCCTGGTGATCGGCTCGGGTTTCATGACCCACAGCTTCGAGGTGTTCCGGCGACCGGGCCTCCTTCCCCACATCCAGGACTTCGACGACTGGGCGGCCGACGCGCTCGCCCGCGGCGACGTCGACGCACTCGTCGACTACCGCAGGAAGGCGCCCGCCGCACGGATCAGCCACCCGACGGCCGACCACTTCGTGCCCCTGTTGCTGACGCTCGGCGCGTCGACCGATCCGGGTGCCCGCACCCACACGGCGTTCAGCCGGATCGTGTTCGGAAACTCGATCCGGTCGATCCAGGTCGACTGAGGCGACGACCGCCCCGGTAGCACACGCCGACAACCACTCCCGACGATGGAGCCGGGACCGAGCCGCCCAAAGTGCACCGCGACAACCACTCCCGACGGTAGAGCCGGGACCGAGCCGCCAGGCGAGGACCCGAGTCGAAACCCAGTGAGCCGACACTGTCAGCAACCACCACCGACAACCACCTACGAAGATCTCGACACGGCGCCTCGCTACGCTCGATACCGGCTCAATCACCAACCACAACAACCACTCCCGACGGTTGAGCCGAGACCGAACCGCACCGATCGACGTCATCAGCTGGTTCGTCGCGCTCGCCAGAGCGCAACCACGGCGACGATCAACGACACCACCGCTACGCCCGCAACACCCCAGAACCACCAGGGCAGCGGGATCGTCACCCGAAGTTCCATCGCCACATCATGGGCGCGCCCATCGGCGTCGATCGATTTCAGGATCAGCTGGTGCCGTCCCTGCGGGACGTCGTCCGGTATCGCGACCAACAGGTCCACCGGCTTACCGGACTCGATCAGTATCCTGCCGAGCACCCTGGGTTCGGAGTGCATCCACAGTGCAGCCGCGCAGGTCGCCAACGGACAGAAGGACTGAACCGAACCACTGATCACCGGTTCGGCCACCGGCACGACGACCCGCGCGATTCCGCCGGCGACACCGCTGTATGGCCGAGTCGCATCGGTGAAGTCGACAGTGGTCGACGGTTCAAATGACGTGAACCGGGACAGCTGGAAGGTCGCGGGTAGGTCCCCAACCGACTTTCGATCCTTCACCGCCGACGACCAGGCGACCAGACCGGCGGCAATCGCCCCGTGCCCGGCGATATTCGGATGCAGGAGCTCGGCTTTCGTCGCACTGGCCGCGCCATCGTCCCCGGCAGCGACACCACCGAGGGTCGATGACGCCCAGTCCAGGACCAAGGCCCCGGCCCCGCTGTTCTTGCTCGCCGGGACGATGTAGGGCTCGCTGTCACAGGCGGTGTGGTTGGGCTGCGCCGCGCGGATCACCTCCGAGGCGTAGTAGATCTCGGCACCCGCACCCGAAGCCACCGCGACGTTCCTCGCGATCGCGTCGTTCAGCGCCCGCTGGACGTCGTCTACGAACCGGATCTCGTTGCGGCTCAGCGATTCACATATGGTTCCGCGATCTGCGGGGGGCAATGCCTGCAGGTACGGCAGGACGATCACCGGGGCGGCGGCCCCGCCCCGGGCCGCCCGCTTGTCCGCTGTGTTGATCACCCGCGAGATCTCGGTGTAGTAGCGCGGCAACTGATCGAGACTCGCCAAACCCCGCTCCACTTCTTGGCGCACAGAGTCGATCGTCGAACAGTCCTCGGCGGTGAGGCATGCGGTCGCGATATCGCCGAATCCGATGTCGTTGCCGCCAATGGTGAGGAACACCGCCGAGGGAGCATCTGCGCCCGCGAGCATCTGCAGCTGTCCGGTCGAGGTCTTGAACCCCTTGTCGTCACCGATCTGCGGTGAGATCAGGTCCACCATCACCGCCCCACTGCACGCGATGTTGCGGACGTCGCGATTCTTCGCGGTGGCGAGTAGTTGGCTTGCGTACTGGGTGTCGCTCCGGTGGCACAGCGCGCCGTGCGAACTGTCCGACGGCAGGTAGTTCCCCGTCCCCTCACCCGACGAATAGGAGTCGCCCATGACGATCGCCGACGCCGGCGAGGCCAGGATGTCTTTGAGGACTTGACCTCCTCTGGATGGGTCGATGTCCTTGCTGACCACTATCGAGCCGCGTTCGACCTCGGGGAAGGTCGTTTCCCCCCACGCACTCACCGACCAGTTCAACGCACCGGAATTGCCGGCCGGACCGGTGGAGACCAACCAGGATCTCTTTTGGTGTTCCCCGGATCCCAGGGCCCCCAAGGCGAATCGGGGCGGGATCACCGCGGGGAGGATTCCGCTGCCGTCCTCGCCGCGGTTGAACTGCAGCCCGACCCACGCGTTCGGGATGCGGGTGGACCCACTGTTGCGGACCTCCACGCTGATCTCGGTCTGCCCACCCGACGGCGCGACACTGCCGGCGGTTACGTCGACGCCGAGCGATGGGACGGTCAGCGCCGAGAGCCGCTCCCCCAGTGCCGCACTGTCATCGGCGGTGTAGTACTGCCCCTGGGTGGCAGCGGCGATGCACTGCAGCTCTTCGGCGCCGCCGTCGGAGATCTGGAAGCCGACACCACTGATGGTGATGTCGAATCCGCTGCCGGCGAGTTCCTTTGCGGTGTCACACGGATCATCACCGCAGTTGCTCTCGCCGTCGGACACGAGCACCATCGTCGCCCCGGTCCGACCGCGATCCCGCATGTCCTTCGCGACGTTCTTCAGCGCGTCTGCTGTCGGAGTTCCGCCATCGGCCGACAGATCACGGATGGTGGCCGACAGGGCGGCCGGGTCGTCGACGCGTCTGACGTCGGCGCCCGGGACGAATCCACCTGCGTCGCAGGATCCGTCACCAGGGTAGGTCCACAGCCCGATCTCGGCGCCGCGGGGCTGGCCGTTCACGAGGTCGATCATCGCGTCCTTGGCGCCGTCGAGTTTGACCACCCCGGCGCCGTCCGTCTCGTTCATCGATCCGGACAGGTCGAAGACGATCACCAACGGTTTGACGGCGTTGCTCGAGGGTGCGGCTGCCGCGGGTGGCGCCGGGACGCCTGCGAGCAAACCCGTGAGAAGTGCGGCCAAGACGACGCACACAGATCTCGGAGCCCACCAGGACCCGGTTCGGGGAGCACTCACTCACGACCCCAGTCGTTTGATCGCGTCGGCGCTGCCGATCAGACGTGCGTCGCCGAGAACCGCTGAGAGCGAGTCGGTTCCGGGGCTGACCCTGGTCACCACGATCGACAGTCGGAGAGCTCCGGTGATGGTGGCGTCGAGTTCGACCGTCGTGCCGTATCCGGCGGTCACCGATGCCACCCTTCGGCCGTCCGCGAAGACGTCCACCCGCGCCGCGGCGGCACGGTCGTCGTCGGTGTCGGAGATCCCGACCGTGGCGGTCAGCTGATCTGCCGCGCGTTTGGTCACCCACTCGTAGTTCGACGACTGCCGGGACCCCGCCGAACAGGCCAACGAGTTCTGGTAGTCCTTGCCATTCAGTGAGTACGTGCCCGACGAACAGCCGCTGCCGGCGGAGCTGATCTTGCGCAGGTACACCGACGTCCCGGCCTCGGCGACGACGAGTTCGACGTTCGTCGGCAGGGATTGTCCCTGTACCGGTGTGGACGCGACCACCGATCCGGGTGCCGCGCCGGGCTGATATCGCTTGACGATCGCGACCTCGGCACCGAGTTTCTGCAGTGCCACCGAGAGTTCCTGCCCGCTCTGGCCGGTGAGCTGGGGCATGGTGGCCTCGGTGGACAGCACCAGCGACGCCTCCGAGACGCCCTCGGTACCCGACGCCGGTTTCTGGCCGATCACCGTTCCCACCGCACCGGCCGCCGGTTCTGTGGTCGTTGTGATCCTGGCCGGGTCGACGCCGATATCGGCGAGCACCTGCCGTGCAACATCCTGGTCGAGGCCGCGGAGATCCGGCATGGCCGATCCGGTTCCGCCCACGGCCGGGAGCGCAGCTGCCGTGACCACGGACGGCACCGGCGAGGTTCCTCGGTTCGCCCATTCATTCTGCGCGAGGTAGCCGCCGACGGCGCCGCCCGCGATCAGGGCGATCACCGAGGCGATCACCCCGACGATCAACGGCTTCCGCCGGCGGCCGGGCGCCGGTGCATTCAGTCCGTGTCCCGCGGGCGCACGTCGGTCTGGCAAGCCGTCGCCGGCGGCGCGTTTCGCCGCCTTCTCGGCCCTACGACGTTCTCGCCGTGATTGTTCGGGTCGGCCTGCCACCGGTCGGGCGATGAACTCGGTCGCCATCTCTGCGGGGCCGGCGGCCGAGGACACCGGCGGTGGAGGTGCGGCCCCCGCAACCGGGATCGGCGCCGGCGGAGGAGTTCCCGGCACGTGGTGCGGCGTCGTCTGCTGAGTGGGCTTCGGGTGGGTCGGCAGCGGTTGCGACCGAGGTGCCTGCTGCACCGGTCCCTGTTGCGCGGGTCCCCGTTGTGCCGGTCCCTGTTGCGTGGGTCGCGGCTGCGTGCCACGTCCACCCGTGTTGTTCGGATCCACTCCCGGGGCCGAGGGCGGGATCTGCGAGTGAGGTGGTCGTCGCGGGGGCTGGAATCCGGAGCCGCCGGGCCCGCTTGGTCCGTTCGTCATACGCCGCAATTCTCAACCGTGGCAGTTCCCTTGCGGCACCGCGCAGAGTTGCGAGGTTAACACCAAGGCAACCTGGCCACTGTCCTCTGTACGGGTGAACACTGCATCGCGCGTGGGGATTCGGCGGTTTCATCGTCAGGCAAGAGTCGACCCCCGCTCCGATCCGTATCCCTGCCGGTCAGGCGCCGACGCGAGCCGACGGTCCAGGGGCACAGCCCATTCGAGCACGATCTGCTCATCGAGTGCCTGGAGGCGTTCGACGATCGGCGGCCGCTGATCCTCCGAGCACTGCTCGAGCAGCGTCCCGTAGAGCGCACGCAGGCGCCGTTGCACCTGCGCCTGATTCCGGCTGTGACGACGGATCTCGTCGGTACCGATTGCCACATAATCGCCCCAGCTGCGCCGATATCCGTCGACCAGGGTTGCCTGCCGGGCCACCACGTCCACACGTACCCGCGGGGCAAGCATCAGCAACAGGTCCTCGGTGTGGTCGAGGGCCACGACCACGCTGCTCGGATCGTTGCCCGCGCTCGAGATCGCCTTGAGCGCGATGTCGGAGATCGACTGCAATGCCGCCGATGGGCTCACCGACGGCTGGTGGGTGTCACCGAAGAACAGGCAGCGCAACACCTTGGGGGTGGCCACGCGATCCTGTCCGGGCCCGGTCACCGCGATCACCCCGACATCGTGCGGGACGTAGTCGCCGACGGCGACAAGCAGATCGAAACGCACCTCCCACCGAACGGCCAGCGCCTGCAGTCGCGGGATGTTCACCGCGAGCAACACACGGCCCCGACTCGCGGTCTCCCGCAGAGGGATCACGGTGCGCGGCTGTTCGTCGTGCTCGTCGCGCGATCCCGCGGCAGGCTCCGCTCCTGGCGATTCGGCACCGCCGTCGTGGACGTCCGGGTACTGACGACGCACCGCTCCACGACCGTCGGCGGCGATCCACCGCAACAGTTGCGCCGAGTTGAGGACCGTCCCCACCTTGGTGACGAGTGCGACGAACAAGAAGGCGGAGACGACGGTCAGCACGGCAGCGATCGCGGTCGAGATACCAGGTGTGGTGTCATCCGGCTCCGACAACGCGAGATCCATCGCGACCATGACGCTGAACACGAAGGTGGCCAGGAAGAATCCGATCGACCAGCGCATCGTCGGTTCCCGTTGCAGGCGGGGGATCACCCGCACCGAGATCTGCGACGCACCGAACTGCATGGCAAGGGTGACCGCGGTGAACACCAGACCGGTGAGGGTGGCCATCGCGCCGGCGATCACACCGAGAACCGTGGCGAGCGTTCCGGAATCGACGTCCAAACCGACGGATTCGTCGAGGGTGATGCACAGGATCGCGGTGACGATCGCGAGGACGATCAGGACCGCGGGCAGCCGCCAGGTGGGCGCCACACGTAGCGCCCGCCGGGTACGGTGCCACCGGATCGCGGTGGCGATCGCGTTGGGTGCCACGGCCTTCGGCACCGCGTTGTCGGCGACCGGCAGCTGTGGAGTGAGGGCGGGCGGCTTGTCGGGGACACCGAACCGTCCGGCAAGGGCCTCCTGCACGACGATCTTCCAGCGGATCAGGGGTTCGCGATACCGGACCTCACGGGCGACGGCCTTCTCGTACTTGGCCTCTCGCGATCCGTAGAACCACCGCGACCATGGTGATGCCGGACGGGCCACCCGAATCGCGCCGAACAGCAGCAGGAACGGCAGGAACATCCCTACCAGCCCGGTCCAGAGCTTGCCCTTCGCGAGGGTGATCACCGCGAGCAGCACGTTGATCGCCACCCCGATCACCACGCCGATTCGCTCGGACGGATCCGCAGTGTGTTGCCAGTCCCCCACCGCAGCCGAGATGTCCAGCGGCCGCAGCCCCACCAGGAAGAGCCCGCCGATCGCAACGGCGACGAACACCGCGTCCACCGACGAGCGGCCCTCCTCCTCCCAGTACACGTCGCGCAGGTGCAGGATGAGGGCGAACTCGTCGAGCACCAGGGCACAGCCGATCCCGAAGATCGACGCGAGGACCGCATCGGCGATCGGGGCGTCGTAGCGGGCGACGGCGATCAGCCCGAACCCCGACAACGCCATCATGATCACGCCGAAGAACTCGTGATGCAGGTGCAGTCCGCCAGGCGCCACGTTTCCCGGCCACCAGCTGACCTCGGCGCGGATCATCCGCACGCTGAACCGGATGAACAGGAAGGTCAGGATGAACGCGATCAGGAACAGGAACAACGGCAGCCGTCCGGGATCGATGACGGTGCGGTGGAACCAATCGGTCATCTCTGAAGTCCTCGATCCCTGCACGGTCCGGTCCGTATTGCACTGCCGATGAGCCTAGGGGATCAGGGGCCCGTCTACGAGTGATGTGGATGCCGCTGCATGGCTCGCCCGAGGCCGAACCATGCCATCCACGGCTTCGATCCCGGGGTCGACGCATGCCACGCACGCCATCGATGATCGTTCCGGGACACCGATTGATGATTGTGCGAGAATTCCCGGCGATGATCGAGCCGGGACGCCCATTGCTGATTGAGCCGGGACGCACATTGATGATTGAGCCGGGACCGAGCGTAGCGAGGACCCGAGTCGAAATCCCCGCAGCACACGCTGGGAGGCGACCACCTCCGAAGTGGTCAAGTCGACGACGTCGGCCGTCTGAGGTTTCGACACGCCTCGTCGCTACGCTCCTCATCGGCTCAACCATGTACGGCCAAAAGGTGATTGAGCCGGGACCGAGCGTAGCGAGGACCCGTGTCGAAATCTCCGCAACATACGCTGGGAGGCGACCACTTCCAAAGTGGGGACGCCGACGACTCGGCCGTCTGAGTTTTCGACACGCCTCGTCGCTTCGCTCCTCATCGGCTCGACCACCAACCGCTGCTTGCTGATTGAGCCGGGACCCCGTTTGTTGATTGAGCCGGGACCCCGTTTGTTGATTGAGCCGGGACCACCGTTGCTGATTGAGCCGGGACCGAGCGTAGCGAGGACCCGTGTCGAAATCCCCGCAACATACGCTGGGAGGTGACCACCTCCGAGGTGGTCACGTCGACGACGTCGGCCGTCTGAGGTTTCGACACGCCTCGTCGCTCCGCTCCCCTTCAGCTCAACCACCAACCGCCACTTGTCGATCACGCCGAACCAGAGCCGAAAACCAACCACCCCAAACCCCTTGCACACACCATCGAACACCTGTACCATAAAAGAATCTTCACGCGACAGGGGGTGAGCGTCGATGGCCAACGAGACCGATACCGGTACAACCGAACCCAGGACCGACGCGGCCCGTGCACTCGCCCTGATCACGCAAGGGTTGGACCTACTCGCCGCCGCCGACCTCACCGCCAGGAACGCCGACACCCTGATCACCATCGCGAAAACCGCCGAAAAATCGTTGAACCGGTTGACCTTCCAAAGCGACCGGGTGATCACCGAAATCAACCACCGAGACATCCACCGCGACCGCGGCTACCGCACCATCTTCGCGTTCATGGACACCGAACTCCACGCCTCCACCTGCAAAGCCCGACTCGAACGGATGGACCGCGTCCAACCCGAACGCTCCCTGACCGGCGAACCCACCCAGGCCGAATACCCCGAACTCGCGAAAGTGTTCGCCTCCGGCGACGCCGGCCCCACCCACATCGACATCGCCCTGTCCTGGCTCAAGAAAATCCCCCTCGCCGCCGCCTACGACGAAAAAATCGCCGCCGAACGCACCCTCGCCGGACACGCCACCGAATTCGGGGCCTCTGCACTCGGCACCTGCGGCTCCCGCATCATCGCCCACATCGACCCCGACGGCGAGCTGATCGAGAAGAAAGACCGCGACCGTCGACGCGGAATCACCCTCGGCAAACAAGGCGCCGACGGCATGTCCAAACTGTCCGGCTACGTCGACCCCATCCTGCGAGCCCGACTCGAAACACTCTTCGCCGCCTGGGCCAAATACGGGGTCAACAACCCCGACCAGCAGAACAGCATCATCGGCGACAGCCGCACCGCCGAGATGGTCGACCCCGACGCCCTGGAGGCCGCCGCCGTCAAAGACATGCGCACCCAAGCCCAACGCAACCACGATGCAGTGAACGCCCTACTGACCGCCGTGTTCGCCGACGGAATGCTCGGCACAACCAACATGGGTGTCCCGATCCAACTGATCGTCAAAACCGATGTCAACGACCTGATCCGCGAAGCCGGCTACGCCATCACCGCGACCGGAACCCTGATCCCCATCCCGGACCTGATCGACCTCGCCGCCGACGCCCAAATGTATCTATCAGTGTTCAAAGACCACACCGCCATCCCCCTGTACTTCGGGCAAGCCAAACGGATAGCCACGAAACATCAACGATTGATGTTGTTCTCCGCACCCGACGGACATCACTGCTCGGCACCCGGATGCGACCGAGCAGCAGCACACGTCGAAATCCATCACGCAGTCAAAGACTTCGCCGACGGCGGCCGGACCGACATCATCGAGTTGGCACCGGCCTGCCCCACCCACCACCGCATGGTCGGTGACCAACCCGGCCAATACACCACCGGGAAAGTCAGGTCGGGTCCGGACGAGGGCCGCACCTGGTGGCAACGCAACACCAAACCCGGCCAACCCCACAACGAGAAACACGTCAACCGGCTCCCCGACGTCGGACAACAGTATGTGGCACACCTGGCACAAGTACGCGCCGAAATCCACGGCACCGAAACCAACACCAGCAGCACCGAGACCGGTCAACCCGCCAAGGTCACTCTCGACAGCACCACCGACGACGGATTCGTCATGATCGACGACGATGCTCTGGTGATCACGGTGTTCGACCCACCCCTCGACCTCGACACCGGTCTGGACCAGAACCCCGACGACACCGGGATGAGACTCCCCATCCGGGAAGTCATCACCCCCGTCGGACCGATCGAGACCCGCCTGGTCGAGATCCTCGAAATCCTCGGACTCTGACCGCCCACTGGTGCCCGGGACCATGGTCTCGGGCACCACGAACCCGGGGACCCCCACTGACGAACGCAACGAGACCACCTGCATGACAGGTGGTCTCGTCGTGACTGTCTTCAGTTGTCTGCGACAGGTCCCTCAGACGCCGGCGGTCGCCCCGGTCAGGGGCGGGTGAGCGGCGAGTACTGCGTTCTCGTCGTCGCTGAAAGCCCGTGAGCGGGAGAGGAACCGCACCCCCTCGGGCGCCTCGAGGCTGAATCCGGCACCCCGGCCCTTGACGACGTCGAGGACCAGCTGGGTGTGTTTCCACAGTTCGAACTGGTCACCGTTGATCCAGACCCGCACGGCGGGAAGCGGTTCCGGGAGGACGATCTCGCCCACCAGCACATCGCGCTGGCCCACCCGGTACTCGCCGACGGGATAACACATCGGGGCGGAACCGTCACAGCATCCACCGCTCTGGTGGATCATGAGGCCGCCGTGCAACTCCGACAACTTGGTCAGGAGCTGCACGGCGGTGTCTGTGGCGACCACCCGATCAGGAACGTTCTGTTCTGACACGGGGTTCACCTGCTTTCGGTCGAGCTGGCTCAGAAGCGGCGGGATCTCCCGATCAGAAGAAGCCCTTCGCGTTCTGAGCGTAACCGACCAGCAGGTTCTTGGTCTGCTGGTAGTGCTCGAGCATCATCAGGTGGGTCTCGCGACCGATGCCCGACTGCTTGTAACCACCGAAGGCGGCGTGGGCCGGGTAGTCGTGGTAGGTGTTGGTCCACACACGACCGGCCTGGATCTCGCGGCCGGCGCGGTAGGCGGTGGCACCGTCGCGGCTCCAGACGCCGGCACCGAGACCGTAGAGGGTGTCGTTGGCGATGTGGATGGCGTCCGCGTAGTCCTTGAAGGTGGTCACGGCCAGCACCGGGCCGAAGATCTCCTCCTGGAAGATGCGCATCTTGTTGTGGCCGTCGAAGACGGTCGGCTTGATGTAGTAGCCGTCGGACAGGTCGCCTCCGAGGTCGGCGGCCTCGCCACCGATGAGGACCTTGGCGCCCTCTTCCTTACCGATCGCCAGGTACGACTGGATCTTCTCGTACTGGTCGTTGGACGCCTGGGCACCCATCATGGTGTCGGTGTCGAGTGGGTTGCCCTGCTTGATCTTCGAGACACGGTCGACGGCCTTCTCGAGGAAGCTGTCGTAGATGCTCTCCTGGACCAGAGCGCGGCTCGGGCACGTGCAGACCTCACCCTGATTGAGGGCGAACATGCTGAAGCCCTCCAGCGCACGGTCGAGGAATCCGTCGTCGGCCGACATGACGTCGGAGAAGAAGATGTTGGGGCTCTTGCCGCCCAGCTCGAGGGTGACCGGTATCAGGTTCTCCGAGGCGTACTGCATGATCAGGCGGCCGGTGGTGGTCTCACCGGTGAACGCGATCTTGCGGATGCGGTTGCTCGAGGCGAGCGGCTTGCCGGCCTCGACGCCGAAGCCGTTGACCACGTTGATCACACCGGCCGGGAGCAGGTCGGCGATCAGGCTCATGACGTACAGGATCGACGCCGGGGTCTGCTCGGCCGGCTTGAGGACCACTGCGTTGCCTGCGGCGAGCGCGGGGGCGAGCTTCCACACGGCCATCAGGATCGGGAAGTTCCACGGGATGATCTGTCCGACGACGCCCAGCGGCTCATGGAAGTGGTAGGCGACGGTGTCCTCGTCGATCTCGGAGATCGACCCTTCCTGGGCGCGCAGGGCACCGGCGAAGTAACGGAAGTGATCGATCGCGAGCGGGATGTCGGCGGCCAGGGTCTCGCGGACGGCCTTGCCGTTGTCCCAGGTCTCGGCGACGGCGATCTTCTCGAGGTTCTCCTCGAGGCGGTCGGCGATGCGCAGCAGCACCAGCGAACGCTCGGCGACCGAGGTCTTGCCCCACACCGGGGCGGCCTTGTGGGCGGCGTCGAGCGCGAGGTCGATGTCCTCGGCGGTCGAGCGGGCGACCTCACAGAAGGTCTTGCCGTCCACCGGGGACGGGTTCTCGAAGTACTGGCCCTTCACCGGAGGGGTCCACTGGCCGCCGATCCAGTTGTCGTAACGCGACTCGAAGCTCATCACCGAGCCCGCAGTGCCCGGCTTTGCGTAGACAGTCATCTCTTCTCCAGCTCCTCAGTGCATTCATCTGGGTGTCACCGGCGGTTCAACGCCCCACCAATGTGATCTGTTGCACAGCCTAGGAGTGGTGTGGTTGCAGCCACGTTGCAGATGCGTTTGCAACGTTGGGTGCCCTCAAAACCGCAGGTCAGCCCCGCGCCTGAACCCGAGCTCCCGGGCAGCGGAGCGGAAGTTGCCGATCGATCAGACCGAGGATCTCGGCGCGCACGTCCCCGGCGACGATCCCGGTGGCCGGCGGTGCCGCCGGCGTACTGAACACGGTGAAGACCTGTGCCGACGACGAGGGCGGCTGGATCGAGCCGGTCGGCCCCGGCGGTGGTGGCGTCGTGGCCGCAATCCGGAACTCGAGGACGAACAGCGGCGGCCGGTCGGCGGCACCGAATGCCAGTCGGGCCAGCCCCGGCCGGTTCTCCAACAGGTATCCGGTCGGGCGCGGCCCGGGTGCCGACGGCGCGAGGATCGCCAGCAGCGCATCATGCAGTGCACTCGGCGGAACCGGAGCGGTGACGGTCTGATCCGGACGCGATCCCTGCATACCCCGCTGCGCAGCGGTGATCGCCGACTGCGTGGAGCGCGCCAGACCCGCACCGGCCTGCCGCGCCGCGCTCCCCACCCCAGCCAGAGCGGGTCCGAGGTCACTCGGCCACCGCACACGCCGTTTGCTCAGGACCGATCCGACGATCACCAGGATCACCCCGATCACGGCGATGGCGATCGCGCCGCCGTTCACCTGGAAGTCCGACGAGCTCGAACTGCTCCCGGTGCCGAAGTCGTACTCGTAGGTGTTTTCCACCGCGACCGCATACGACATACCGGTCACGAATGCGGTCAGGCCGAGTACGCCCACCAGGCGGCCCGGGGTACGCCCCGCGAGGACGAGGATGCCGATGACTGTGATGACCATTCCGGTGATGACCACACCGATTCCGGTCGTCACGATCCCGAGGGCCACCAGCACCAGCCCCGCCACGACGACGCCCATCGCGACCTTGCGGATCGGGACCGACCGGTGTCGAGGCCCGGGCCCCGGTGGCACGCCGCCAGGGGTCGGACCAGGCGGGATCGGGGGAAAGTCGGATCGAGTCATGCCGGGAACGGTAGGCGCCGACGGCGTCGTCGGGTATCGCCCGAAGATACGAAATCCAGGCAATTCAGGCGTGCATCCGGCCCGCCCCGGCATCGGCCCCGGAGCCCGACGCGAGGGCCAGCATCTCGTCGAGCCGATCGAACATCCGTTGCTCGGTCAGCGCCCGCGCCATCGGCTCGCAGTGCCCGCTCGCCCCCTCTGCCGCGGTGAAGGCGATCAGCGTCGCCCGGTCACCGAGCATGGCGGCCAGTCTCTCGGACTGTCCGGGCCAGAACTGTTCGTCCTCGGGGGCGGTGATGAGCACGGGGGTGCCGATGCGTGCGGCGACGTCGTCGGTGAGGGTGTATTCGGCGACGGCCCGCATGGTGTCGGAGTAGCTGCCGGGGCCGTACGGGCGGGCACGCCAGTCCCACATCCGCTTGGTGGCCTTGCTCGCCTTCATCCCGATCGACATCATCGAGTCGAAGTCGGCGTACTTGCCCTGGGCGAGCTTCTTGCCCACCGTGCCGCCGATGTTGTCCAGCCACGACGTCTGCACCTCGACGACGCCCGGGTCGACGACGGCCGCGGCGTACCGGTGCTCGAACGCCAACGCCCGCGGCACCCAGTAGCCGGCCTGGCTGATGCCGTAGACCGCGAGTCGTCGCGGGTCGACGCCGGTCAGCCCGAGCACCGTGTCGGTGACCGGGGTCAGCACCGCCTCCCAGTCGGGCCGGAAGGTCATGCCGTGGTCGAAGAGCATCGACTGCTGACCGGGTCCGTCGAACATCACCACCCGGTAGCCGCGACGCAACGCCCCGTGTGCGGCCGACGACCACTGACCCGAGACCGACCCGTCGCTGCCGTTGACCACCACCAGGGTGGGCCGCGGCTCGTCGCCGGCGTCGCCGGGTGAGAGGAACCAGCCCGGCAGCGTGGTGTCCTCGTACGGGATCGTCAGCCGTCGGCCCACGAAGGGCCCGTCGTCGACGAACTTCTCCCAGGCGGCCCGGTGCTCGGCGAAGATCGGCATCCGCTCGGCGTCGTCGGCGATCCCGTCGAGCGCGTCGAAGGCCTCGGACAGATAGGTGGCCGCCCGCAGGTGGGCGAATGCCGCGCTGATGCGATGTCCGCGTGCCGCGCTGGCATCGGCCTCGGCGACCAGTCGCCGCCCGACGCGATGCCATGCCTCGTACCAGTCGCGCTGGTGACCGGCGCCGACGGTGTCGATGGTGCGCAGGACCTCGCCGGCGTCGGCCGCCCCGGAACCGCAGTAGCCGAGCAGCAGTCGTACCGAATAGTCGCGACCGGAGTCCGAGTAGAAACCCGTGGAGTAGGCGGTGTGGGTCGGATGCAGGATGTTCATGATCGATCGCTTTCGGTTTCGGTGGTGGCCAGGTCAGAGACGCGGTCCGGCGTGACCGGCGGGCACCGGTGCGGGTGGGGTGTCGGCGTCGGCGATGCGCCGGGTCCGCTTGACCGCGAAGACGATCAGGACGATCGGGATGACCCAGTTCAGCAGGACGTTGCCCGGATGTCCCCCCGACACCACATCGGCATCGGCGAGTACGCCCGCGATCAGGTGGCTGAGCGCCATCGCGAAGATCGTCCCGGCCCACAGCAGGCTGATCGCCTTGTTCTTCGCCCGGAAGATCGGGCTGGACCAGTACCGGCGGTCGACGGTCTCCCGCGCGTACTGCTCGGTGAACGGCACGGTGTAGGCCGAGATCAGCATGACCAGACCGAGGACCACCGTGGTGGCGCCACGACCGTAGTCGGTGAGCCAGACACCCACCTCGTGCCCACCGACGAAGCCGATCCCGGAGATGATCCCGAAGGTGACGGCACCGGCCGCGTCCAGGATCTTGATCGAACGCCGCTCGATCACGGTGACGAGGATCAGTGCCATCGATGCGGCGAAGGCGGCCAGCCCCGCCCAGCCGGCCGCGTCGGGCCCGAGGTGGGAGGCGACCAGCGAGAAGAGGATCCACGGCGCGAGGCCGATGATCATGTCCTTGGCGTTCATGGTGGGGTCCTTCGGTTCTGCAGAGATCCTCTGCGTGAGTGGTTCCGATCCGGCGTCCTGCTCGAATCGCGCCATCTCACTGTGCTCCGCACCCCACCCGCGGAACATCCGCCGCACGGCGGTGATTTCGGTGCCACTCGGCACTCGGCACCCGGCACCCGGCACCCGGCAGCAACCGACACCCCATCACGGGCAGTCGATGGCTGCGCAGACGAGGCGGCCCCGATTCGGCCCAGACCCGCTTCGATCCGCCACAGGCGACGGGCGTCGGCGTCTCGGCACCGTCCGCGAGAAGCGGTCAGACGCCGTAGCGGCGGTCCAGCAACCGGATCCGACCGCCCACCACGGCGCGGTCGGGGTGCCCGACGGGAAGTCGGTGCTCCAATCGACGCCACGCCTGCAGGTCGTCACGGCCGTGGATCGACGACGTCCAGGTGCGCAACGCACCGACGTCGCCCTCGGCGATCACGCGGGAGCGGATGTCCTCGCGCACCACCTCGAAGATCTCGACGATGCCCGGCGCGCTGGATTCGACGAGCAGCCCGCCACGGCCGAGGTCGTCGATGATCGCGCGGGTGTCGGCACCGTCGGCCACGCGGCGCCGCAGGTCACCGAGGTCCGAGACCAGATCGGCGGTGAGCCGGTACGGCCGCGACCGCACCACATCGGGACCGAGATCGCGACGCAGCCGGGAGATCTCGGCGCGCACCGTCACCGGGTCGATCTCATCGCCGGCGAGTTGCATCGCCAGTTGCTCGGTGTTGAGTCCCTCGGGATACTCCTGCAGCAACACCAGGATCTCCGCATGCCGCCGGGACAGCTGTCGGGCGGTCCCGCTCCCGGTCTCCCAGCGATAGCCGTTGTCGCCCAACACGACCAGTCGTGCACCTGCCGGTTCCGGCGACTCCGCGGCGAAGGTCGCGGGATCGGCGAGATCGACCGCCTGCGAACGCAGTTCACGCTCGACGGCGGCGACCACCGAGCGGACCGCAGCGAGGGCGAACGGTGCCGCCACCTCACGACCACCGGTCACGTCGATGACACCGATGACATGTCCGGTGATCGGATCGTGCACTGGGGCCGCGGCGCAGCTGAAGTCCTGGACCGGTCCGGCGAAGTGCTCGGGGCCGATCACCTGCACGCCCTTGTCCATGGTCAGCGCCAGACCGGGTGCGTTGGTGCCGACGATGTCCTCGCTCCACACCGAACCCTCGACGAAGTTGATCCGCCCGGCCCGATCCAGGGCCTCGGAATCACCTTCCACCCACAGCAGCCGGCCGACCTGGTCGGTCAGGGCGACGACGACGCCGGTGTCGGCGATGTCGTCGAGCATCAGTGATCGCACGAGCGGGCGGATCGAGGTGATCGGATGGGCGTCGCGGTAGCGGGCGAACTCGGCCATCGTCATGGTCGCGCTGACGTCGTCCTCCGGAACGGCCTCTCCCGGGTCGATCCCACGTTTGAGTGAGCGAGCCCAGGAATCACGCACCACCGACCGCACCGCGTCGGTGGGCGGGGTGACCCCGACAAGGAATTCCTCGTAGGCACGACGAATCCGCGACGAGGGTCCAGCTTCGGCCATACATCCTCTCTCCGTCACCGGTGTGGTCAATTGTGCCGTGAAATGTGTGATTGCGGCAACAAACCCCCGCTACGGCCGCACGGCACCGGACTCATGACCATCACCCCGACCGCCGGATCGGAGTGCATCGTTCGATCGACCTCACGGCGGCCGCACCATGTACAGCCAGGCGATTCGCACATACGCTTCCCGGGTGAAACGCGTCGTGTTCTCACTCTTCCTGGCGATCTTCGCCCTCGTCGGACTGATCGCCCCGCTGTTCCGGGCGATCCCCGAGTCGGCGTCGGAGTCCTCGGCCGACCCGGTGACCATCACCGACTACGCGGCCACCTACGACGTGTCCGCAGACGGTCTGCTGACTGCACGCGAGACGGTGACCACCGCATTCCCGTCGGGCCGGCACGGGATCTTCCGGTTCTGGGACATCACCGACCCGGCCGATGCGAGCGTCCGCTATGAGCCGGAGAACATCGAGGTCACCTACGACGGTGGGCCCGTCCCGGTGGAGATCAGCGAGAAACAGGGCGACCGGTTCGTGGTGGCGAAGGTCGGCGATCCCGACCGGTACGTCCCGCAGGGCGTCCACACCTACGTGATCACCTACACCGTGCGCGGGGTCCTCGCCCCCGGCACCGCCGAACAGTCGTCGTCGGGAAGTTGGACCGGGGAAGGCGGCTCACACTTCCTGTGGCGGATCGTCGCCGACGGATGGCAGATGCCCATCCAACGATCGACCACCACCATCACGCTGCCCTCCGCGCCGGTGTCGTCGGCCTGCAGCATCGGTACCCGCGAAGAATGCGTGGTGACCGAACAGGGTCCGACGACCCGTGTCGTGACCACCGGCCCGCTGCCACCGATGATCGGCGTGTCCTTCCGGGCCGATCTCGAGACCGCCGCTCCCCCGCAGGTCACCGCACCGTGGCCGCAGCCGCTGGACCTGGTGCTGGGTCGCTCACCGGCATGGGTGATCGTGCTCCTGGCCGTGTCGGTGCTGACCTTTGCGCTCGGCGTCTACTGGGTGCTGCGCAGCCGCGAGGCGACGCCACTGCTGCCGGTGATGTTCGAGCCGCCACGAGATCCCGGGCAGACCTCCGGTTTCCTCGGACCGGTGCAGACGTACTACGTGACCCGCGAATCCGCCCCGTCTCGCGGCCTGGTCGCGACGTTGCTGCACATGGCCGATCGCGATCTGGTCCGGCTCCAACGGTCCGGCGACGACTGGACCATCACCTCCCAGGTCGACGCCGCCGCCTGGGGCACCACCGACCCGGTCACCCAGTCGGTCGCACGGGCGTTGGGCCTGAGCGGCACGGGATCGGATTTCCGTGCCGACGGCTCGGTGTCGGCGGGCAAACAGCTCAACTCCGCCAAGGGTGCGGCGGCCACCGCCGCATCGAGTTGGGCCATCGGCAGCGGGGTCCTGACGCACAGCCGGATCGAGAAGGCCGGCCGGTGGCTGGTGGTACTCGCCGTCCTGGCCGCGATCGCCGCGGTGTTCCTGGCGCCGTTCTCGTTGTGGCTGTTGCCCTTCGCGGCCTTCGCGGTCGGCGGCGCGGGACTGTTCGTGTCCGGGGTCGGTACCCGCCGGACCCCACTCGGCCGCGATGTGTGGTCGCGTGCAGGCGGATTCGAGCGGCTGCTGTCGACGCCGTCGAATGTGGAGCGGCTCGACTTCAGCGCCCGGCGTGAGCTCTACACCGACTACATCCCGTACGCGGTGGCCTTCGACTGTGCCGACGCCTGGGCACGGAAGTACCGGATCGCCACGGGTACCGAACCGCCGCAACCGGTCTGGCTCGTGTCCTCCGGGTCGGGCTCGTCGTCCGGTCTGTTCGGCGGTGGCGGCGGGGTCGACAGCTTCGAATCGAGTCTGTCGTCGGCGTTGTCGGCGTACTCGGCCAGCCAGTCCTCCTCCTCGTCGAGCAGCAGCGGTGGCGGAGGAGGCGGCGGCGGTGGCGGAGGAGGCGGCGGCTCCTGGTGAGCCACCCTCGACCCGTCGACACCTGATCGGCACCTCCCGGATCCCCCCTCACAGAAAGTCTTCCGATGCTCCTGACCGTCATCATCGTCATCGTCGTGGTCGTCGTGCTGCTCGCCCTCGTCGCCGTCGGGTTCAACAAACTGCGCCGCGCCGACATCACCGCGCAGGAGGCGCTCGGCGGCATCGACGTCCAGCTGACCCGACGCGCCGACCTCATCCCCAACCTGGTCAACACGGTCAAGGGCTACGCCACCCACGAACGCGCCGTGTTCGAGGAGGTCACTGCCGCACGCGCCGGGGTCGCCCGGGCCGCACAGGGCGGCAGCGTCGACGAGAAGGCCGCCGCCGAGGGCCGCCTCGACGGTGCGCTCGGCCGGTTGTTCGCGGTCGCCGAGAACTACCCGGACCTCAAGGCGTCGTCGAACTTCATCGCCCTGCAGACCGAGCTGTCCGACACCGAGAACAAGCTGTCGTTTGCCCGACAGTTCTACAACGACGCGGTGTCGCGCCTCAATCAGCTGGTCCAGACCATTCCGTGGATGTTCTTCGCCGGGATGGCCAAGGTCGGCAACCGTGAGTTCTACCGCGCACCCGAGGGGCAACAGCAGCCTCCGGAGGTGCGGTTCTGACGGTCAGGGAATCCAGCCGTTGCGGCGCGGATAGCGTGCCCGCAGATGGCTGTAGAGATAGGTGCTGATCAGCAGCGCGACGGCGCTGCCGGCCGCCGGCCACAAGAAGACGTTGCCGAACGACTCGCGGACGGCGGCGATCACCCAGAAGATGGTCAGCAGGACGGTCGCGATGGTGGCCAGCAGCCGGACGACGAGCACGAATGTGGTGACGAGCCACCACAGGGTCGTGCGGACGTGGTCGGCATCGGGGGCCATGGCTCGTAAGGTTAACCCGCCGCGTCGTAACGCACACCTGACGCCCGAAAGAGCGGACAATCACGAGCATGCGCACAATTCTCAACGTCATCTGGCTGCTGCTCTGCGGAGTGTGGATGGCGATCGGATACGCCGTCGCCGGAATCATCTGCTGCATCCTCATCATCACGATCCCGTTCGGCATCGCATCCTTCCGGATGGCGAACTACGCGCTCTGGCCGTTCGGGCGATCGGTGGTGAGAAAGCCCGAGGCCGGCGCGATGTCATTGGTCGGCAACCTCATCTGGCTGCTCGTGGCCGGCATCTGGCTGGCCATCGGACACATCACCGCCGGGATCGCGATGTGCATCACGATCATCGGCATCCCGCTCGGGATCGCCAGTTTCAAGATGGTGCCGATCTCGCTGCTACCACTCGGCGCACAGATCGTGCCGAGCGACCAGGTCGGCCCGGGTGGTGCCGCGGTGTCGGTGTGAACGCATCTCACCGCACGCCCCGGCCGTAGGACGCGCCGCGATCGGGACCTCACCCATCCGGATCCGTGACCGTTCCGAATAGCGGGCATGACGACATCGTTCAACGCGCTCCGCCCGCCGTCGATCGCCGTCGTGGGCAGTGGGGTCGCCGGACTCACCGCAGCCCACGACCTCTGCGAACACGCGCGGGTGACGCTGTTCGAGGCCGACAGCCGACTCGGCGGTCACGCCCACACCCACCGGATCGCGACGCCGGACGGCCGCGAGGTCTCGGTGGATTCCGGGTTCATCGTGCACAACGACCGGACCTACCCGACCCTCCTCCGTCTGTTCGACGATCTGACGATCCCCACCAGGGAAACCGACATGTCGATGTCGGTGCACTCGGAGATCTCCGGTCTCGAGTACGCGGGCGCCCTCGGTGCCCGTGGCCTGTTCCCCACCCCGAGGAATCTGGTTCGCGGCCGCTACCTGCTGATGCTCGGCGAGATCGTGCGCTTCCACCGGGCCGCACGACGGGTACTCGACTCCACCGGGTCCGACGAACCGCTCGACGCGTTCGTCGCCCGCCACCGCTTCTCGACGTACTTCCTCGACAACTTCCTGCTACCGCTGGTGGCCGCGGTGTGGTCGTGCGATTCCGATACCGCCGCGGGCTATCCAGCGCGATATCTCTTCACCTTCCTCGAGCATCACGGGATGCTGTCGGTCTTCGGGTCGCCCACGTGGCGGACCGTCGAGGGCGGATCGATCACCTACGTGGAGGCGGTCGCCGATCGTGTCCGTGACCACGGCGGTCGAGTCGTCCTCTCCGCCCCCGTCCGCCGCATCGTCGATCAGGGGTCCGGCGTCGAGATCACCGCCGGAGGCTTCGGCACCGGGCATTTCGACGCCGTCGTCGTCGCCACCCACCCCCATCAGGCGCTCGACATACTCGCCGCACCCACCGACGCGCAGCGACGGGTACTCGGCGCGATCAACTACAGCGCCAAATCAGCTGTGCTGCACAGTGACACGTCGCTGTTGCCGCACTCCGCCCGGGCGCGGGCGGCATGGAACTACCAGATCCGCACCGACGCCCCCGCCCGCACGCAGGCCGGGTCCGGGGTGCTCGACGGGTCCGGCGTCGCGGTCACCTACGATCTGACGCGCCTCATGCGCCTGGAGGTCCGCAGCCCCCGGATGCTGGTGACACTCGGCCGGACCGATCTGGTCGATCCCGCCACGGTGCACGCGGAGATGACCTACGAGCACCCGGTCTACACCACCAGATCGGTTGCCGCACAAGCATGTCTACCGACGATCGACTCGCCCGCCGTCCGCTTCGCGGGCGCCTACCACGGGTGGGGTTTCCACGAGGACGGCGCCGCCTCCGGAGCGGCTGCAGCGCACCGGATCCTGACCGACACGATCCTGCCGGCCGGCTCCGCGAGGACCGTCCTTCCGGCCGAACCCGTGAGCTCCCTGGAGATGTCGTGACCACCACGCACGCCCCGGCCCCGCCCACCACCGCGCTGGTGGTACGCACACGGATCACCCATGAACGGCGATCGCCCATCCGACACGCGTTCAGCTACTCCGGTACCTCGTGGCTGATCGACGTCGACGCACCCCCGGCGATGCCGCGAGGACTGGGGTTGCTCGCCGACTTCCGTGCCGGCGACCATTTCCCGCAACCCGCCAGACCCTCCGACACACTGCGCAGCCGTATCGACGAGTTCGTCCGCGACACAGGGATCGAACCCGCCGACGGCCGGATCGTCGCGCTGCTGTCGCCCCGGGTGGGCGGCTACGTCTTCAATCCGCTGAGTGTGTTCTGGTGTCATCGCCGCGACGGCACCCTGGCCCACGTCGTCGCCGAGGTCCACAACACCTACGGCGGCAGGCACTGCTACGTGGTGCACCCCGATGCCGACGGACGTGCGATGGTCGACAAGGAGTTCTACGTCTCCCCCTTCAACGACGTCTCGGGCCGGTACCGGCTGCGGGTGCCGGAACCGAGGGGCGGCCGGGTCGCGGTGTCGATCATCCTCGATCGGATCGGGCAGTCACCGTTCGTGGCCACCCTCACCGGGCAGGGACGACCGGTCGGAATCCGCACCGTCCTCGCCGCGCAGGTGCGCACCCCGATGGCCCCTCTGGTGGTGGCCGCACGGATCCGTCTGCACGGCATCCGCTTGTGGGCACGGCGCCTTCCCCTCCATCCACGTCCGCCCCGGCACTCGACGACGGGGCACTCCGCCACCACCGACGGCCCGGCAACCGACCGCACCATCACCGACCGGACAGCTGCCGACATCGCAAAGGGACAGTCATGAGTTCATCACGTCACCACCGGCTCGGCGTCGGGCATGCACAGCCCGACCCACCGGGCGTTCCCGGTGCCGAGACAGCTCCGATCGACGCCGACCGCTGGCCCGACGTCGCCGCGGTCCCCGACAGGTGGTCGGCCCGGACCCGAGAAGCCGTGGCCGCCTGGCTGTTCGCCCGGGCGAGCGCCGGGGTCGACGTGCGGATCGAGTACCCGGACGGAACCCGCAGCGGACGGTTCTCCCACGGCGTGCAGCCACGGATGATCATCCGACGTCCGGCCGATCTGTTCCGGCGGATCGGATCGCTGGGGTTGATCGGTGTCGGCGAGGCCTACATGGCCGGGGACTGGACCACCGACGACCTGGTCGGCGTGCTCACCCCGTTCGCCGAGCACATCGCGCACGTGGTCCCACGCCCCCTGCAGATCCTGCGTCGTGCGGTACTGCCGCGACACCCCGCCGACGAGGAGAACACGACCGCCAACACCCGCTCCAACATCTCTCGCCACTACGACCTGTCCAACGACCTGTTCGAGCTGTTCCTCGACGAGACGATGACCTACTCGGCAGCCCTGTTCACCCCCGAACCCACCGCCGAACCCGGCCGTCCGGTGTGGAACGACCTCGCCGATGCCCAACACCGGAAGATCGATCGTCTCCTCGACCTCGCCGGGGTCGGCCCCGGCACCCGGCTGCTCGAGATCGGCACCGGGTGGGGCGAGCTGTGCCTGCGCGCAGCGCAGCGTGGTGCCACGGTCCGCTCGGTCACATTGTCGGTGGAGCAGCGCGACCTCGCGCGGGAACGCGTCGCGCGGGCGGGCCTCGCCGACCGTGTGCGCATCGATCTGCTCGACTATCGCCACGTCGACGGCACCTATGATGCGGTGGTCTCGGTGGAGATGATCGAGGCAGTGGGCCAGAAGTACTGGCCCACCTATTTCTCCACCATCGACCGGGTGTTGGCACCGGGTGGCCGGGTGGCGCTCCAGGCCATCACCATGCCGCACGACCGCATGCTCGCCTCGCGGAGCACCTACACGTGGGTGCACAAGTACGTGTTCCCGGGTGGCCAGATCCCGTCGCTACGGGCGCTCCGGACGGCGGCTGCCGAGCACACCTCCCTTCGCCTGGCCGACTCCTCGGCATTCGGCATGCACTACGCGGAGACCCTGCGGCTGTGGCGGGAACGGTTCCTCGCCCGGCGTACCCACCTGGCGCCGCTGGGATTCGATGCGACGTTCGCACGCATGTGGGACTTCTACCTGGCCTACTCCGAGGCGGGATTCCGGGCCGGATACCTCGATGTGCAGCACGTGGTCTTCCATCGTCCCTCCGACGGTCCCGACGACGCGCGGTTCGGGGGTGTCCGGTGACCGGGTGGGCCGGATTCGCTGCGCTGGCCGGGTGGTCGCTGCTCTTCGTCGCGGTGCTGCAGGCGATCACGTGCGCGGTCGGGCGGCGCCTCGGCCGCGTCAACGTCGTCGACGTCGCATGGGGTCTCGGCTTCGTCGGGATCGCGTGGTTGTCACTGATCCTCGGGGGCGGCGACCCGATTCGACGCTGGGTCCTCGCCGTCGGGGTGAGCGTGTGGGGTCTGCGCCTGGCATGGCATATGACGGTCAAGTCCGCCGGTAATGGCGAGGATCCGCGATACGCCGAACTGCTGACACGCACCGGCGGGTACGGCCCCGACGGACCCCGACTGACGGTGGTCATCCGCCGGGTGTTCGCCATCCAGGGTGTTGCACAGTGGTTCGTCTCGATCCCCCTCATGGTGTCGGCGGTCGCCGGGCCCACCCCCGGGTTCGCATGGATCGTCGCCGCGATCGGTATCGCGTTGTACGTGCTCGGCCTGTTGTTCGAGGCGATCGGCGATGCCCAGCTGCGTGCGTTCAAGGCGGATCCGGCCAATCGTGGACGCATCATGGATCGTGGCCTGTGGGCGTGGACACGGCACCCGAACTACTTCGGGGACGCGTCGGTGTGGTGGGGCATCTGGTTGTTCACCGCGAGCGCCGGCGCCATGACCACGGGGACGTCGGTGATCGGCGCCCCCGGGATCCTGTCCGTACTGTCACCGGTCGCGATGACGTATTTCCTGGTCTACGCCACCGGGGCGCGGCTGCTCGAGGAGTCGATGGGCAGCCGGCCGGGTTATCGCGAGTACCAGGAATGCACGTCGTACTTCCTGCCGCGTCCACCCCGGACGCCGGAGGTCCGGTGATGGACCGTGCAGAAACCGGGACGGGCTCCCGACACCGGCCGTTGATGGGGGTCGCGGCGCCGGTTAGGGTGATCGGCAATGAGCTCACAGACCCGCCCCGCGCCGGCACCGGGTACCGATGGTCTCGCCGAACTCCTCGGGCGGGTCGCCGGCGGCGACCGCGCGGCCTTCGCCGAGGTGTACGACCAGACCAGCCACCGTGTCTACGGGATGGTCTTGCGGGTTCTGCGCGATCCCGGATACAGCGAGGAGACCACCCAGGAGGTCTACCTGCAGGTGTGGCGCTCGGCCGACACCTACGATCCCCGCTTGGGTTCGGCACTGTCCTGGATCATCACTCTCGCTCACCGACGCGCCGTCGACCGGGTCCGCTCGGAGACGGCCGCCACCCGACGCGACCTGGGATTCGCCGCCGATGAACACATGCCCGACTTCGACGTGGTGACCGCGGCCGCCGAGAGCAGAGAGACGCGCGAGGAAGTCCGCGGTTGCCTCGAGAGTCTCACCGAGGTCCAACGTGAATCGATCGGCCTGGCCTACTACCGGGGCCTGACGTATCGCGAGGTCTCCGAACATCTGTCCGTGGCCTTGCCCACGGTGAAGAGCCGGATCCGCGACGGCCTCAACCGCCTCCGTAACTGCTTGGGGGACAACCATGTCTGACGATGAACTGCTCGATCTCGCCCCGATCCTCGGCCTGCACGGACTGTCGCCGGCCGAGCTCGACTCGGTCCGCCGCAGGCGTGCCCGCGCCGATGCGCAGACCCGTCTCGAGTTCGACGACCTGGTTCGCCACACCCGCGAGGCGATGGCCACGGTGAGCACCACCACGGTCACCGAACCTCCTGCGACGCTGCGTGTTCGGCTCCTCGAGGCCATCGGCACCGATTCCGCCGACGATTCCCCCGCCGTCGACACCGAGCCCGCACCTCCCGAGCCGATCCCGCTGGTCCCACGGCAGGATCACCGTCGCCGGAACCCGCGCCGCCTCGCCTATGCGGTCGCCGCCGCGGCGGTGGCGATCGCCGTCGGTGGTCTCGGATGGGCCATCGGCAGCGGCCTGTCGACACAGCAGGCCCCGACCGAACCGGCCACCGCGCAACAGGTGTTCACCGCGGGCGACGTGCGGTCGGCCTCCGGGGCGGTCGCCGGCGGGCAGGCGACGTTGACCTACTCCGACACCGCCGATGCCGGAGTCCTGGTGATGAACGATGTGCCGCCCCCTCGGCCGGGGTCGGTGTATCAGATGTGGCTCCTCGGCCCGAACGGTGCCACCTCGGCGGGCACCATGACCGACAAGGACGTGGCCCCGTCGACCACGGCGGTGATCCCCCATCTCGGTGACGCGACGGCGCTGGCGTTCACGGTCGAACCGCCGGGTGGGTCCGCCTCGCCCGGTGCCATCGTGGCCGAGCTGCCCCTGCGCTGATCCGGGCGGTTCGGTCACCGCAGCAGGGCGCGGACCGCGTCGATCGTGTCGGCCTCGGCGGGGGTCTTGTCCGGCCGGTACCGCACCACCCGCGCGAACCGCAGGGCCACCCCACCCGGATACCGTGAACTCCGTTGCGCACCATCGAGTTCGATCTCGACGACGATCTCGGGCCGCAGATACACCGCGTGCGCGTCACGGTGATCCTCGTGTCGGGGGAACTCGGCGGTCTGCCATGCCAGCAGTGCGTCGGTCATCCCCTTGAAGGTCTTGCCGACCATCACCGGCGGCCCCCCGTCGGGATCGCGGGCGCCCAGGTGCAGATTCGACAGCAACCCGGTCCGCCGGCCCGATCCCCACTCGCACGCCAGCACCACCAGGTCCAGCGTGTGCACAGGTTTGACCTTCTGCCAGGCCTTGCCCCGACGACCCGCGGCGTAGGGGCCGGTCAGCGACTTGACCATCACGCCCTCGTGGCCGGCGGCGACGGTGGCCTCGAGGTAGGCCTGCGCGGTGTCCGGGTCGGGATTGCGAATCGAGGAGATACGTAATTGCGGCGCAATCGAATCCAACGCGTCGAGCCGGTCCGCGAGGGAGTGGTCGATGAGGTCGTCGCCGTCGAGGTGCAGACAGTCGAAGAAGAACGGCCGGAGTACCCGGGGCGTGTCGCCGGCGTCCTGCATCGACCCGAATCTGCTCATCGTGTCCTGGAAGGGTCGCGGCCGTCCGTCGTCGGTCAGGGTGAGTGTCTCCCCGTCCAGGATCACCGACCGCACCGGCAGATCCCGTACCGCCGCAACCAGATCCGGAACACGCTCAGTGACGTCGTTCAGGGTCCGGGTGAAGACCGCGACGTCATCGCCGTCACGATGTACCTGGATGCGCGCCCCGTCGAGTTTCTGGTCGACGACGAGTTCGGGCCCCAATGCGGTGAGTGCATCGGCGAGACCCTCGGCCGGGGTGGCCAGCATCGGCGAGATCGCCCGCCCGACCTGTAATCCGACGGTCTCCAGCGCAGTCCGGCCGGCCACCGCGAGACGGGCGGTCGCCGACAGCGACCCGGTCAGCATGTGTGCGCGCCGCACCAGCGTGGCGGGCTGCCCCGACACCGCGATGATCGCCTCCGACATCACCCCGGCCGAGGCACCCTGCCGCAGCTCCCCCGACATCAGCCGGAAAAGGAAGTGCTGTTCGGATTCGGTTGCACGCGAGAACAATCGTTGCAGGAGGCCCGAGCGCACCGCAGTCGATCCGGCGCCGCTCGCCGCGGCGAGCCCGGTGAATGCGACGTCGACGCCGGCGACGGTCAGGGCATCGGGTGCGTCCGGGCCGCCGCCGGAGGGCGTGGCCGCGAGCGATTGCAGTGTGCGCCAACCGACTCCGAGCCGGCCCTGCGGTATCTCCCCCGACAACCAGGCCACCACCACACCGATCTCGTCGCCGGACTCCGCGAGCAGCCGACCGAGCAGTTCGGCCTTGGCATTTCGTGATCGTGTCGCGCCGACCGCCCTCGACACCTCCACCACCCGTCCGAATCTCATGATGTGCGGCCCGGCCCCGGGTCCATGGGTTCCCAGCCGGGGGGCGTGGCCTCCGGGTGCGCGACGAGGTAGGCACGCAATGCCGCACCCACGGTGACGAAGACGTGGTCGGGGTCGAGGTCGGCCAGCAGCCCCTCCACCTCGAGGGTGCGCTGCAGTTCCGGGTCGACACCGGCCAACACGAAATGTGCTCCGTAGGAGTGGATGTAGTCGATCAGGTCCTTGAGGACCGTCGACGCCGAGTAGTCGACGTCGCTCATCGCCGAGGTGTCGAGGACCAGCCACTTCACCCGATCCGGGGCGGTGCGGACCAGGTCCATCACGTCGTCGGCGAAGCGACCGGCGTTGGCGTAGAACAGGTCGGCGTCGTAGCGGAACACGATGAGTCCGGGCAGGGACTGTTGTCCGGGGACAGCGGTCTCGTATCGCCGGGTTCCGCCGGAGCCGACGCCGAGGACGAATCGTTCCGGACGGTACTGACGCCGGACCAGTTCGAGCAGCGAGACCGCCATGGCCGCGACGATACCGATCTGCACACCGAAGATCACCACGATCACCGCGGTCACGGCGGCGATGCCGAATTCGATGCGGCGCATCCGCCACAGGCGGCGTGCGCCGTCCAGGTCGATGAGACGTACCGCGATCAGTGCGACGATCGCCGACAGCACCGCGTGGGGCAGATTCTGGAGCACACTCCCGGCGAACACCACCACCATCAGGGTGATCGCCGCCATCACCAGGTTGGCCACCTGCGTGCGTCCGCGCTCGGAGTCGAGCAGCTCGGTCTTGGTGGGGCTGCCGTTGACCACGAACGTCCCACCGAAGCCGGCGATCAGGTTGGCCCCCGACAACCCGAGGATGTCGCGGTTGATGTCGGCGCTGCGACCGTGGCGCTGTGCGAAACTGCGTGCGGTTGCCGCGCTCTGGGTGATGATCACCAGAGCACAGCCGAGCGCGACGGTCGCCGCCTTGCCGACGTCGGTGACGGCCAGGCCCTCCGGCCACCCGAAGGCGGGCAGTCCACCGGACACCTCCCCGACCACGGGCACCACATCCGACCAGCCGAACGCCGACACCATCGCGATCGAGGCGACCACCACGATCACCGCGACCGGGACGCGCGGCGCGAATCGCGCACCAACGATCAGCACGGCCAGCGAGATGGCACCGAAAGCGACTGCACTCCAATGGATGTCGCGGATCTGGGTGAACACGTTCCACCAGCGCGTCCACACCTGCCCGTCCACGCCGTGGATTCCGAGGAGCCCGGGAAGCTGGCCGGTCAAGACGGTCACCCCGGTGCCCGCGAGAAAGCCGATGAGGACCGCCGTGGAGAGGAAGTCACCGAGGAACCCGAGGCGGAGCACCCGCGCGATCGCCAGCATCCCGCCGGTGACGATCGCGATCAGACATGCCCACTGCAGCCACTGCGTCGAATCCGGTTGCAACCCGACCACGCCGAGCCCGGCGATACCCGACGCCAGCAGCGCCGCGGTCGCCGAGTCGGCGCCCACCACCATCAGGCGCGACGAGCCGACGAGGGCGAACACCACCGCAGGCAGGATGATCGTGTAGAGCCCCGCCGACACCGGGACGTGTGCGATGGAGCTGTACCCCATGCACTCCGGGATCGCGACGGCGGCGAGAGTCGCCCCCGCCAGCAGGTCGGCGCGCAGCCACGACCGCTGATAACCCACGAGTGCAGGCGGCATCAGGTGTCGCAGCGGCGAGATCGTCACCGGGCAAGCCTAGTGCCGACCCGGCCCATCCGGTGCCGGTCACACCACCTGCACGGGTGGGTCGGCCGGGTCGGACCGGGTGGTCAGACCTCGGTGAGGTCGAGGGTCCGGGTCTCGGTGACCGACCAGAGGGCGATCAGCGTCAGCACGCCGGCGATCGCGAGGTACACACCGACCCAGAGGACGCCGTAGTCGGCCACCAGCCAGGTCGCGATGAACGGCGCCACCGCCGCACCCAGGATCGACGACACGTTGTAGGCGATACCCGATCCGGTGTAGCGGACGTTGGTCGGGAACAGTTCGGGCAGGATCGCGCTCATCGGGCCGAAGGTCAGCCCCATCAACGACATGCCCACGATCAGGAAGAACAGCATCGAGCCCTGGGTCACCGACGACGGGTTGAGCAGCCGGCCGAAGCACAACCCGAAGATCACGATCACCGCGGTGACGAGCAGGAGCACCGGTCGGCGGCCGTATCGGTCGGCGAGCCACCCGGCGAGGGGAACGCACGCCGCGAAGAAGAGCACGGCGATCAGCTGCAGCGTGAGGAAGTCGACGTAGCCGATCGACAGCGTGGGACCGGTTGCGTCGGCCACCTTGCCGGTGCCGTAGGACACGGTCCAGGTGGTGACGATGTAGAACAGCGTGTAGGTGGCCAGCATGATGAAGGTGCCCGCGATGAGCGGTCGCCAGCTGGTCCTGAGCACCTCGGCGAACGGCGCCTTCACCTTCTTGCCCTCGTGCACCGCGCGGGCGAAGACCGGGGTCTCGGTGAGCTTGAGTCGCACGTAGAGGCCGACGATCACCATGATCGCGGAGGCCAGGAACGGGACGCGCCAGCCCCAGGTCAGGAAGGCGTGGTTGGTCGCCGCGTTCTTGGCGTCGAAGTCCAGGCCGACCATCAGCAGCAGGAAGGTGCCGTTGGCGAAGAAGAAGCCGATGGGCGCGCCGAGCTGCGGCCACATCGCCGCCCACGCACGCTTGCCCTTCTCGGCGGTCTCGGTGGCGAGCAACGCGGCACCCGACCATTCGCCACCGAGTCCGAGGCCCTGGCAGAACCGCATCAGCGCCAGCAGCACGGGAGCGAGATAGCCGACCGAGTCGAAGGTCGGAAGCAGGCCGATGACGAAGGTCGCGATACCCATCGTGAGCAGGGAGCCGACCAGTGTCGCCTTCCGGCCGACACGATCGCCGAAGTGGCCGAACAGGATCGATCCGATGGGTCGCGCCACGAAGGCGAGCCCGAAGGTCGCGAACGACGACAGCAGTGCGGCGGTGTCGTCGCCGGCCGGGAAGAAGAGGGTGGGGAACACCAGCACCGCGGCAGTTGCATAGATGTAGAAGTCGAAGAACTCGATGCTGGTGCCGACCATCGAGGCGACGACGATGCGGCTTCGCGGCACAGCCTGAGGCTCCGTGTCCGCGGTACTGATGTGCTTCACTGTGAAAATATTATCCCCACGACCCTGCCGGGAAGACGCCGCCCACCGCGAAACGTGCGGTCAGACGGGTTCCGGAGTGGGTGCGTCGGCCCGGGGACCGGCCGAGATCTGCTCCGATGCAGCCGATTCGGACCGACGGTTCCACAGCGATCCGAGCGCGAGACGGCCGGAGCCGATGAACACGAGCAGCAGCAGCGCCCAGCAGAAGAGTGCCGCCGAGTCGCCGTCGTTCTGGATCGGCAGCAACCCGTCACCTTGGTGCTTCCAGAAGTAGGCCACGGCCATCGATCCCGAGCCGATCAATGCCGCGACGCGGGTACCGATGCCGAGCATGATGAGCAGGCCGCCCACCAGCTGGATGGCCCCGGCCCACCATGAGGGCCAGGCACCGATGTCGGCGGTCTGCCCGCTGTAGGGCGCGACGGGCCAGGCCATCAGGGTGGACGTGCCGTGGCAGAAGAACAGGAATCCGACAACGATGCGGAAGATGCCGACCGCCCACGGGGCGACCTTCTCAAGTGAGGTAAGCATTGCCTAACTATTACAGAGCGTCCCGGGGCGACCAAGAGCTGCGAACCAACTGTGAGTCATCCCACCCGGCCCTCCCCAGGCCACCTCGAGAACCCACCGGTCTACCGGCCCGGTCAGCACACCGACGCCCCGGCCGGGGCCGGGGCGTCGGTGTGCGTGGTGGGATCGGACGAGCGGCTCAGTGGCCGCGCTTGATCCATTCCTCGAGATGCGGGGCCTCACCGGCAATGGTGGTGCCCTCACCGTGCCCGGTGTAGACCTTGGTCTCCGGGTCGAGGGCGAAGATCTTGTCGCGGATCGACTCGATGATCGTCGGGAAGCTCGAGAACGAGCGCCCGGTGGCACCCGGTCCACCCTGGAACAGGGTGTCGCCACTGAACAGCACACCGGCCTCCGGCACGTAGATCACCGACGATCCCGGCGAGTGGCCGGGGGTGTTGATCACCGTCAGCGTCGTGCCGGCCACCTCGATCTCCTGGCCGTCGGCCAGATCGCCGTGCTCGACACCGGGATGCGTCTCCTGCCACAGCATGTCGTCGCCCGGATGCAGCAGCACCGGCGCGCCGGTCGCCGTCGACAGTTCGGGTGCCACGGTGATGTGGTCGTTGTGTCCGTGGGTCAGCACGATCGCGGTGACGGTGCGATCGCCGACACCGGCGAGGATCGGCGCGGCCGAGTGGGCGGCGTCGATGATCACCACCTCGTCGTCGTTGCCGACCAGCCAGACGTTGTTGTCGACGTCCCAGGTGCCACCGTCGAGCGAGAACGTGCCGGAGGTGACGACGTTCTCGATACGCAGGTCGCTCACGCCTTCACCTCGACGACCGAGCGGAGCACCTTACCGGCCTCCATCGCCTCGAAGGCGGCCTCGACGTCGGTGAGGCCGACACGCTCGGTGACGAACTTGTCCAGCGGCAGACGGCCCTGCTCGTACAGATCGATCAGCATCGGGAAGTCACGCTCGGGCAGGCAGTCGCCGTACCACGACGACTTCAGCGCCCCGCCGCGGGAGAAGAAGTCGACGAGCGGCATCTCCAGGGTCATCTGCGGGGTGGGCACACCCACCAGGACGACGACACCGGCGAGGTCGCGGGCGTAGAAGGCCTGCTTGTAGGTTTCCGGACGGCCCACCGCGTCGACGACGACGTCGGCGCCGTTGCCGTCGGTGAGGTCCTGAACCGCGGTGATCACATCGTCCACCTCGGCACCGTTGATGGTGTGGGTGGCGCCGAGATCCTTGGCCCACTCCAGCTTTGCCGGGTCGCGATCGATCGCGATGATCGTGGTGGCACCGGCCAGCTTGGCGCCGGCGATCGCGGCGTCACCGACACCGCCACAACCGATCACGGCCACCGAGTCACCGCGGCCGACGTTGCCGGTGTTCATCGCGGCACCCAGGCCGGCCATCACGCCACAGCCGAGCAGACCGGCGACGGCCGGGTCGGTCTCGGGATTGACCTTGGTGCACTGCAATTCGTGGATCAGGGTCTTCTCGGCGAAGGCGCCGATGCCCAGCGCCGGGGTGAGCTCGGTGCCGTCGGTGAGCGTCATCGGCTTGCTGGCGTTGAAGGTGTCGAAGCAGTACCACGGGCGGCCCCGCTTGCAGGCACGGCACTCGCCGCACACCGCACGCCAGTTGAGGACGACGAAGTCACCGGCCTCGACGTGGGTGACGTCGGAGCCGACGGTCTCGACGATGCCCGACGCCTCGTGTCCGAGGAGGAACGGGTACTCGTCGTTGATGCCGCCCTGCTTGTAGGCGAGGTCGGTGTGGCACACGCCGCACGCCTGGATCTTCACGATCACATCGCGAGGACCGGGTTCGGGGATGACGACGTCGACGACTTCGGTCGGCGCACCCTTGCTCCGCGAGATGACTCCCTTGACCGTCTGCTGCGACATATCCGCTTCTCAATCCTCTCGATGACAACTCTGGACTGCCGCACGACAGTCCGGTATGCGTCCCAGTCTCGTGGGCCCGCCGAATTCATGCATCCACCCGAATGGATGGTTCTGCCTAGCCGAAAGTACAGGCGTTCATTTCGGACCGCTCGTCAGGCGGCGGTGATCCCGGCCTTCGCCGCGAGCAGTCCGGCCTCACCGCGGTTGGACACCCGCAGTTTCTGCAGGATCGCCGTCACATGGAACTTGATGGTGCTCTCGCTCACGCCGAGGTCCCCGGCGATCTGCTTGTTGCGCCGCCCGAGCGCGAGGTGTCCGAGGACTTCGAGCTCGCGGGGGTTGAGGGTCGACAGCAGATCCTCGTCGGGCCGTTCGTCGGGGGCCTCGAGGGGTAGCCGCGCGCACACCCGGCTACCCCAGCCGGGCAGGGTCTCCACCTCGAGCCGGCCGTCGAGGGTCCGCAGCCGGCCGGCCAACTGCCTGGTCAGCGCATCGCCGTCGAGAACTCCGGCCCCGTGATCGCGGATGTCGACGACGAGGTCGGTGCCGTCGAATCCCCACGCGATCCGCAGCCGTGCCACCGCGGGCTGGGCGGCGAAGGCCACCGCCACGGCGCGCACGATCGCCCGGGCGCCGTGCGCGATCTCGCCGGGCAGCGCCCGCCCATCGGGTTCGGGCCGCACATAGTCCACCTCGCCCGGCAGGTGCCGCAGCACCGGTTCGAGTTCGGCCTGCAGCCGTGCGAAGGCCGCGGTCGGCACCTCGGTGGCCAGTTCCCGGTCGGAGGCGCCCACCGAGCGCAGCGCGATCAACGCCGACGACGCGGTCTCGGCGGCCGCGGCCCGAGCTGTCCGATCGTCGAGGTCGCGCGAGCGCAGGGTGCCGAGGATCGACGCGAGCGTGTCCTCATGGGTCTCGGTGAGCTGCGCGATGGTGCGGGCGCGTTCACTCGACGCCGCCCGCGACTCGGCGAGGTAGTCCGGGCTGGCCTGCGCCACCTGCTGGCGGATGGAGGTGGCCACGATCGCGAACCACGCACGCAGCACCTCGTCGGACGGCGGGGTGGTCGCGCGTGAGGGTTTCGCGACGACGACGAGCAGGGTGTCGGTCTCGTCGCGGACGGCCCGCACGGTGTGGGTGGCACCGCCGATCGCGACGGTCGCGGTCACCACCTCGCCGCTGCCGACGGTCTCCCTGACGGCGTCGAGTTCGGCAATGGTCACCCGGTCGACGATCTCCCTGTCGCCGGCCACCTTGCGGGGTCGGCCGGTGCACTCGCGGGTGAAGATCACCAGCGCGCGATGGGGCCAGTCCGGGGCGAGGAAGCGGGAGAAGCGGACCGCGATCTCCGGCAGCGGCCCGTCGATCACCTGCCGCAACTGCTCCAACCGAACGTCCACCGCCCCACCCTAGCGTCGAGGGGCAGGCGAGCCGCGCCGTCGGGCCGTGCCGTCGCCCCGGCTCCCGGTCCCGGTCCCCAGCTCCCGGCCCGCGTCCCCAGCTCCCGCTCCCGGTCCCGGTCCCGAAACTAGGGGAAAGTGGTCCTTCCCCTGGTTTCACAACCTTCCCCTGGCCACAACACGGGGAAGGCCCCGAACCTCGGGGAAACTCGCCTTCCCCTAGTTTCGGGAAAACGCACCTTCCCCTGGTTTCGGGGAAACGCACCTTCCCCTAGTTTCGGGGAAGCGCACCTTCCCCTGGTTTCGGGGAAGCGCACCTTCCCCCAGTTTCCGGGAAGCACACAACCCCGGCTTCCGAATGAGCCTCGACGACGCAAACCACTGCGCTCCAACACAATTCGTACCAACACAACTCGCCCACCGCACGGGAGTGCGGTGGGCGGGTCGCGTGACGGATCAGAACGTGATCAGCGGTTTGATGATGTCGTCCTGCTTGTCGGCCATCATCGTGAACGCGTGCTCGACGTCGTCGAATCCGAAGCGATGCGTGGTCATCGCAGCCGGATCGACCTTGCCGGTGGTCATCAGCGTGAACAGCCGCCGCATCCGATCGCTGCCGCCGGTACACAGACCGGTGCGGATGGTCTTGTCTCCCATGCCGAGTCCGAAGGCCATCAGATCCAGCTGCAACGGTGCCGGATTCTCCCCGTGATACCCGATGTTGGACAGCGTCCCACCGGCCTTCAGACACGCCAGCGCGGCCTCGAAGGTCTGCGGGAATCCCAGCGCCTCGATCGCCGCATCGGCGCCGACACCTCCGGTCAGATCCATGATCTGCTCCACCGGATCACCCTCGGTGAAGTCGACGACGTCGTCGGCGCCGTACTGCCGCGACAGGGCTTGCCGCTCCGGCCGGGATTCGACGGTGATGATCCGGCCTGCGCCGAGCAATCGCGCGCCGATGGTGGCACACAGCCCCACCGCTCCCTGCGCGAAGACGACGACGGTGTCGCCGATCTCTATCTGCGCATGCTCGGCGCCCATGATCCCGGTGCTGAGCATGTCGCATGCATAGACCGCCGCCTCGTCGGCCAGGTCGTCGGGGATCGGCGCGAGATTGCCCGTCGCCGCAGGCACCAGGAAATACTCGGCCATGTTCCCGTCCACCTGGGCGGTGTACTTGTAGCCACCGAGCAGTCCACCACACTGGCTGGTGAATCCTCGCTGACAGTAAGAACATTCGAAGCACGGGGTGACCGCGTTGACGGCCACCCGCTGCCCCTCGGTGAATCCGGTGACCGCGGATCCGAGCGCGGCGATCACCCCCACCGACTCGTGTCCCAGGGTGCGGCCGTTCTCCACCGGCAACGCACCCTTGACGGTGTGGACGTCGGAGGTGCAGATCAGCGAGGCGGTCGTCTTGACCAGTGCCTCGGTGGGCCCGGGGGTGGGTATGGGCTTCTCGATCACCGCGGTCTTGCCGATGTCGAGCATGGTGAAGGTCTTCATCGATCCGGACATGTCAGAATCCGGCTCCTTTCGAGATCCATCGGATCACTGTCTGTTCCACCGGACGATCAGCCATTCAGATTCTGGTAGAACGCCGTTTCGAACTCCATGTACTTGGTGAACGACGTCGGGTCACCGAAGGGCAGGATCTGGGTGGCCCAGTACCCGCCGTAACCGTTCGCCCGGTCGATCCAGTAGAAGAGATTGGCGAGGCCGGCCCAGCCCAGTGCGCCGGCGGGACGCCCGGTGGGCGCCTGCTCGTTGTTGATCATGAACGGCAGAGACCACGACTTCGACTGCCCGGGGAAGAATTCCGCATCATTCGACAACGACGGGATCACTCCGGGCAGCATGGTCACCGGCAGATCGCCGAGATGGTTCTGCACCGCCATCTCGACGGTGTCGGCGCGCAACACGCGACCATGTTCTCCCGCACCGTCGTTCAGCCACATGCGGATGAACTTCAGGTAGTCGCCCACGGTTCCGTACAGACCGTGACCACCGAAGTCCACCTCGGGCGGCGACGGCAGTTCGAGGTCCATCGGCGTCAGCGATCCGTCGGCATTGCGCGCATGGATCTCCGCGAGTCGTGTCCGGAAGTCCTCGCGCAGGATGAAACTCATGTTCTCGATGCCGAGGGGCGCGAAGATGCGTTCGGCGAACACCTCGCCGAGTCGCTTGCCGCGCACCGCCTCCACCACCTGGCCGGCCCAGTCGATGTTGGTTCCGTACTGCCACTTCTCGCCCGGGTCGAACAGCAGCGGGGTCATCAACGCGGCCTTGGTGGCGCTGATGACGCTCGGCTGCCCCTTCTCCTCCGCCAGCCGCGCATAGACCGCGTCGAAGAAGTCGTAGCCGAATCCACCCGTGTGGGTGAGGAGTTGACGCGTCGTCGGCACCGACCGCGGCGCCCGCAGGATCGGTTCGCCCGCGTCGTCGAAACCCTCGATCACCTTGAGGGTGCCGATCTCCGGTGCGTAGTCACCGGCCGGGCGGTCGAGGTCGAGCAACCCCTCTTCGACGAGCTGCAGGACGGCGGTCGCCGTGATCGCCTTGGTGGTGGAGAAGATCGCGAACACGTCGTCGACGGTCAGCGCGGCCGCACCGCCGAGCCGGCGGACACCGGCCGCATGGGCGTAGATCGTCTCGTGGCGGTCGGTGATCGCGGCGACCACACCGGGCACCGGGGCGTCGCCGCCGACCGCGGATTCGAGGATCTGATCGGCCGCGGCACCGAAGGCGGACGTGTCGAGACGAGAGAAAGTGCTGGTCATCGGTTTCATCCTTTCGAGAATGTGATGTGGATCATAGTCCGATCAGGTCAGCGAGAACCCCTTGTAGCCGGCCGCCGCCGCCTCGAGCGTGGCCTCGCGGTAGGCGCCCACGCCGCCGACGTAGGACAGCACCCGGCGCGGCTTGCCGGGCACATTCGACCCCACATACCAGGAGTTGGTGCGCGAGATGAGGTTGGCATCGGCGAGCTCGTCGTGGTGTGCCACCCAGGCGTCCTCACCCGCGGCGGTCGGCTCGATGACGGTCTTGCCGTGTTCGCCCATGTACCGGATGGCCTCGTTGATCCACTCGGTCTGCTGCTGCAGGCAGGTGGTCATGTTGCACAGCGCCGCCGACGGTGCGAGCGGCACCGCTGTGGTCAGCATGTTGGGATAACCGTGCACCATCAGACCCATGGTGGTGCGGATGTCACGCGACCAGTCCTCCTTGAGCGAGCGGCCACCTCGACCGCGGATGTCGATCCGGGTGAGCGCACCCGTGCCGGCGTCGAATCCGGTGGCCATGATGATCACGTCGAGCTCGTGCAGGGTGCCGTCGGCGAGGATGATGCCGTTCTCGACGATGCGGGCGATCGGGTTGTCGCGCACCGGAACCGCGGTCACGTTGTCGCGGTGGTACACCTCGAGGTAGTTGGTCTCCAGCGGCACACGGTGGGTACCGAAGCCGTAGTCGGTGGGGATCAGCAGCTCGCACAGGTCGGGGTCCTGCAGCCGCGCCCGCATCTTCTCGCGGACGAACTCCGACACCTCTTCGCTGATCTCCTCGTCGGCGAAGATCTCCGCGAACGACGCCAACCACAGCTTCAGCGAGCCGTTGTCGTAGTCGGCCTCGAGCTTCGCCCGACGCTGCTCGGGTGTCAGGTCGGCCCAGGCGTCGGTGAAGTCGTACTCGAACCCGGTGAACGTGGTCGGCAGGGTCTCCTTGAGTTCGCCGAACCTGGACTTGTACCAATCGACCTCCGCCTGACCGTAACTCGGGTTCTTCATCGGCAGCGCGTACTGCGGGGTGCGGATGAACACGGTGAGCTCGTCGACCTCCGCGGCGATCGACTGGATCACCTGGATACCGGTGGCGCCGTTGCCGATCACGCCGACCCTCTTGCCGGCGAAGTCGATACCCTCTTTGGGCCACCGCGCGGTGTGCACCAGCTGACCGTCGAAGTCACCCTGGCCGGGGAACAGGTCGTGCATCGGTGCCGACAGCATGCCGCAGCACGTGATCAGGAACTGCGCGTCGATCGTGTCGCCGTCGGCGGTGGTCAGCGTCCAGCGGTTGGCGTCTTCGTCGAAGACGGCGCTGACGATCTCGGTCTCCAGCGAGATGTCACGGCGCAGGTCGAGCGAGTCGGCGACGTAGTTGAGCCACTGTTCGATCTCCGGCTGGCCGGGGAATCGCTGACTCCAGCTCCACCCCTTGTAGAGTTCCTCGTTGAACAGGTACTGGTAGATGTACGCCTCGGAATCGAAGCGTGCGCCCGGATAGCGGTTCCAGTACCAGGTGCCGCCGACGCCCGACGCCTTGTCGTAGGCGCGGACGTCGAGTCCCTGTTCGCGCAGCATGTGGAGCTGGTACAGGCCGGCGACGCCCGTTCCGATGACCGCGGCGTCGAGTGTGGTGGTTGCCATGATGACCTCCTGGGTTGTGGTGACGCTGTGTTGGTGATGGCGCCGGGGTGTGACGGCGCTCACTGCGGAGAATTCTCGGCGCTGTCCCAGGAGGTCCCGGTGTCCCATATTGGGACACCGCACCTGACCCTCCGCACAGTGTCGTTTCCGCCGAAATCGCTGCATAATCGGCTATGTGTCCCATGTCACACCTCTGCCGTATGTCACATATCCACCGGCGCCCGAGAACGGAGGCACGCGACGATGACCGACCTGCGCGAGCGCCAGCTCCGCATCGCCGCAGCCCGCGCGGACTTCCTGGAGTACGGCCCGGCCGGTGCCGCCGGGGTCGACGATGTGGTGGCCGCATCGTGGGAACGCAGCCACGATGCCGGGGTCAACGCCGACCGCTACCACGTCGACTTCCACGACGACATCGACTTCGACTCCCGCCTGGCGCGCTGTGCGCAACCGGTGATCGAGCGGCTCACCGAGGACATGAGCGATGTCCCGGTGACGATCGCCCTCACCGACGCCAAGGCCCGGATCGTCGACCGCCGGGACTGTTCGGCCGCAGTGGGACGGGTCCTCGACCGTGTCGACTTCCAGCGCGGGTTCTGCTTCGTGGAGAGCGGTGTGGGCACCAACGGGGTCGGCACGGTCTTCGAGGTCGGCGCCCCGGTCCGGGTGATCGGCTGTGAACACTTCAACCAGAAGCTCATCCAGTTCGCCTGCACGGGTGCCCCGGTCTTCGATCCGGTGAGCGGACGTGTCGTGGGCGTCTTGGACGCGAGCATGCTCGCCGACACGTGGAATCCGTTGATGGATGCCCTGATCCGCTCGGCCGCCGGGGAGATCGGGCGCAATCTCCTGCTCGACCGCAGCCAGGCCACCCGAGCACTGTTCGAGACCTATCTGCGCGCCGACGCCCGGCCCCACCAGCCGGTGATGGCGGTCGGCAGTGGGACGCACGGTATGCGCGGCGCCGACACCACGATGGTCAACGAGGCTGCACGCGAGCTTCTCTCGCCTGACCAGCAGAACACCGTTGCCGAGTTCGCGCAGTTCCTGATGACCCGTTCCGAGCGTGCCGCACGCCATCTGACGCTCGATGACGGACGCCGAATCCGGCTGCGTTCCACCGGGATCACCTGTAACGGCGATACCGTGGGGATGGTGCTCCTGCTCGACGAGGACGAGATCGTGATCCCGGGTTCGACTGCACCACTGTCGATTCCGGACATCTCAGCACCCGAGTCTAAGCGAGAGCGCGCCACCCGGTCGGCGGCCACGACACGCAGCCCGGCGTGGCGAACCGCCCGAGCCGAGGCCGTCGAGGCCTTCGAATCCGGTGACGGACTGCTCGCCCTCGGTGAACCGGGATCTGGCCGGCTGTCGCTGATCGCCGAGGCGTTCCGTGAGGTCCACGGCGACGCGCCGGTGGTCGTCGTCGACGCCCCACGATTGGGGCGCGGTGAGCAGGTGGTGTCGCCGGACCCCACCGTCGACGGTCCGGCGCTGCTGGTGGTCCGGCGACCGGATCAGGTCGGAACCGACACCGCGGCCACCCTGTGCGGCATGGTCGACGACGCCCTCACCACCGGATACCGGGTGGCGGTGACGATGGGATCGGGTGACACCGCGGCCGACTCTCCAGCAGCCGTCCTGCTCGATCGGCTCGACCGCTCGGTGACGGTGCCACCGTTGCGTCTGCGCAGCGCGGATCTGGAGTCGATCGTCGCGCAGATCGTGAAAGATGTTTCACCACAGAGAATCACGCGCCTGAGCCCCAAGGCGATGCGGGTGATCGCGAGCTACGGCTGGCCCGGCAACATCACTCAGTTGCGGCAGGCGTTGAGCGAGGCGTTACGCCGGCGCCCCGTCGGCGAGATCCAGCCCGAGGACCTTCCGGGTTTCTGCCGGTCCAACACCACCCGCACGCTCACCACGCTGGAGTCCGCCGAGCGCGACGCGATCGTCGCCGCACTCACCGAATACGACGGCAACCGTGTCCGCGCGGCAGCGGCGCTGGGTTTGTCACGCAGTTCGCTGTACCGAAAGATGCACAGCTACAGCATCTCCGGAGTCTGACACCAGATCGGTCCACCCGCGGGTTCAGGCGGCGCTCAGGCCAGGGCGGCGAGCAGTTGCGCCTTGGTCATCGACGAATAGCCCCTGATGCCCTTGCCCTTTGCCTCGGCGCGCAGCTGCGCGACCGTCGGTCCGCCACGCGCCGGCGCGGGTGCGACCCTGTGTGCCGGAGCGGTTTTCGACGCCGCCGGGGTGCTCTTGTCCACCGGGGCGGACTTCTTTGCCGGTGCGCTCTTCTTCACCGGCGCCGACTTCTCCACCGGCCCGGGCTTCTTTGCCGGCCCGGACTTCTCCACCGACGCCGACTTCTCCACCGGCACAGGGCTCTTCATCGGTGCGGAGTTCTTCGTGGGGACAGTCGCAGGCGGCGCGCTCGTGGGCCACGACGCGGTGGCCTTGCGCGCCGGCGATTCCTCCGGAGTGGTCTCGGTGGGAATCTCCACGGGATCGAATACGGCAACGGGTTTCGCGGGCTTGGTCGGTCTCGGCTGCGCAGCAGATCGATCGGACACGGCCGACTTCGCGACGGTTGACTCCGGAACGGTATTCGCCGCGACTGTATCGGTTGCGTTCTCCGCGCCATCGGCAGGCGGACCGACGGCGGGCGGCTCATCAGTCCTGTCTCCCGACCCGGGGTCGCCCAGCCCGGGGATCCGGCTGAACAGTTTCAGCACTTCGCCCCGCAGCGCGGAGAGGTCGGTCTCGGCCTGTTTGATCCGGTTGCGGGCGGCCCGCTCGACCTGGGCCAGCTCGTCGGTGAGCCTTCCGATCTCGGACTCGAGCCGCTTGATCGCGGCATCCTTCTTACCGCGCCTGGGGGTGGATTCGACGGTCGGCGCCGCTTTGCCAGGCGAATTCTTGACAGCAGCGCGTTTCCCGCTGCCGGGCTTGGCACCGCCCTTCTTCCCTGCGGCCTTCTTCGACCCGGACTCTTTCACGCCCGTCTCTCTCACATCGGCCTTCTCGGCCCCAGCGTCCTTCGACCCGGCATCTCTCGAGCCGGCCGCTTTCACCGACGCCTTCTTGTCACCGGCCTTCTTACCGCCGTCTTTCTTCGCCATGCCGCCGAGTCCTCCCGCCCTGCCTGCTGTGTGGCCCCAGCCTAAATGATCGATTGCTGGTGGTCAGCGCTCACAGGCGGTCGACGAGCGAGTGGTTTCGGCACCGATGCGGTCGTGTACCGGATGTCGGCGGTCAGGGCGGCGTAGTGGGGGTCGGTTGTCGGCTGTGGTACCGCTCGACGCCGGCCGCCGGGTATGCCGCGATGGTGCGCAACAGATGTCGGAGCAGTCCTCCGATGAACGGAAAAGCTTAGCGCAGCAACCTCACTCAGCCCAACTGTCCATCGACGGAGCAGCACGCGGTGTTCCGCGGCCGCACCCCCATGCGATCACGTTGTTCGGCGAGACGATTCCGGCACACGGCGAGCAGGACCCACTGGGTCGCCGGATCACGCGCGACGGAGACGTCGGCGCAGTCGCTCACGCCCACAGCGGGCGCGGCTCATCGAGCCGGCGACGATTCCTCATCTGGCCGGTCACGCTCGCGGACCGTTCCGAGCACCAGATCGGAATAGCGCTCGGCCAGTTCCTCCGGGGTGAGTTTGCTGTCCTCCTGGTACCACGATGCGATGTTGGCGCCCATCGCGAGCGCCGCCCTGGCAGCCTCACCCGGGTACTTCGTGGTGAAGTCACCCGTTCGCACGCCGCGCTCGATCACCCCCCGGAAGATCGTTTCCTGCTCATGGCGCAGCGCGGTGACGAGGGCCAGTCCCTCGGGGTCGAGACTGCGGAGTTCGGATGCACCGATCAGCGCCTCGGGTTGCCGGGTGGTGTGGAAGATGACCCAGGCCCGCATGGCCGCGTCGAGTTGCCGTGCAGGGGAATTGTCAGCGGCGAGCACCGCGTCCCGGGTGCTCTCGATGGTGTCCCGCATCGTCGCGGCCATGATCTCCCGCAGGATCTCCTGCTTGGACGGGTAGTAGTGGTAGATCGATGCCACCGTGACCCCCGCGCTCGAAGCGATGTCACGCATCGATGTGCCGTGATAGCCCCGCTCGGTGAAGTTGCGGATCGCGCACTCGAGCAGCGCAGGCCCCTTGTTCTGGCTCCGCGTTCGGGTGCGCTGCATTTTCATGTCCTTTCGTAGGCCCACTCAGCCGTACGATCGTTTAGCCAATCGCGTGTGACGTGGGCGGCCACAAGGCCGCGATGGATCGACCGTATCAAATTTCATCACTTCTTCCTGGGAAGACTCGTGTGTTCCAGTCAGATTCCCCCGTTGACGTGAGTCGTAAGTCACAGTAGTGTTCAGCTCGACAAAACGAACGATCGTTTATCTAACGGGATCGGAGTGAGGGAAGTGACCGGTATCGACCGCGCGGCGCGGTACTACGGCGTCGGCGATGTCCGAGTCGAGGAGATCGACCTCGCGGCCGTCGGCGTCGACGAGGTCCGCATCGACGTCGCGTACTGCGGGGTGTGCGGATCCGATCTGCACGAGTACTTCGCACACCAGACCGTCACTCCGGTCGACGCGCACCCCCTGACCGGCCAGCGGCTGCCGATCGTTCTCGGGCACGAGTTCTCCGGCACCATCAGCGCGGTCGGAACGGACGTCCACGATCTGACGGTCGGCGATCGCGTGGCAGTGCGCCCGACCTACAGCTGCGGACGGTGCGCCGGCTGCGACCGCGGACACCCCAACACCTGCGAGATGATGGCCTTCCACGGTCTCAGCGGCCCCGGCGGCGGCCTCGCGACCAGGACGATCGTCCCCGCATCCATGGCCTTCCGGCTCCCGGACGCGGTGAGCCTGCTCTCCGGAGCATTGGTCGAACCCATGGCCGTCGCCCATCACGGTGTGAACCTCGCACTCGTCGACGACGCCGACGTTGCGTTCGTCGGTGGTGCGGGTCCCATCGGCCTGGGAGCGCTGTTCGCGCTGCGTGAGGCCGGTGTCGCCGACATCGTCGTCTCCGATCCGTCGGCGGCCCGCCGCGCGATCGCACAGCGCCAGGGTGCGCAGACGTTCGATCCCCGCGAGCAGTCGCTCGCCGACGTTCTTGCCGGCCGAACACTCGACGTCGCCGTCGAAGCCGCAGGCGTGGGGGCCGTTCTGACCGACGCGATCGGCGCCCTCGGTCCGCGTGGGCGGGTGGTCCTGCTCGGACTGCACGAGAAGCCGATGGAGTTCGATCCGACCAGCCTGCTGTACCGCGAGGTGAGCGTGATCGGCTCGTCCACCTACACCGATGAGGATTTCCGGGCCGTGATCGCGGCGATGGAAACGGGCGCCTACGACCCGGAGGGCTGGGTCTGCACGCGCCCCCTCGACGAACTCTGTGACGTCTTCGCCGAACTCCGGACCGGCGGGCCGACCAAGGTCCTCATCACCCCCAACCACTGACCGTATTCATCCCGACAGCCCAGTCATGTCTTCACGGAAAGGAACCCACATGACAGATCTCCATATCGACGCCGACGCCATCACCCTCAACGAGAAGGACGCGCTCAACGACGTGGCGCTGCGATACCAGCTCAACGACATCTACGCGCCCGCCGACGAGGAGTACTCGCCGTGGATGTTCGTCGAAGGTTCGGAAGGGATGTGGGCCCGCTACCTCTGGTTCGACATCCGACTCGGACAGTGGGGCGCAATGGTTCGCTCCGACGGCCCGGGCGTACTCGGCCGGCACAAGCATCGCTCGGGAGTCCTCGGCTACACCGTCCGCGGAAGCTGGGGCTACGAGGAATACGACTGGGAGGCGAGCGCCGGCGACGTCGTCGTCGAAAGCCCCGGCGTGATCCACACCCTGCGCTCGGTCAACCCGGAGGGCTTCGAGACCTTCTTCGTGCTGAACGGCTCGATCGACTGGTACGACGCCGACGACAACGTCGTCCTCACCGAAGACACCTTCTACAACATCCATCGCTACGAGCAGTACTGCAAGGACCACGGCCTCAAGATCAACGACGAACTCTTCCGGCGTTGAGCACGATCCCGATCGGCGCGGGGACCCCGAAGGACGCGATGACCGGAGGGTCACTCGCCGGCAAGGTCGCGGTGGTCACCGGCGGCACCTCGGGCATCGGCCTGGGCACCGCGACCCTGCTGGCCGAGCGTGGTGCCCAGGTACACGCGGTAGGACTTGCAGCAGAACAGGTCTCGCCGATCGACGGCGTGACCGTGACCGAACTCGACGTCACCGACGCCGGCGACGTCACGGCGTTCTTCGGCGGCCTCGACCGCCTCGACATCCTCGTACCGGCGGCCGGGATCTCGCTGGGCGCCGAGGAGCACGAGCCGGCCGGATTCGCCCAGGTGATCGACGTCAACCTCCTCGCCGTGCACCGCTGCTGTGCGGCGGCACAAGATCTGCTGTTCGCCGGCGGCGGTGCGATCGTGCTGGTCGCCTCGATGTATGCCACCTTCGGTTCGGCGGTCAGTCCCGCCTATGCAGCGAGCAAGGGCGCCATCGTCCAGCTCACCAAGTCACTGTGTCAGTCCTATGCGCCGCATGGTGTTCGGGTCAACGCGGTGGCCCCGGGATGGATCGAGACACCGTTGCTCGACAAGACCCGTGAGGTCGCACCCGATATCTACGCCGGGTTGCTCGACCGCACACCCCTGCACCGGATCGGACACGTCAGCGACGTCGGCAAGGCGGTCGCCTTCCTGGCCGGCGACGACGCCGAATTCATCACCGGTGCAGTACTTCCCGTCGACGGCGGATACCTCACCGTCTGACCGCAGGCACCACCCACCAGAGAGACACCCGGGAGAACCGGCAGTTCCCCATACTGCCGACTCTCCCGGGTGACCTGGTGCTGCCCGGACCCGGGCACCCACAGTCGGAGAAGAAAGGACGTGCTGATGGTCTCCCCGACCACATTTCGCACCGAAGGTCTCACAGTCAGATACGGTGGCGTGCTCGCTCTCGACGCCGTGTCGATCACGGTCGAGCCGGGCGAGTTCGCCGGTCTCATAGGACCGAACGGAGCGGGCAAGACGACGTTCATCGACTCGGTGACCGGCTACGCCAGGGCCACCGGCCGGGTGATGCTCGGCGACGTCGACATCACCTCGATGGCAGCGCATCAACGGGTCGGCGCCGGGATCGGGCGCACCTTTCAGAGCCTGGAACTGTTCGAGGATCTGACCGTCGTCGAGAACGTGCTGGTGTCCACCGAGCGTGCACGCTGGTGGGCGCCGCTGACCGAATTCGTCCGGCCGCGCACGTCGAGCAGACTGCCTGCCGACGTCGAGGAGGTTCTCGATCTCGTCGGATTGACCGACCGGATGGATGCCTACCCCCCGGACCTGTCGCTGGGCGAACGTAAACTCATCTGTGTCGCACGGGCACTGGCCACCAACCCGAGCTTCCTGCTGCTCGACGAGCCGGCCGCGGGTCTCGACTCCGATGCCGGCCTGGTGCTCGGCAGGCAGCTGAAGAGCATTGCGCAACGCGGAGTGTCGATCCTTCTGGTCGACCACGATCTCAGCCTGATCCTCGACGTGTGCGAGCGGATCAACGTGCTCGACTTCGGCAAGCTGATCGCTGCCGGGACGGCCGCGGAAGTGCGCCGTGACCCCGCGGTCATCGCCGCATACCTCGGCGAGGACGTCGACTCGACGCCCGAGGCGTACGACGCCGCACCGACGGAGTCGGTTCGATGACCCCGGCGATCGAGATGCGCGACGTGACAGCCGGTTACGCCGGGGTTCCGGTGCTACGCGGCGTCGACCTGCACGTCGATCCGGGCGAGGTGGTCGCGCTGCTCGGTGGCAACGGTGCGGGCAAGACCACCACCCTGCTGACGCTGGCCGGAGTCCTCAAGCCCATCTCGGGACAGGTGCTGGCGCTCGGTGACGAGGTCACCTCGGGCAAGCCGCATCTGCAGGCCCGCCGTGGTGTGGTCCTGGTCCCCGACGACCGGTCGGTCTTCGCCAACCTCACCTGCCGGGAGAACATTCAGCTGGCACGGGCTCCGCGGGGAACGCGGCTGGACATCGAAGAGATCGTCCTGCAGTACTTTCCGGCGCTGAAGCCCAAGCTGTCGGTGCCGGCGGGGTTGCTGTCGGGTGGCGAGCAGCAGATGCTCGCAGTCGGCCGCGCGATGGCGACCCGACCGCACGTCCTGATGATCGACGAGCTCAGTCTGGGGCTCGCGCCGTTGGTGGTCGCCGAGATGATGCCGACCATCCGCACCATCGCGACCGAGATCGGCGCGGCGGTCCTGCTCGTCGAGCAGCACGTCGATCTGGTGCTCGAACACTCCGATCGGGCCTACGTACTCAACCGCGGGCGGATCGCCCTCACCGGTGGCGCCGCCGATCTGCTCGCCGACAAGGCGCAGCTGCGGGCCAGCTACATCGTCGAGGAGGCAGTTCGATGAGTGATCTCATCCTCTTTCCGATTCTCGGTCTGGGCGCAGGCGCCGTCTACGCGCTGATCGCCCTCGGCATCGTCCTCATCCACAAGGGCACCGGTACGGTCAACTTCGCGCAGGGTGCCATCGCCGGCTGTTCGGCGATCCATTTCGGGATAGCCACCAGCAACGGAACGCCGCTGTGGCTGGCGGCGGCGACCTGCATCATCGTCGCCGGAGTCGGCGGTGCGCTGTTCTACCTGGTGGTCATGCGGCGGCTGCGCAACGCTCCAGCGCTGGCGCGTATCGTCGCGACCCTCGGATTGATGCTGCTCCTGCAGGGCCTGGCGACACAGATCTGGAAGGTGCCGACGGTCGTCGCACGGCCGATCTTCCCCGTCGACAGCATCCGCATCCTCGACATGAACTTCGGCGTCGACCGCCTCTATCTCACCGCGACGGCGATCGTTCTCGCAGTGGCGCTGTGGGCCTGCTACCGCTACACGCGATTCGGTATCGCGACCCGCGCCGCCGCCGGCAACGAGCGCGGTGTCGCGTTGCTCGGCTACTCGCCCGACTACATCGGTGCCACCAACTGGGCATTGGGCTGCATGCTCGCAGCACTGGCCGGTGTCCTGTTCGCGCCCATCGCGGCTCTCAACATCGCCACGCTCACCTTGCTGGTGGTGCCCGCGCTCGCCGCCGCACTTGTCGGCAAGTTCGACTCGTTCGGTGTCACGGTCGGCGTCGCATTGGCGATCGGCGCCGGGCAGTCCCTGCTGACCAGGTTCGTCACCCAGCCGGGTATCAACGACGCCCTGCCGTTCCTTCTGATCGTGCTGGTGATGGTGGTCTCCGGGCAGCTGATCCCGGGGCGAGGATCACGCGAGACCTCGCGCCTGCCACTGGCTCCGAGCGTTCGACGCCGCGCGCTGCCGCTCGCTGTCGTCGGGGTCGTCACGATCGCCGGGCTGGCACTCCTCGGCAACGTCTACCGCGACGGCATCACCACCAGCCTGATCATGGTGATGTTGGCGCTGTCGCTGGTGGTGGTGACCGGCTTCACCGGCCAGATCTCGCTCATGCAGATGGCGTTCGCCGGTCTCGCCGCGTTCGCCGTGTCGAAGTTCGGCCAAGACGCCGGCCTCCCGTTCCCGATCCCGATCCTGCTCGCCGCGATCGTCGTGGCGCCCATCGGCATCGGAATCGGTTTCGCGGCCCTGCGTGTGCGCGGGATCAGTCTCGCCGTCGTCACGCTCGGTGCGGCGGTCGCGGTGTCGAGCTTCCTGTTCGGTAACGCCGCGTGGACCGGCGGCGCCGACGGCAGCCATGTCCCGTCGCCGTCGCTGTTCGGCTGGTCGATCGACTCGGTGGCACATCCGATCCGCTTCGGCGTGGTCACGCTGGTGGTCACCCTCGCCCTGATGGCCGGCGTGCTCAACATCCGGATGAGTGCGATCGGACGCCGCATGCTCGCCGTCCGTAGCAACGAACGGGCTGCCGCGGCATCGGGAATCGACGTCGCGATGACCAAACTCCAGGCCTTCGCACTGGCGACCTTCATCGCCGGGGTGGGCGGCGGGATGCTCGCCTATCAGCTCGGCGCCGTGGCATTCACCCGCTTCGTCCCGATGGCGTCGATCACGCTGCTGGCCTTGGTCTACATCGGCGGCATCGCCACCGTGTACGGCGCGATGACCGCGGGGGTGATCGCCAACGGCGGCGTCCTGTACGTCGCGCTGACCTCGGTCGACGCGATCTCCCAGTGGTGGATCATCATCTCGGGCGCCCTGCTGATCGTCAACGCCGTCCTCCAGCCCGACGGAATCGCGCTCGCCGTCGGCCAACAGGCCGACTGGGTGCGGCGCCGGCTCCGGACACTCGGCAAGACCACCGAGTCCGGTCTTCAACCGGCCGATGCCTGACCCCCTGCCCGATCCGAACGACTCCACGTACCCGTAGCGAGAAAGAAGACCGACATGAAACCACGACGGGCAGCTCTCTGGGGAGCGCCGCTGCTCGCGCTCACCCTGGGTCTCGCCGCGTGCAGCGGTGGCGGCGGCGACGTCACCCCGGGATCGGTGCCGCTGCCACCGGGGGCGCCGATCGTCTTCTACGACATCACCGACGCCACCGGGCTGGGCGGCACATCCGCGGCCATCTCGCAGTTCACCACCGGCGAGCTCGCCGCACAGGACCTGCTCAACTCGCAGGGCGGTGTCGGCGGGCGGCCGATCCAGGTCAAAACCTGTGACAGCAAGGGTGATCCGGCCGCGACCACGGCATGCGCACAGGCCGCCATCAACGCCGGCGCGGTCGCAAAACTCGGATTGTCGGTGGCCTGGGGCGAGAACGGGTTCCCCGTGCTCAAACGAGCCGGTATCCCGAGCCTGAATCCTCCGGTCAATCCGCAGGACCTGCGCGACGGCGAGGGCAGTTTCGTGACCGCCGGATCGACGGAATACGAGGCCCAGGTGTACTACGCGGGCGCGGTCCTCGGAGCACGGTCGATGGTCGTGTTCACCGATGACAACCCCAGCGGGCAGGACCACATCGCGCGGGTCGAGGCCGCGATCCACAACTACGGCTACGACATGACCGTCACCCCGGTACTGTTGCCGGCCGGCACCGCCGACCCCACCCCGTTTGTCGCGAAGGCCGTCCGGGCGAAACCCGACGTGATCCTGACCAACCAGTCGGGGGCACAGGCGGCACAGGCCTACACCGCGTTCTACCAACAGGGTTTCGACGTGTCGAGGATCCTCAACCAGGGTGGTGCCGCCGACTACGAGAGCTTCTTCGATCGGGTCGACGCCAAGGTCGCCGACGGCGCGCTGTTCAGCTATGCGTTCGCCAATCCCGACGATCTCACCGATCCGCAGGTGTCCCAGTACCGGGACGCGATGACGAAATACGCAGGAGTGCAGGGCAAATCGGAGTTCTACGAATGGGGATTCGCCAATGTGATGACACTGGCGGCGATCGCCGAGGAGATCGGCCCCGATCGATTCGACGCCGCATCCCTGAAGGAGTTCCTGCTCGGCGTCGACGACTTCCCGATGTTCCTCGGCCAGCCGATGAGCCGCGAGTACGCGACCACGGCTGCACCGGCGATGATTCGACCCCAGATCCAGGTCCTGCAGTACCGCGACGGGAAGCTCGTCACGGTGCAGGGATGGTTCAACCCGTACGACAAGGTACGCATCCGGTAATCGGTTGCCGAACCGGATATTCGACGACAGCGCCGGCGAGAGATGTCGCGGGCGCAAGGAACGAGGACACGTGATCGATTCACTCGCACCAGATCTCATGGCAGACCGGACGGTGTTCATCTCAGGCGGCGGCAGCGGGGTGAACCTCGCCATCGCATCGGTGATCGCCGAACTCGGCGGAAACCTGTCGATCTGCGGCCGCAGCCAGGATCGGCTGACCGCCGCGGCCGCCGAACTCACCGCCCGCGGCGCGCAGGTGGTGACGACCGTCGCCGACGTCCGTGACGCCGATGCGATCAAGCAGGCGTTCGCCCGCACCGAGGCGGAGCTCGGGCCGGTCAGTGGGGTCGTCTGCGGTGCAGCGGGCAACTTCGTCGCACCCGCCGAACGGATCTCCACCAACGGATTCAAGGCAGTCGTCGACATCGACCTGCTCGGCTCGTTTCACGTTGCGCGGGAAGGCTTCGAGCAACTCCGGGCCACCCGCGGAGCAGTGGTGTTCGTGTCCGGCGGCCAGTCGTTGATGACGTTGGAGGCGCAGGCCCACGTCGGTGCCGCGAAAGCCGGTGTCGACCAGCTCATGCGGTCGCTCGCACTGGAATGGGCGACCTTCGGGATCCGCGTGAACTCGATCATCCCGGGACCGGTGCGCGACACCGAGGGGATGCGCAGGCTCACCGAAGGCGGCGTCGAACAGGCATGGATCGACTCGGTGCCGTTGCACCGCTTCGCATCCGGAGACGAGATCGGCGCGATGGCCGCGGTACTGCTCTCCGACATCGCGTCATACATGACCGGGGCCCAACTCATGGTCGACGGCGGGCTGAATCTCTCCGGCGGCGGGCATGTCACCGCGATGTCGCGGCAGATGACCGGTGTGGCAGCCGGCGCGGTGCAGTGATGCAGCACTTCCCTGACGCCCACGCCGCGAATCCGGACCGCATCGCGTACACGATGGCCGGGTCCGGACGGCGGGTCAGCTATGCCGAACTCGCCGCGGATTCACAGGCGATCTCCGCGATGCTCTGGTCCCGGGGGCTCCGGCACGGCGACTGCGTCGCGATCCTGATGGAGAACCACCCCGACTTCCTCAAAGTGGCCTGGGCGGCGCAGCGGTCGGGGTTCCGGTATGTGGCGCTGTCGACGCGGCTGACCGCGTCGGAGGTCGCCTACATCCTGGCCGACTCCGCGGCACGGGCCATCGTCACCAGTACGGACTTCGCCGGGCTGGTCGCCGAGGCGCTGGCCGGAGACCAGACGATCCACCGCTTCACGGTCGGTGCGACCGGCGACGGATTCGTGAATCTCTTCGACGCGGTGGCGGCCGCACCGGAGGTGATCGTCGACGAGCGCGAGGGAGTCGATCTGCTCTACTCGTCCGGGACGACCGGCCGACCGAAAGGTGTGGTGTCCCAACTCGATCTGGCGCCGCTGGGCAATCCGCCCGGCATCGCCGGTCTCCTCGAGACGAGGTGGGGATTCGACGCCGACACCACCTACCTCTCGCCTGCGCCGCTCTACCATGCCGCACCGCTCCGGTTCGTGATGACCGTGCAGCGCTGTGGGGGGACGGTGGTGATCATGGAGCGCTTCGACGCCGCGAGCGCGCTCGCACTGGTCGAGGACCATCGGGTGACCCACACCCAGATGGTTCCCACGATGTTCATCCGGATGCTCAAACTTCCGCAAGCACAAAGGGATGCGCACGATCTGTCGTCCTTGCAGGTGGTGATCCATGCGGCGGCGCCGTGCCCGGCCGAAACCAAGCGCGCGATGATCGGGTGGCTGGGACCGATCATCCACGAGTTCTACTCGTGCACCGAGAACTACCTGTTCACCACGCTGGACTCACAGGAGTGGCTCGATCACCCGGGCTCGGTGGGCCGGTCGCTTCTGGGCACCGCACACATCGTCGACGACGGGGGGACCGAACTGCCGACCGGTCAGGTGGGTCAGATCTGGGCCGCCGACGGTTTCGCCTTCGAGTACCTCGGCGACCCCGACAAGACGCGGGCGTCGCGAAACGAGTGTGGCTGGACGACGGTGGGCGACATCGGATATCTGGACGCGCAGGGCTATCTGTATCTGTCCGACCGGCGGACGGATCTGATCCTGTCCGGCGGTGTCAACATCTATCCACGCGAGGCCGAGGATGTGTTGGCCGTGCATCCGGCGGTCGCCGATGTGGCGGTGTTCGGGATCCCCGACGACGAACTCGGGCAGGTGGTGCACGCCGTCGTTCAGCCTGCCGATCCGGTCGTCGACGCCGCACTTCTCGAGCAGCAGCTTCTCGAGCACTGCCGCTCGGAGCTCGCCCGATTCAAGTGCCCGCGGCGCATCACGTTCGAGGACCAGTTGCCTCGGCACGCGACCGGGAAGCTCTACAAACGGCTCCTTCAGGAGAAGTATTCGATGGCTGCACAACAGCAATAGACCGACGACAGCAAACGATGTCCGGGCGCCGGCCCGGCGCGAACCGGAAGGAGGACCATGACATGACCGATCGAACACCGCCCGTCGCGTACTCGGTGGCGCATGGCGTGGCCACCATACTGTTGAACCGACCCGATCACCTCAATGCCTTCACCGACGAGATGGAGGCCGCGCTCATCGACGCATTCGACCGCTCCGACACCGACGACGACGTGCGGGCGGTCGTGCTCACCGGTGCCGGGCGAGCGTTCTGCGCCGGAATGGATCTGGTCGCCGGCGACGATCCGCGTCTGGCATTTCACGACTGGCGACGCAGCGACACCGCACCGGCGGGCACCCAGTACGAGGTCGACGGCGAGGACCTTCCGGTGCGTCGCGACGGCGGCGGCCGGGTGTCGCTGCGGATCTTCGCCTCGCTCAAACCGGCGATCTCGGCGATCAACGGTCATGCTGTCGGCGTAGGAGCGACCATGACCCTACCCACCGACATCCGAATCGCCTCGGATACAGCGAAGTTCGCATTCCCTTTCACTCGTCGGGCGTTCGTGCCGGAATCCTGCTCGTCGTGGTTCCTGCCGCGAGTGGTGGCGCCACAGCAGGCGCTGGAATGGATGTTGACCGGTCGCACCTTCGATGCCGGCGAGGCACTGGCGGGCGGGCTGCTGCGCAGTATCCACCCCGCCGACGAGGTTCTCGACGTCGCGCTGGCGCTGGCCGCCGAGATCGCCGACAACACCGCACCGGTGTCGACGAGTCTGGCCCGAAAGATGCTGTGGCAGATGATGACCGCACCGCACCCCATGGCGGCTCACCAGATCGAGACAGCGGCACTGAACGCACGCGGCGTGAGTGCCGACGCCGCCGAGGGGATCGACGCCTTCCTCCACAAGCGGGCACCCCGCTTCACCGACACGGTCTCCGCCGACACCCCGGATGTGTTCGGGCAGTGGCCCGAGCCGCAGTTCACGCCACCGAACGGAGCCCGATGACTGGCCCCACCCCCTACCTGCACATGTCTCCCGCAGCCGGTGAGCTGCCCGATGTCGACAAGAACGATCCGCGTGGCCTCACCCGGTTCGGCCGACGACATGAGCCGACTATGTTCGCAGACATGTCCAGTCACGCAGACATGTCCGGTCACCCCGACGGCACGACGGTAACCGTGCGCCGCATCGACCAGATCACGATCGCCGAACTCGACCGGCCCGACGCGATGAACACCCTCGACGTGCGTCTGGTCGCCGATCTGCATCGGGTGCTCGACGAGGTCGATGCCGATCCGGAGTGCCGGGTGGTCATCCTCACCGGGGCCGGGCGCGCCTTCTGCGCCGGACTCGACCTCACCGGCTACGGCGACGACGATTTCGTCGCCGAGCGGGGGCCGATGGTCTCGACGTTCGAACGCCAGCAGGACATCGCCGGCCTGGCACAGCGTCTGCACACGCTGCGTCAGCCGGTCATCGCCGCGGTCAACGGCGCCGCCGCCGGTGGCGGTCTCGCCTTGGTGTGCGCGAGCGACATTCGCATCGGCTCCACCGACAGCGTATACGCCGTCGGCTTCTTGCGAGCCGGGTTCTCGGCCTGCGACATCGGGCTGTCGTGGTTCCTGCCGCGGCTGCTCGGTGTGGGGCGGGCACACGAACTCATGCTCACCGGACGCAAGTTCGACGCCGCGCAGGCACACGACTACGGGTTGCTGGTCGACGTCACCGAACCCGCGGAGCTGCTGCCGGCTGCCCTCGAGATCGCGCGATCGATCATCGCGAGTCCGCCGCTGTCGGTGGAGATGACCAAGACGGGCATGTGGGCCGCGGTGGAATCGACCTCACTGAACGCCACGGTCGAGTTCGAGAACCGGCAGCAGATGGTCACCGCGATGACCGAGGATCGTGCGGAGGCGACCGCGGCGTTCCTGGAGAAACGGGCTCCGCACTACCGTCGACGATGATCTCGGCGCGTTCAGGGGCCGCTCCCGCTCCAGCCGGTCACCGCCTCGACGCGAAAGACCAGGACCGCGGCGAACGGCTGGTCGGCGTACTGGGGATATCGGCGTGCCAGTGCTGCGCCGAGGGCATCGGCGCGAGAGTGGTCGGGTCCGGCCCAACGCAGTTCGGCCCGCACCCACCACAACCGCGACCAGTCGAGGGCGTCCCACTGCTCGACGAGCAGGGTCGCCCGCGGATCGGCCTCCAGGTTGCGTTCCCGCTGGAGCCGGATCGACGACTTGGGTTTGACCCGGTCGACAGGGATACCCAGATACTCGTCGTCCAGGGCATAGACCACCGGGACCGCGTCCACCCCGCGCCGGGGATGTACCGTCGCCAGGACCGCATGGTCATGAGCGTCGAGCCGCTGCCTCGCCTGTGTCTGCGAGAGCTTCATCGCCCCTCGCCGGGGGCATCTGCCGCGCGCGGTGACGGTGTGACCATGTCGGCAGCGGTCCGGATCGGCCACACGGCGGTTCCGGGGAACGCGCTCGACCGAGTCGAATCGAGAACAGGCGTCATCGGGGCTCCCTGGGGTGCATCTGGACAAGTATGACGGTGTCCGACGCCGATGCCCGGCAGTTCCGATCACACCTGCCGCCGGCCGACTGTCACCCGATGGCCGGACCCGACGCACACCGCACGGCGGTCTGGCCGCCCAGCACGCGCGGGGTTCTCGCCTCAATCGGTGGCAGCACGCACCAGGTCGTCGCCGGAGCGCAACCAGCCCCATACCGCTGCGCAACCGATCAGCGACCCGAACCACCGCTCGGAGTACGCGTTCGCCGACCGCAGGGCGCGGGCGAGCGATGGGATGTGCAGTCGTACCCGGTCGCCGTCGACTCCACCTAGACCGGAATGAGCCAGTGCCACAGCAGCATCCGACGGTTCGATACCGTCGGAGAGGCCGATGCGGGTGTAGTCGTGGGGTTCGGTGACGCGGGCCGTCCCCGATTCGATGACGACGATCATGCGTGTGCTCGATTCGTTCCGAAGGTCCGGCGGTGATAGGTGAGCGGTTCGACGGTGTCGTGGGCGACGTCGGCAACCTCGCCGAAGACCACGGTGTGATCACCGCCGGACACGAAATCTGCTGCGACACAGGCGACCCAGCCGGTGATTCCGTCGAGGGCGGGCAGTCCCGCGCGGGCCCGCCACGGCACCTCGGCGAACTTGTCGTCGCCCTTGCGGGCGAAGTTCAGGGCCAGTGCCGACTGCGCGGAGCCCAGCACGTTGACCCCGAAACGGCCGTGATCGCGGATCAGGCGCAACACGTCCGAGCCGTGGTCCAACGCGACCGCCACCATCGGCGGCCCCACCGACAACGACATGAATGCGCTGACGGTGGTGCCGTGCGGCCGGTCGCCGTCGAAGGTGGTGATGACGGCGACCGGGGCACACACGTTGGACATCGCCTCACGGAATGCGGTGGCGAGGGTATCCGGTTGTGTGAGAGGAGAACTCATCGTGTCAGGCCTTTGCGGAGACTTCCTGCTGGTATTTGCGCGTCATGTGGTCGACGGCCTCCAGCTGCTTCTTGGCATGACCTTCACGCACGGCACGTGCCGCGGCCGCCGCATCCAGGGTCGGCTGCGCCTGCTCCTGGAAGTGCGGGAACACCTCATCGGCGAACAGTTGCGCCGAGCGCTTGGTGTCCTCGGGGTTGGCCCAGTCGTGGCCCATCTGCAGCATGCAGCCGAAGCCACCGGACTGATCCCACAGCCGTTGCACCTGCGCACGGGCCTGCTCGGGGGTGCCGATCACGCCGACGCCGGAGGTGTTGATGAAGTCGATCATCTCGTCGAGCCTGCTTCCCGACACCGCCATCTGCGGGAAGGCGGCGACGTGCTGGAAGTAGTCGAACCACTCCTCGATGCCGTAGGCGACCTGCTTGCGGGCCTGCTCCTCGGTCTCGGCGAGGTGGAACGGTCCGGCCAGCCGCCACTGCGACCGGTCGACGGTGGCGCCGTTGGCCGCGGCCCGCTCCTCCATCACGTTCCAGTGCAAGGCCAGGGCGTCGAAGCCGTCCGCCGACAGCGTCGCGCCCAGCGAGATCAGGCCCAGACCGTACTTGCCGGCCAGACGCGGACCGGTCGGCGAGGCGACCGCGGCGAGCGCGATCTCCACCCCGCCCGGCGAGTACGGCGCGAGTTGCAGCTTGGCGTCGAACAGTTCGTGGGTGCGGGTCTTGGCGCTGACCGTCTCCCCGCGCAGCAGCTTGACGACGATGTCGAGGTTGTCGCTGAGCAGTTCGCGGGTCTCGGTGGGATCGAGGCCGATCATCGCCGAGTCGGTGGGCAGTGATCCGGGACCGATACCGAAGATGGTGCGGCCGCGGGTGAGGTGGTCGAGCTGCATGATGCGGTCGGCCGCCCACAGCGGGTTGTGGTACGAGAGCGAGGTGACGCCGGTGCCGAAGTGAATCCGCGGGGCACGCTGGGCGGCGGCGGCGATCATGATCTCCGGCGAGGCGATGATCTCGCTGCCCGCGGAGTGGTGCTCGCCGTACCAGACCTCGTCGTAGCCGAGGCGATCCAGGAGTTCGGCCATCTCGAGGTCCCGCTCGAGGGCTGCGGTGGGGTTGCGGCCGGGAACGTGGAAGGGGGCCATGAAGTAGCCGAAGCGAAGCCTGCTCATCTGTATTTCTCCTGGTCATCGGTGATCGGGCGGATTCCACGACACTAGAACCCCTGTGACCGATGCCACAGTGCACCAAAGTGGACAGTTTCCCGACGCCCCGCGACTGCAACGTCGACGAACCCTTGCGCGCGCGGGGTCCGTTGAGTTCTATGGAACGAACACCATGATCCAGATCACAGTCGGTGAGCACCGGCGGTGACGACAGGAGGGAGGCGGCCGATGACACCGGCGACCGCCGAACCGCTGCCCGGCGTCGAGTACGAGCGCATCTTCGCCGTCCTCGACCAGTGCGCGCAGGCCCGTGACCTCCCGCGGTTCAAGCATCTGCTGATGGACGCGCTGCACACGAACTACGGCTTTCCCAACACCACGTTCCTGGCCGGCCAGACCTTCCGGCACGCCTTCGCCGACCCGGACCCGGTGGTGACCGGCCGGATCACCCCGATCCTCGACGAGTACCACTCCGGGTGGTACCGCACGGACATGTTCTCCGCGCCGGAATCGTTTGCCGCACTGAGCACTTCACGGGCCATCACGCACACGCAGTTGCGCAGCCTGCCGTCGACCGCGGTCGAGTACATGGATCGGTTCCTGTACCGGCGCAAACTGCACAGTGCCGCGGTGATGCATCTGGGGCTGGCCGACGACGCGCATGCGCTGGTCGGGATCTTCGACTCGGCCGGCCACGAGGTCCCACCGCAGCAACTCCGCGCGCTGGGGCTGCTCGCCGGGCAGCTGTCGACGTTCGCCAAGACCCTGCCCGGCGGTCCCCGACCCTCCTGGCGGGAGCGGTTGTCGCCCCGTCAGCAGGAGCTCGCCGAGCTGCTCGCCGACGGCCTGACCAACGAGGAGATCGCCGCCGCGCTGCGCATCGAGGTGGACTCGGTGAAGAAGTACGTGAGTCGCATCTTCACCGTCACCCGCGTCCGCAACCGGGTGGAGTTGGCGAAACTCGTCTACACCGAACGCCTCGCACAGTAGGACCGGCCCGGATCGGCGGGCAGTCCTCAGGGCAGCAGACCGGAGCGCCGTGCGATCACGACCGCCTCGAGCCGACCGCCGGCGCCGAGTTTGCGCAGCACGTCCTTCATGTAGCCCTTCGCGGTGTGCACCCCGATCCCGAGACTCTCCGCGATCCGCGCGTTGGTGTATCCCAGCGCGGCCAGAGCCAGCACATCCTGTTCGCGGCGGGTCAGCTCCACCGTGACATCGGTGGCCGCAGTGTCGTCGTCGAGCAGTGTCTGGGTGATCTGTGCGATCTGGGCGGCCAGCGCGTCGTCGTCGACCGACCGCGCGAGATCACGTAGCCGGGCATACGCCTCGGTCAGGCGGATGCGCAGCGAATCGGCGTCGGCGTCGGCGGTGGACGCCGCGATACTCGCCCGCGAGGCGACGATCCGCTGCTCGAGCGCTCGGGATTCCACGGCCAGGGCGTCGAGGGCGCGGTCGCCGATCGGGTCGTCGGTGTGCACGGCCAGATACAGCACCGCGATCGGTGTGCGGTCGACGACGACGGGTGCCGCGGCCATCGCCCGGAGACCTTCGGCGGCGATCACCGAGTTGTACCGGTGCGTGATCCGCGGGGTGCGCAGGTAGTCGTCGACGACCATCGGCCGGTTGAGCGTCACCACCTTGCCGCCGAGGCCGTGGCCGAGTTCCACCGCGACCCCGTCGAGGGCACCGACCGTCGGTCCGACGAAGCGGTTGAGCCGCACACCTCGGCCGTTCTGAACCATCCCGGCAAAGGCGAGCGAGACACCGCTGGAGCGTTGCACCCGGCGCAGGGCGTCGGTGATCGGCGCGGCCAGGGATTCGGTCATCGCCCGCTCCTTCCTGTTCCCCGCCATTCTCCCCGTCGCACGCCGCCCCCTCTTTGGGGGGTGCCACAGGTCACACCGCGGGTCCAGAATGGTCGACGAATGTGATTCAGCTTACTCATGAGACATAGGTGAGACCATGACACAGACCGCTCCCGCCCAGCACGGCGCCGATGCCGACGTCCAGGCGTGGCTCGAGATCTTCGGAAGTCCCGACGCCAACGCGGCGACGCTGCTCGTCGACCGTCATGATCCCGACAGCGTCGCCTTCGTGACGATCGGTGTCGAGGGCGACGAGTTGGTCGCCACCAATGTCACCTACGGCGAGCTCGCCGCCCAGTCGCGGCGGCTGGCCACCGCCCTGGCCGGACTCGGCGTGGGACGCGGCTCCCGGGTGGGTGTGCTGATGGGCAAGCGCACCGAACTGGTGGTCACCCTGCTGGCGCTGGCACGCCTCGGCGCGGTGTACATCCCTCTGTTCACCGCGTTCGCCACCCCGGCCATCGAGATGCGGTTGCGCGGCGGCGACGCCACCGTCGTGGTGACCGAGCCCAGCCAGGCCGCCAAGCTCGACCCGATCGACGGACTCACCACAATCGTCGCCGGCGAGCAGTTCGATTCGCTTGTGGCACAGAGCGACCCGATCGAAGAGTCGGTGGCCGTCGGCGGCGACGGCGCCTTGATCCTGCTGTTCACCAGCGGGACCACCGGCGCCCCGAAGGGTGTGCCTGTGCCGGTCAGGGCACTGGCGTCGTTCGTCACCTACATGCGCTACGGCCTCGACGTCTCCGCCGACGACGTGTTCTGGAACGCCGCCGACCCGGGCTGGGCGTACGGGCTGTACTACGGCATCCTCGGGCCGCTGGCGATCGGCCGCCCCAACATCCTGCTGCAGGCGGGCTTCACCCCGGAGACCACCGCCAAGGTGCTCGCCGAGTTGGGTGTCACCAACTTCGCCGCCGCCCCCACCGTGTACCGGTCGCTGAGCAAGAGCAGCGCAGTCGACGGATTCGGGCTGCGGCATGCGTCGTCGGCGGGCGAACCGCTGACCCCGGACGTGATCGACTGGGCCAAGCAGGCATTGGGCACCGAGGTGCGCGACCACTACGGTCAGACCGAGCACGGCATGTTCATCAACAACCACTGGGCCGACGAGGTGCGCCGACCGCTGATCCCCAGCTCCATGGGGCAGCCGATGCCGGGCTTCGCGGCCGGGATCGTCGACGGTCAGATCGCGATCGACGTGCCGGCCAGCCCGTTGATGTGGTTCACCGGGTATCTCGATGCGCCGGAGAAGACGGCAGCCCGCTTCACCGAGGACGGGCGTTGGTACCTGACCGGCGACACCGGCCGCGTCGACGACGAGGGCAACTTCTACTTCTCCGCCCGCGACGACGACGTGATCATCATGGCCGGTTACCGGATCGGGCCGTTCGACGTGGAGAGCGTATTGATCACGCACCCGTCGGTGGTGGACGTGGCCGTGGTCGGCCGGCCCGACGAGCTGCGCGGCGAGGTCCTCGAGGCGTTCGTGGTGGTCGCCGACGGCGTGGTCGGCGACGACGCCCTCGAGGCCGAACTGCAGCAGCTGGTCAAGACGGGATTCGCCGCGCATGCCTACCCGCGCACGGTGCACTTCGTCGATTCCCTGCCGAAGACCCCGAGCGGCAAGATCCAGCGATTCATCCTGCGTCGGCAGTAGTCCCGGGGCGGTCACCACCGAACGGCGCCGGCCGACCGAGTGTGGTCGACCGGCGCCGACGGGTGTCGACCGCCGGGTCAGCGGCCGCGCAGTGCGGTCAGGCTGACACTCGGGTCGGCGGGCACACCGGTGACGGTCACCCGCACCGCACTGTTCGGGGTGCGCGCGGCCCAGTCGGCATAGCGGTCGAGGCCACGACCGATCGATTCGCCGTCGTCGGCGCGGTATCCCGGCAGCACACCGTCGACGAGGCCGGCGACATTCGCATTGCCGACGGCTGCGGCCTCGCCGCGATCGAGGGTCACCGATCCCCCACCCGGCGCCGGTGCCACGGTGAACGCCTGCGCGGCCGGCGCCGCGACGAGTCCGGCGACGCCCAGGCCCAGCGTGGCTGCGCCGATCATCACAATGCGTCGAATGTTCATCAGATTCCCCCTGGGTGAGTGTTACCGCCGGCCCATACCGAGCGGCATATGCACAGTAGCAACTTTTTCATTCATTGTCGCGAACCTGAGTCGTCGGTGTTCGACGGACGATTGCGGACCGAATCTGTCCTCATCGATTCTTAGTCTGGGTGCACAGTCACCGAGGAAAGGGAATCCACATGGCCGGCACCTACACCCACGTCACCCTCCCGACCGATGTCACCGGCGAGAAGGCCGACCTGCTGACGCTGCTCACCGACCAGCGGGCGATGTTCCTGATCACCGTCCGCGGCCTCGATGACGAGCAGGCGCGGCGGCGCAGCACGGTCAGTGAGCTCACTCTGGGTGGCCTGGTCAAGCATGTGGCCCAGGTGCAGGCGGACAATGCGACGATCATCGTCGAGCGCGACGAGAACGCGGTCTTCGACCCCTCCCGGATGGGGGGTGCCTACGAGTTGCTCGACGGCGAGACCCTGGCCGACTGGGTCACCGCCTTCGAGAAGTCGTCCGAGGAGTTCGACAAGGTGATCCTCGAGGTGGGCAGCCTCGACGAGTTGATCCCCCAGGCGACCGCGCCCTGGCAGCCCGAGCGCGAGTGGTGGTCGGTACGGAAGATGGCGCTGCACCTGCTGCGCGAGATCGCCCACCACAGTGGACATGCCGATATCATCCGGGAGGCGCTCGACGGGCAGACGACGATGTTGGCCCTGCGCGCCGGATAGTTCCCGGTTCTCGGCTGACGCTCCGGGACGCGTGGCGAGAGTTTGCCATGGTAGATCGTGGTGGTCGCGGTGTTCGTTACCCCGGTGTCGTCCGTTCGGGTGGATTTCTCTGTTGGACGGCTGAATTCGTGGCCCGTGCTTGATCGCGCATGACGACGCTCCCGATACTTGGGGCTCGGGAAGACCCGCCGATCAGCCGCAGGAGCCGAGATCCCCATGTCCTATAACCCACCCGGGCCGCCGTCCTACCCGCCGCCGTCCGTGCCGTTCGGCGCGCTGCCCCCGGAGCACCAGCCCCGCAACCGGCGGAACCTGACGCTGATCCTCGCCGCGATCGTCGCGGTGCTGGCGCTGGTGTTCGCATCGGTGGTGGTGATCGTGCTGAAGACCAAGAAGGACGGCTTCGACCTGCCGTTCCTCTCGCTCACCTCGGCCGACGCAGCGGGCGACAATCCGTTCACCCCCAGTGCATCGCTGTCGAACAAGCCGCTGGACAACGGTCTGCGGCTGAGCTCGCAGACCGGCGCCCCCCATCAGGGCACCCGCGTGGTCAGCGGCACCACCGCCGGTCTCTACGCCGGGGGCGCCAACACGTGTGACACCGCGGCGCTCGGCAACTACCTGGCCAACAATCCCTCGCAGGCGCGGGCCTGGGCCAGTGTGTTCGGGATCAGCACCGGTGCCATCCCCTACTACCTGGACACTCTCACCCCGGTGGTGCTGACCGCCGACACCTGGGTCACCAACTACTCGTATCAGGGTGGTTCGGCGCAGGCGTACCAGGACGTGTTGCAGGCCGGGACCGCGGTCCTCGTCGACGGCGCGGGTGTCCCGCGCGTGCGGTGCGCGTGCGGCAATCCGTTGGCGCCGCCGTCGGCTGCACCGGTCGGCGGGTTCCGCACCCGTGGGCAGCCGTGGCCCGGCTACCAGGTCAACTACATCACCCGGGTCGCCTACAACACACAGAACGTGACCGTCGTGAACAACACGACGACCGTCATCAACCAGGCGCCGGCGCAGGCCCCCGCCACCCAGACGTCGTTGACCCTGGTCAACCTCGACACCCGCCAGCTGTTCGAGCGGACCGTCGGCGGACTCCTCGACCTCAGCGGCCAACCACCGCTCACCGAGGCGCTGCCGACCCCGGCCGCACTCAACGTGCCACTTCAGGTCGACGACGAGGCCGAGGCACAGACCAACGGTCTGGCGCGGGTTGGGTCGCCCGAGGTGGCCCCGCAGGTGGAGCAGGAGGCCGAGGCCCGCAACAATGTGCCCCTCGCCGAGAGTGAGGACCCGGCCGACTCGTCGGATCCGTCCGCCTCGGCCGGCGGTGCCCCCGCCGGCGCCGGCAACCCGGTCAGCTCCGATGCTTCCGGCCCGTCCTCCGGCAGTACGTCCGCGAGCAGCTCCTCGTCGGCACAGGCGTCGCCGACGGTGTTCTCCGGGAGCGGTGATTCGATCGGCAGCTTCAGCTTCACGAGTGGCTCGAGTTCGGTGACCTGCCGCGCACCGTCCGAGGAGAGCACCGGGACGGTGCCGCTGACCTGTAGCGACGGTTCATCCCGTTCGGTGTCGCAGAGTTCGCTCTCGCAGTCCGCGGTCAGCTCCTACACCGGTGCCGACGGCGTGTGGAAGCTGTCGCTCACCGAGGGCAGCAGTTCGACGACGGTCGAGGTCACCTCCGCCACCTGGCAGACACTGGCCACGACCACCACGTCGACCACCACCACCGAGACGACGGTGGCGACCACCACTCCGGAGACCACCACGACGACGGAGACCACCACCCAGGAGACGACCACCGAGACCACCACGGAGGAAACGACTCTCGACACCACAACCACCACCACGACGCCGGAATCCTGATCGCCGGTAGGTGAGACAAGGCGGGTGCCCACAGAAGTGGGCACCCGCCTTGTCATCTGATGGGCATAGCCCGGTCGGCGTTCGCCACGTCGCCACTGGTCGAGCACGCATCCTTGAAAAGGGAAGCCGACCAACGATGGTAGAGCCGAGACCGACCCCCAACGATGGTTGAGCCGAGACCGACCCCCAACGATGGTAGAGCCAAGACCAACCCCCAACGATGGTAGAGCCAAGACCAACCCCCAACGATGGTAGAGCCGAGACCGAGCCCCAACGATGGTTGAGCCGGGACCGAGCCCGAAGGGCGAGGACCCGAGTCGAAACCTCCCAAACCACAACATAATCCGCAACAACAACCCCCGACACCACCACTCACACCCCGCCGCGCACGACCCGCCGAACGTCCATCTCCTCATCCAGGACAACGAGATCCGCTGCATATCCCGGTAACAGGTCGCCTACTCCCCGTAACCCCAACGCACGCGCCGGTGTTCGCGCACACATCTCGACCGCGGCGGCGAGCGCCATGTCGTCCACCCCACCACCGAGGCCCAATCCGACTACCGCACGACGAAATACGTCACCCATCGTCGTGGTACTCCCGGCGATCACGTGGGAGCCGCGGGCGCGTGCCACCCCACCCGACACCTCGACGTCCACTGTCCCGAGCCGATACGTGCCGTCAGCCATCCCCGCCGCCGACATCGCATCGGTCACGAGCGCAACCCGTTCCGCTCCGACGGCCCGCACCACATGCGCCACCACCTCGGGGTGCAGATGCACCCCGTCGACGACGAGTTCCACCGTCACACGGTCGTCGTCGAGCAATGCCAACACCGGCCCCGGTGCGCGGTGATGGAGTGGCGGCATCGCATTGAACAGGTGTGTCGCCACTGTCGCGCCGGCGCCGATCGCCGCGACCGTCTGCTCATGGGTCGCGTCGGTGTGGCCCACACCGACCACCACCCCGGCTGCCACCAAGCGGGCGATCGCCACGAGCGCGCCGTCGAGTTCGGGTGCGAGAGTGACCATCCGGATCGCCCCTGCACCGGCGTCGAGCAGTTCGTCCACCGCGCTCGCGGACGGCGGGGCGAGCGCTTCCGGATCGTGTGCGCCGCACCGGCCGGCTGCCAGCCACGGCCCTTCCAGATGGATACCCGCGACGGCCTCGTCGACGATGTAGGGTCGCAACACCCGAATCTGCTCGACGAGCGTGGGAATCGGCGCACTCACCAAACTCGCGACCAGCGTCGTCGTGCCCCGGGCGAGATGGAAGTCGGCCACCCGCTGTGGGTTGTCCGTGAACGAGGCACCACCGCCCCCATGCACATGCATGTCGACGAATCCGGGAACCACGGTGTGCCTTGGGTAGTCGTGGTCGGCCGGAGTCGGCGGCACACCCGCGCCCACGTGCCCGATACGGCCGTCGACGATCGTGAACCAGCCGGGCCGTAGCACCTCACCGCCGCTGACCACACACGCCGCCGACACCGTGACCGGCCTGGCCATCGTCATGCTCCGGGCCGGTCGAGGATCGTCCGCCCCAGCCGCACCGCGCCATGCACTGGATCGGCGTCGAGGACCCGCACATCGCGGATGCCTGCGACGGCGAGCCGCTCACGCAGACGGCGCTGCAGCATCTCCTGATGGACGACTTGCCCTCCGCCACACACCACGGGACCGTCGATGTCGAGGATCTGCGCGACGCGGATGACCAGCCCGGCCAGCGCAGCGGCGGACCTGTCGATGATGTCGGTACAGCGTGGCTCACCGGCCGCGGCCTGCTCGAACACCAAGTGCGCGCGCTGCGCCCAGAAACGTGGCGTCCGGGTGTAGAAGGCGTCGAGGAAGTCGACCACGGAACCGAGCTCGCATTCGGTCAGCAGCAGATCGGCCAGTTCGGATTCCCCGCGACCGGCATCGTGATCGGCGAGCGCGAGCCGAATGGCCTCCCGCGCCACCCAATAGCCGCTGCCCTCGTCACCGAGGAGATGTCCCCAGCCACCAGCCCGTCCGGTTGCCAGACCGCTGCGTCCCCAGGCCACCGCACCGGTCCCCGAGATCAGCGCGATCCCGTCATCGAGGTCGGCGGCACCGAGGATCAGTTGGGTGTCGTTGACCACCCAGATCTGTGCGGTGGTGAACCGTTCGGTCAGCAGACGTTCCAGCCGCCCCGCCGCCGACGGTGCATCGATCCCCGCCGAACCCGCCACCACCACGTCCACCCCGCCGGCCCCGCCCATCGCGGCGATGGCCCGGTCGAGTTGTTTGCCGGCTTCACCGTCGCCCATGGACGAGATGTTCGCGCTCCCCACGATCACCTCGGAGACGACGCTCGACGCCGACGCGCGCATCGCATGCGTCTTGGACCCGCCGATATCGAGGGCGACGATCGTCCCCCCGACGCTGGATTCAGTCACGCCGTCCATCCCACCATCCACAAGTTGCCTCCTTGTGCTGCCGAACACACTCGTCTGCAGTTACGATGCTCACACTTACGGGGAGCACCAGGGGGAAAAGGTGACCGATTTCTTGTCGTTGCCGGGCAACACGGTGCCCATGGACCACGAGGTCGGGCCACTCGGCCCCGGCGACACCGTGCCTCTCGACAACAACGCAGACGACGGCGGAGTTGTCCGGTCCACGTCGCCGGAGTGGAGATGGCGAGCCGGTGTTGCGGCGGAGGGGGCGGAGCAGTTGCGCGAGGCGGCAGGCATTGTGGAAAAGATTGGCTATTCAAACAACTTCGGGAATTGCGTCGAAGGAACCGAGCTCCACTCTAAGGTCTCCGCTTTGATCGATAATTGGAGGTCCGAACTCAGACGTAGTGGAAATGATCTCACGAGAATGGCTCAACAATGCGTAGCAGCCGACACTGAGCTCGAAACTTCCGATTCACATAATGCGTCTGTACTCGAAACCTAGGAAGTGTTTCGTAATGGCCGGAATTATCACAATTGCCTCATTTCTTGTTGTCGAATGCGAAGTTGAGGGCACCGCTGTCCCGGTCACTACAGACACCCCAAGCTCATCGCCGATAGCTGCGATTCGGCAAACAGATTCCCATGGTCGGCCACTTCCATTTCGTACAGAGTTCCCAAACCGTTGGAGCCGAAACAACGACGGATCCGACTACGAACCATGCACCGAAGTTGCCGACAGTATCATTGAATCGCTCGGCGGTGACCCTTCTACGGTCACCGATGTCGCCATCGCCGATTTTCAAACTGCTCGTGGATGTCAGTGGCTGCTTGGCCCAGCATCCACCCCATCGATTTCACAATCTGTTGGCAACTCGAGCTCAATTTCAGAACACAAGGCCGAATTGGCGCGCATTGTCGATTGGCTTCCTGATGAACTAATCAACAACCGTTCCGTTGCAGTCGGATCAATCGGTGAGGGCGAATGTTCAACACTTGTTCAATCAGGCCGGGCACACGTTGTTACGTCATACTCCGACTTAACCGAAGCTCCCCCTCCCCTCCCCACCCTCTGCGCCAAGGCCCTCGAGTTCACTCGTGCGACCATCGACAAGATGCCGCCGTGACATGGCCGAGAAGTGGTTGCGTTTCGGCTCGGCTTCCGGACCAGAACGCAACCACTTCTTTGCCTATGCGGAGACGGCGTCCGCCTTCTCCTGCACGTCGGCGGCAGGCAGCTGCTTGGTGAACTCGAGGTTCGGGTCGGCGACGTCCATGGCGAACGACTTGCGGTCCTTGTAGTAGCTCATCGACATCGACCACGGCTCGGAAACACCCTGCCGCGGAAGCCAATCCATCGAGCGCTGGACGTAGCCGGCGCCAAAGTCGAGGAGCGGGCGGGTCTCCATGGTGGAGTCGGCAATCGGCCGCACCGCCGGGTAGCCACGCGCATCCATGTAGGCGAGCAGCCGGACGAAGTGCTCGCACAGCAGGCCGACCTTCAGCGTCCACGACGAGTTGGTGTACCCGATGGCCAACGCAAAGTTCGGGATACCGCTGAGCATGAAGCCGCGGTAGACGATCGACTCGTTGATCGCGATCGGCTCGCCGTCGAGGTTGAGCGTCACCCCACCGAACAGCTGGAGGTTCAGACCCGTTGCGGTGACGATGATGTCGGCCTCGAGCTCCTGGCCGCTCTCGAGCAGGATGCCCTTCTCGGTGAAGGTCTTGATCCGGTCGGTGACCACCGACGCCTTGCCCTGCCGGATGGTGCGGAACAGGTCGCCGTCGGGCACGGCGCACAGCCGCTGATCCCACGGGTTGTACGGCGGGTTGAAGTGGGTGTCGACGTCGAAGCCCTCCGGCAGCAGCTTCTTGTTGACACCGCGGATCACCCGGCGTGCGGTCTTCGGAAACCGCTGGCACGCCTCGAAGATCACCCGCTGCTGCAGGATGTTCTTCCACCGCGCGAGGGCATATCCGCGCTCGTCGCCCAGGACGGCGCGACCGATGTTGGCCACCGGATCGTGTTTGGGCAACGGCAGGATGTAGCTCGGCGTGCGCTGCAGCATGGTGACGTGACCGGCCTTCTCGGCCATCGCCGGCAGCAGCGTGACGGCGGTCGCGCCGGACCCGATCACGACGACCTTCATACCGGCGTAGTCGAGATCCTCGGGCCAGTGCTGGGGATGGATGATCTGCCCGGTGAAGCGGTCGCGGCCCTCGAACTCCGGGGTGTACCCCTCGTCGTAGTTGTAGTAGCCGGCGCCGGAGAACAGCCAGCGAGCCTTGATCTGGGTGGTCTCCCCGGTGTCGCCGCGCTCGACGTCGACGGTCCAGCGGCACTCCGCCGACGACCAGTTCGCCGAGATCACCTTGTGCTGGTAGCGGATCTTGTCGGCGATACCGTCCTCGTCGATCGCCTCCTGCAGATAGTCCAGGATGCGCGAGGCGTCGGCGATGGACTGCTTGTCGGTCCACGGCTTGAACGCGAACCCGAAGGTGTGCAGGTCGGAGTCCGATCGGATACCCGGGTACTTGAACAGGTTCCAGGTTCCGCCCATGCAGTCGCGACCCTCCAGGATCGCGAACGAGGTCCCTGGCAACTGGGTGGTCAGATAGTGGGCTGCTCCGATCCCGGAGATCCCGGCGCCGACGATCAGCACATCCAGTGTGTCGACGGTGGTGGCGGTTTCGGTCACTGATGTCTCCTCGGATTTCGGCCGAATATGACATCCGGCGTTGTCAGGTTCCAGAATGCCACTGTTACGCCCATCACACCACGTGCATTCTGCCCACAATGGCTCCACTCACTGTTACAGTCTGCCCCATATGACCACTCCTTGGCCGACGACGTCGCCGACCGTCCGCGACCTCATCCGCCGCGGCGCCGAACTCATCCTCGATCTACCCGCCGACTGGGTCAAGGAGATCCACGAGGCGTCCCTCAGCGGCGACCGCATCCGGGCGGTGGCCGAGGACCCCGTCCTCGCCGACGGTATCCGCCGCACCAACCTCGCCAATGTGATGCGCTGGGCCACCTACACCGCCGCCCATCCCGGCGAGCGCGTCCCGATCGCGATCACCCCGGAGATCCTCACCGGCGCCCGTGACCTGGTCCGACGCGGCCTGGACGAGGCATCTCTCGACGCCTTCCGGACCTCACAGGCGGTGGCGTGGCGCCGCTGGATGGACATCGCGTTCGACCTCACCGACGACCCGGTGGTCCTGCGTGAGCTCCTCGACGTGTCGTCGCTGGCGATCTCGACGTTCATCGACGACACCGTCAACGCCATGTCCGAGCGGATGCGCGCCGAACGCGAAGAACTCACCCGGGGCACCCACGCCGAACGCCGACAGGCGGTGTCGCTGGTCCTCGAGGGGGCGCCCATCCCGCACGCCCGGGCCGAGGCGCAACTCGGGTATCGGCTGTCCGGGCCACAGGTCGCCGCGGTGGTGTGGAGCGTGGTCCCCGACGCGACGGAGATGCTGCAGGCGGCCTGCGACGTCCTGGCCCGCGCTGCCGGCGTGACCACCCGCCTCACCGTCGCGGCCAGCGCATCGTCGTGGTGGATCTGGCTGCCCACCCACGAGGTCGGCACACCAGACCTCACCGGCCTGCCCGACGTCCGGGTGTCGCTCGGCCGGTCCGGCGACGGCGTCGACGGATTTCGTTCCGCGCACTTCCAGGCCGTCGCGACCCAGCGCCTGCATGCGCAGCTCGGCGCCCGCCGCCGACAACTCGTCGCCTACGACGAGATCCGACTGGTCTCCCTGCTGATCCGCGACTCGGCCCCCACCGACGAGTTCGTCGACGACACCCTCGGCGATCTCATCACCGCCGACGACGACCTGCGCACCACCATCCACACGTGGATCTCGGTGCAGTGCAATACCTCCCGCACTGCCGAGCTGCTCTACACCCATCGCAACACCATCATCCGGCGACTCGCCCGCGCCGATGAACTGCTCCCCCGACCGCTCGCCGAGAACATGGTGGACGTCGCGGTGGCGCTCGAGCTCCTGCGCTGGCGGGAGTGAGGGGCGCGCACGGAGCCCGTCACTCCCGACCGTTCTGCAACCGCACCCCACCCCAGATACCGGTCATCCGGTTGCCACGGCCCCACGCCAGGCATTCCTCGCGAATCGGACATGAGGCACACACGCTCTCTGCGTAACCGGAATCGTCTGTGGGGAACGGGAACCAGGCGTCGGGGTTCTCCCCGGGTGCCGCGCAGCGGGCCTGCGTCCAGTCGACGTCGAGCGTCGGGAGCAGCAGCGCGGTGAGCGGGACGGGCAGCGGGCGGAGATCGAATGTGGTCATCCGACAACTCCTTCCGTCTGTGGCGGGCCCGTCCCGCTCACCTCATGGGGTGCGCGCCCCGAGGGCGAACAGTTCCCAGACCTCTTTCTGATCGGCCGCCCACGGATCGTGGACGAAGGGCGCATGCCGCATCGCCATCCCGGCCTCGCGCGGGGTGCGGTCGGCCTTGAACCCGTTGCACGAGCGGCATGCCGCGACCTGGTTTCCGAATGTGCTGGCGCCGCCGCGCGATTGCGGGACGATGTGGTCGACGGTGTCGGCCGGACCTTCGCAGTAGGCGCAGATCCACTGGTCGCGCCGCAAGATCGTCTGGCTCGACGCGTGCGAATCCATCGTCTTGCCGGCATATGGCCGGTAGGCATTGTGCTTGATCGCGACGACCCGATGGATCGGCAGGGTCAGGGTGGGTGAATGCACCACCCGCACAAGTGGTGTGCCCTCCATGTTGCGGGCGACATCGGTGGTCAGCAGGATCGCGGCGCGACGCCAGGTGACGCGCGCCAGGATCTGGAGTCCGGCGTTGGTGACGAAGACGGTCATGATCACTCCTCGAGACGATGGCAGGGAACCAGCCACCCGCGGAGGATCAACCCTCGGTGAGATCAGCCGATCGGAGTCGGCGCCTCTCGGGTGGCGCGGCCGCGGAACATTCCGCGGACAGGGCTGTGTTTCGGCGACAGTCGATACGTCGACAGCTCACGCCGACAACCGAATTCGTTGCCATCTCGACGCGTCGTTTCGACGATCATGTGCGCCACCTCCTCTCCGTGCTCGTTCATGTGCAGGCGTGCCCACGGTATGGGCATCCGGGCCGGTTGTCCAGTGATTTCGTCGTGAGGAGGCGGATCGCTCGGGGTCACCGGATCGGCCGGACCTGCGACGATCCCGACGTCGGTCCACCTCGGCACCGCCCGCACCACCCGGCCACCACACCACACCCTCCTTCCGAATTAGGGCAACCTAAGTTAGGCTCTGCGGGTATGGCCGCCCCCGAACTCGGTGAGATCCAGGAAACGCTCCTCATCCCCCTCTACGGCCGCGCCCGCGACGCTGCCGAGTCGGGTGGAGGAGTCCTCAAGGACACCAAAGCAGTCGAACTGGTCGACGCCATCGACTACGACTTCACCAAGTTCCGCGGACCGTCGCTCGGCGGTGCCGTGTTGCGCGCATCGATCTTCGACGGCTACATCCGCGAGTTCCTCCAGCGGCACCCCGAGGGCACCGTCGTCGACCTCGGGTGCGGGCTCTCCACCCGTTACGATCGCCTCGACAACGGCCGACTGCGGTGGTTCGATCTTGATGTCGACGACACGATGACGTTGCGCAGCAGGTTTTTCGACGATTCCGACCGCTACACGATGATCGCCGCCTCGCTCTTCGATCCATCCTGGCACGAGCAGGTCGCCGAACGCGGCGGCCCCCTCATGCTGGTCAGTGAGGCAGTGCTGCTGTACTTCTCGGAGTCCGAGGTGTTCGACGTGCTGCGCTCGTGGGCCCGGCGCTTCCCCGACAGCCCGCTCGCCCTCGACACCGGCGGCCGCCTGATGATGCGGTCACAGGACCGCAATCCGGTCTTCAAAGCCGTTCCGGCACGAATGAAGTGGGAGTGTGACGACCCGAATACGCTGGAACCGTACGGGTTACGCCTGGAGCAGTCCCGCACCCTTGCACAACCCCAGCCGGAGGTGGCGACAACCTGGCCGGCCAGGTACCGCCACGGGATGCGGCTGATCGGCTGGACCCCGATGGTCACCGGGTACAAGATCAACCTGTTCGCACTGACGTCGTAGGCGGGCCGCACCCACACAGGAGCAGAATTCGAGCTCCCCATTCCGTTCCCGATCATCGGCGCCGCCAATCGGGAACGGAATCGGTACGCGGGAAGCCGCCGTCCAGGACACCGCCGAGCCGACGGTCAGAACTCCGCTGCAGACAGTCCCAGCCGGTGACACACCATGCGCTCGACGACCCTCGACATACCGCCGAGGATCAGCGAACAGCAGGTCAGCACGACCACCGCCGCCCACAGCTGGTCATAGTCGAAGGCGGTGCCGGCTTCCACCATGAGGTGTCCGAGCCCGTTGTCCAACGCCAGATACTCGGCCAATACAGCGCCTGCCAGTGATGCCGGGACCGCGATGCGCGCGGCGGAGATCAGCGCCGGAACCGCGAAGGGTATCCGTGTTCGCAGGACCGACGACACATCTCCGAACCCGTTGACCTGCATCAGATCCAGAGCACTTCGGGGTGTCCGGGACAACGCCGCGTCGAGGGTGATCAGCATCGGGAAGAAGCCGACGAGGGCTGCGGCGACCGCGGCCGTGGCCGACCCTCGTCCCAGAACGGTGATGACCAGCGGGAGGATCACCACGAACGGCGTCGCCTGCCCGAACACCGCCAGTGGCAGCAGCGCTGATCGGGTACCGCCGACCACGGTGAACAGCACAGCAACGGCCAGTGCGGCAACGGTGCCGATGACGAACCCGAGTCCCGCGTGCATCAGAGTGGCCACAGTCTCCTCCCACAGCGTGGTCCGTGTGGAATCCGTTGCAGTGCGGAAGTATTCGATGATGTCAGCCGGGGTTCGCCGAATGAACTCCGGGACAAAGGGGCCGGCGAGGACCCCGTACCAGACCGCGAGAATGGCACCGGTCGACAATCCCAGCGACACGCACTTTCTGCCGATCGTCGGCTCCGGAAGACGTAGAGGTGTGGTGATCTTCGGTGATCGACCGGAGACCCGGTCCGACACGGATCGGGCGAGCGCGAAGACCGCGCCGACGGCGACCGCAGTCGCCAGGGCCATCGCCCAGGTGCGCGTGGTGAGGCCGGCACGCTGCGAGGTCACCAACGCGACTCCGACGCCTGTGGTGCCGCCCATCATCTCGGCGATCACTGCGCCGAGTACTGCCGCGGGGACCGCGAGTGCCATTCCCGTGGCCACGTTGGGGACGGCCGAGGGCAGATAGATCTTGCGAAATGTGCTGATGGGGCCAAGTCCGGCGACCGCGGCCACCTCGACCGAGGATCGGCTGGCGGCGGCCAGTCCGGTGACCGTTGCCAACGTGGTGGTGAAGAGAACGTACACGGCAGCAACGGTGATCCGAGGGATGAGTCCCGAGAAGATGGTGGTCAGCACCACCGACAGTGCCACCACGGGGACCGTGTAGGCCAGCATTGCCGTGTTCAGCAACGGTCGGGTGAGCATGCGGACACGTCCGGCTACGATCCCCAGGGTGATCGCGACGACCACACCGATCGCGTATCCGATGCCGGCCGACGTCGCCGTGGACTGCAGGTTCGTCGCGTAGAAGGCCACGCCGTCGGCACGGATCTGGGTCACGATCATCGACGGGCTCGGAACCGTGGCGGTGCCGAACACCGCGCAGGCGAGGGCCCAGCCAAGGCAGCCGACCGCCACTGGCAGCAGCACACTCACGATCGAGGACGCCGAGACGGCGGGCACCGGCCTGATCCGGATACGTGCAACTGGGATCTCGACGGTCATCGATGCAGTCCCAACAGCAGATCACGCAAGTACTTTGCATGGCCGTTGAATTCCGGCGTATCCATGGTCTCCGCCGTCCGCGGCCACGGGAGGTCGACGTCGATGGTCTCTGCGATACGTCCCGGCCGTGGCGACAGGACCACGATCTGCGTCGAGAGGATCACCGCCTCCGTGATCGAGTGGGTCACCAACAATGTGGTGAATCGCTTTCCTTCCCAGATACGTTGCAGTTCGAGATTGAGACGCAATCGAGTGAACTCGTCCAGCGCGCCGAAGGGCTCGTCGAGGAGGAGCAGGTCCGGATCTGCGGCCAGGGCCCGAGCAATGGACACTCGCTGCTGCATCCCGCCGGACAACTCGTAGGGCCGCGCTCCGGCGAACTGCTCGAGTCCGACCAGATCGAGCAACTCCGCTATACGTTTGCCGGTGTGCGACTTGTCGCGACGGCGCTCGAGCGGAAGCGCGACGTTGCGTTCCACCGAGCGCCAGGGCAGCAGCGACGCGTCCTGGAAACTGACGCCGAGCCGCCCCGACCTGGCGAGGGCAGCCGGGGACTCGCCGCCCACCGAGACCGTTCCGGCCGTGGGCTGTTCGAGCCCCGCAGCCATTCGCAGCAGGGTGGACTTGCCGCACCCGGATGGACCGAGCAGTGTTGTGAACGATCCATCCGGAACCGTGATCGTGACATCGTCGAGCGCCTGCATCGTTCTCTTACGATTCCCGTATTCCTTTGACACAGAATCGAATCGGAGCCCCTCGGTCATCGTGAGGTCTGCCCCATCGGCGTCGACGTGCGACTGGATCGCGGTCATTGCGCGATCTCCGGATTCTCCGCGTAGATCTCGTCGACGATACTCAGGTCGAACAGGCCGTCGACGTCAACCGGAACGCCGGACTTCCGAAGAGATTCCACGGTCGCCGAGGCACGGTCGGGGGTGACCTGCAGGACCCTGTTCGTGGTCCCCGGAACAATGATGAGCGGGGCCATGGCCTGGAGCTTCGCCGTTTGGTCGTCGAGCGTCAAGCCCAGACTCTCACCGTAGTGGTCGACGATCACCGACGCCGTACCGGACGGATCTGCCGCAGCTGCCTGCCATCCCAGGATCACCGCGTGGATGAGTTTCTTGACCTCATCACGACGCGACGTCAGGCTGCTCTCGTCCACCATGATCGTCTCGCCCACCGACGGATAGCCGTTCTTGTCGAACGGCATCGAGACATAGTCGACGCCCTTGGTCTTCAGCGTGACCTCATCGTTGGTCACGAATGCCAGGTATCCATCCACTTTTCCGGTCGTCAGCAACGACAGATCATAGTTCGGCGGAACGGTTTTGACCGATTCGGGATCGATCCCGTTGACCGCGAGGAATCCCCGCCACGGCGTCATGGCGGTGGGCTCGACCGCGATGGTCTTACCCACCAGATCCTGGGGGCGGCGGATCGGGTCGCCTGCCAGGGACAGCACGGTGTACGGGTTCGATTGCAGGGTCGCGGCCACGATCTTCAGGTTCGCGCCACCCTTGTTCGCCGCCGCGGTGACCTCGGGCGAGGACACCCCGACGAGTGCTTTGCCGCTGGCGACGATGGGGTCAGGAGCGATGTTGCTGCCACCCGGTTGCAGTTGGACGTCGCCCGCACCGGTCTTCGCAAAGTACTTGTCGACCTCTGCCAGCACAGGGCCGGCGGCCGCGAAGTCGTAGACCCAGTTCAGCTGCATGGTCGGGGCAGCCGTGCCACCGGTTGTCGAGCACGCGGCCACAGTCATGGCCGTCCCGAGGGCGACAACGCCACAGGCCGCGTTCATGATGCCGCGCAGAAAGTTTCGTCGGTTCATCTCTTCCTCATTGACGAATGCCAGGAAGACCCGTTCATGCCGCACGCGTGTGATCGGTACGAGGTGCGCTCGGTCGATCACGACCGGGGTTCAACAGGTTGCCTCATGGACGTAGCTGGTCGCACACCGATCGGCCGGGCCCTCCCGATCTCGATGCACATCGGCATTCAGATTATTGCCGACAGCATTCAGATTGCGGGTGTCGAGTTACAGGGAGGTTTCCTTCGGGTCAAACCTTGTTGCCGGCACACCCGCAGCGCTCACGACCCCCGACGCAGAGGCCCCACCGCACCAACGACTCGACAGAACCGACGACCTCAGCGCTCACGACGACGAGCTATCACATGCAGCAGACTCGTGCCCGCGGGATCCAGTGCAGTCCAGCGCGAACGCGAACCGGCGCGACAGAAAATCACGTCACGGCGACCCAACACCCACTCCCCGCCGTTCTCGACCTCCACCCGCAGTTCCCCGGTCATCACGTACGTCGCCGCCTCGGTGATGTGGTCGAACCACTCGGAGTTGTTCTGCTCCGGCAGGATGTCGAACTCCGAGATCTCCAGTTCGTGGTCGGCATCGGTGAACAGCAGACGGCCTGTCGACGACACCGCGCCATCGACACTGTGGATGGGATGGCCCTCACCGGAACGAAAGACCACAGCACCGGGAGTGACCGGCTCATCCGGGAGGAGGTCGCCCGGCGCCACCCCCAGGGCCTTGGCCAGTTTGTACAGACTCAGCATCGACGGCGACGACACACCACGTTCCAGCTGACTCAGAAACGGCTGCTTCAGATCGGCGAGCGGAGCCAGGGTGCGCATGGACATCCCCTGCGCCACGCGCAACTCACGGATCCGTGCCCCGATGGCGCGCGCCAGGTCGGAATCGTCCCGTGCGGCAGTCGGTCCGTCCACACCGTCGAACCGATCACCGTGAACACGCGACTTTGACACCTGCGAAACCTCTTCGTAATACATCAAGCTCAATCTGATTGCTGTGAACAGTCAGTGACTGCTTGTATGCATCTTACTGGTCCGCTCGCCTCAGCTTACTGGCTGTCCGCGTGCCGGGCGACCACCGACGACAGCGTTCACATCGCCACAGGACCACATTCCAGAACCGACCCTGCCGACACAGCGACGTCGGCGTCCGAGAGGAGCCCCCGTATGGCACGCACCGTACCGATCATCGACCTGACCCCATTTCGGTCGAACACCGACACCCAAGGCGTCGTCGACAAGGTCCGGGCCGCTTGCACGAACACCGGGTTCCTGGTCGTCACAGGACACGGCGTACCCACCGAGCTCGTCACCGCCGCGACTGCAGCCGCTCGCGAATTCTTCGACTCCCCAACCGATGTGAAGCGTTCGTACCGCAATCCCGGTCGGGGTTCGGGATACGAGGAGTTCGCCAACATGTCCCTGGGCCAGTCGCAGGGAGACCTCGCGCCGGCCGACCTGCGCGAGGGATACACCGCACGTCGGGTCGACATCATCGATTGGCGCTCGCCGGTGTGGGGCGCATCAGAGCCCGATACCGCGCTGAGAGAGACCATCTCGAACTACTACTGCGCAATGGACCAGCTGGCCGACACCATCATGGAGGTGTTCGCACTCGCCCTCGATCGGCCCCGAGACTTCTTCCGCGCGTTCACCGACCGACACGACAGCCAGGTCGCGCTCTATCACTATCCGCCGATGTCACGAGAGCCGCTCCCCGGCCAGCTGCGCGGCGGCGCCCACACCGACTTCGGCAGTCTGACACTGCTGCATGGAGATCCGTCGGTGCATGGCCTGGAGGTCTGGAACGGGACCGAGTGGGACGCCGCGCCGATCGTGGCGGACTCCTTCGTGGTCAACATCGGAGACCTCATGCAGCGCTGGACAAACGACACGTGGAAGTCCACCGTTCACCGGGTCGCGAACCCCGCGGACGGCGACTGGGACAAGACCCGCTACACCATCGCCTTCTTCCACCAGCCCAATCACGACGCCGAGATCACCAGCCTCGACCCCGTGCATCCGGCCAAGTACCCGACGGTCACCTCGGGCGCGCATTTCACCATGAAGCTCGAGGCCATGGCGCTCACCTGACACGGCACTCATCCGAGATGGCACCCACCCGACAGTGCGATACGAGTCCCTACCGACGAAACCCGGAGAAAACCCTCAGCATGACACCACTATTCGAAGTTCCCACCATCGACATCAGCCCCTTCATCCGAGCCGGATCTCCAGACGAGAAGCGCTCGGTCAGCGCCCAGATGGACCAGGCATGCCGACAGGTAGGCTTCGTCCAGATCGTCGGACATGGCGTTCCCGCAGACGTTCTCGCCGGCCTCGCCGATGCGGTCGACGCCTTCTTCGGTCTGCAGCTCGAGACCAAGAAGACCTACCGCGTCGACGGCGCCAATCGCGGCTACAGCCCCCCGCGCAGCGAAACACTCAGTCTGAGCTTGGGTCTGGAGTCGACGAGTGGGATGAACGACTTCTTCGAGGCATTCAACGTCGGGTCGCAGGCCGGCGACTTCCCCCAACTCGATCTCCCCCAGCCCGACTACGCGCCGAACGTCTGGCCCGATGTCGAGGGGTTCCGTGCAGGCGTCGAGGCGTACTACGCCGAGGCCGCACGGGTCGCCCGGACACTGACCACGATCTTCGCGCATGCGCTCGGTCTCGACGACGGATTCTTCGAGTACCTCACCGACCACTCGATCGACGTCCTACGGATGAACAATTATGCTCTGCCGCAGGGGATCACAGCCCCGGATGGCGACATCACCGGCATGGGCGAACACACCGACTTCGGATTGGTCACGGTCCTGTGGGCCGACCAGGTGCAAGGACTCCAGGTCCTCGGGACCGACAACACCTGGCACGACGTCGCTCCCGCCGATGACGCGCTGCTGGTAAACCTCGGCGATCTGACGGCGCGACTGACCAATGATCGATGGATGTCCACCTTGCACCGCGTCAAACCACCGATCGTGGACGGTACCGTCGTCCGACGCCGGTCGGTCGCGTTCTTCCACGACGGCAATTTCGATGCCGTGATCGGCACGCTACCAAGCCATCTCGATCTCGCCGACGGGATGGCGTACGAACCGATCACCGTCGGCGAGCACATCAAGGCCAAGCTCGCGGGTTCGCGTCAGGGAAAAGCGAACACCCAAGCCGTCCGTGAGGCGGCCCGAGTTCTGAGCGCTCAGGGAACACCGGCGCGTTGACGACACATCTCGTCCTGGTCCATGGCGCGTGGGCTGGTCCCTGGGTGTGGGATTCGATCCTCGATGCGGTGCGCTCGGCCGGTCACCACCCACACGTGGTCACGCTGCCGGGAGTCGGCGACCTGTCCGGTCCCGTCACGCTCGACGATCTCGCCGACACCGTCGTCGCGCAGATCGACGAGCTCGACGGGGACGTCGTCATCGCGGGGCATTCCGGGGGCGGGATCGTAGCGACCGAGGTCGGCGAACGCATTCCCCATCGGGTGGCCGGAATCGCCTATGTCGCAGGGATGATGCTTCCCTCCCAACTCGGCTACGTCGGCCTGTGCGAGCAGATGGGCCTGACCGCACCGCCCGGCGTCGGCCCGTACCTGACGGGGATCGACACCTGCTTCGGCCCCGCCACGGCGGTTCCCCCGGAAGTGGCCACCGCGATCTTCTTCCAGCTCGCCGGGCCGGATGCGGCGATCACTGCAGCCCGGCGGCTCGGTGTCCAGCTCGAGTCGGCTCGCCGCATCGCTCCCGTCTGGACCGCCGAGCGCTACGGCCGAATCCCCACGCTGTACATCGAGGCGACGCAGGATCGATCGCTCCCGCTTCACATCCAGCGCCAGATGCAGGCCCTCGTACCCCCGACCGCCACCGTCACCCTCGATTGCGATCATGCACCGCAATTGTCTTCGCCCACCGAACTCGCACAGACGCTCATCGCATTCTGCGAGACAGAAGCCCGCGGCTCGCACATCCACGGTGTCCCGGGCGGCAATCCCTCCGACAAGTAAGGACTCGACCAATGCTCATCTACAGCGCTCCCTCGACCGCGACGTCGATCCCCGTGATCGACCTCGCCGAGAGCTTCTCCGACGATCCCGAGGCCCGCGGGCGCGTCGCTTGGGAGATCCACAAGGCCAGTAGAGACACCGGCTTCTTCTACGTCACCAACCATTATGTGCCCCAAGAGATCATGGACGGGCAGCTTGCCATAGCCCGCGACTTCTTCGACCTCACGCTCGACGAGAAGATGACCGCCGACGCGCGCCGGTCCCCGTGCCTGCGTGGATATGAGGCGATGGCCATCCAGGCACTCGACGAGGGCTCGCAGCCAGATCTCAAAGAGGGTTTCCAGGTCGGTCGTGACCTCGCCGACGACCATCCCTACGTGGCACGCGGATTCGCCAACCACGGAGCCAACCAGTGGCCAGAGGTGATGCCTGCCCTCCGTGGTGTGACCGAGAACTACATCGAACACATGCGCTCACTCGGCACACACCTTGTTCGACTCCTCGCTCTGTCTCTCGAGCAACCGCAGGACTACTTCGATGCAGCACTCGACGAGGTGGTCGTGACCACACGCATGCTCCACTACCCACCGCAACAGTCCGTCGGTGCCGGAAACCAGCTGGGCGCAGGGGCTCACACCGACTGGGGATTGATCACCCTGCTTCTCCAAGACGAGGTCGGCGGCCTCGAGGTCCAGAACGCCGACGGCGAGTGGATCCGCGCACCGCACATCCCTGGGACATTCGTGGTCAACCTCGGCGACATGGTTCCGGTCCTGACCAACGGCCTCTACCACTCCACCATGCACCGGGTACTCAACTGCTCGTCCGCGCGAGATCGCTACTCGGTCCCCACCTTCTTCGATCTCGACTACGAGTACGTCATCGAGCCGGTCCCGTCATGTGTCGCCGACGGTGTGCCCACACGCGAGCCCGTGACGGTGGGCCAACACATCGCGGAGATGTTCCGGCGGACCTACACCAACGTGAGCAGCGAGATCTCGTAACCACATCGTCGCGCCACCTCCGCACCGTTCCGACGCACCGTGAGAAAGAAGGCCATGTCCGTCACCCTCGGCTTCGTCAGCATGATCTGTAGGGACATCGACCACCAATCCGGCTTCTACCGTGAAGTGTTCGAGCTTCCCGAGGCCACAGAGCTCTTCTCCGAACATTTCTGCGCACTCCGTATCGGACCGACGATCCTCGCATTCCACTCGCCGGCCGCAATCGACCTGCTCGGCCTTCCCGCCGACACCGAGCCCGGGAACTCGAACAACTCCTTCTGGACGTTCGAAGCCGAATCCGACGACGCCGTCGGAACACTCACCGACCGGGCGGTGCGTGTCGGAGCGGCCGTGGTGAAGGCCCCGTATCGCACCTACTACGGTGCGTGGCAGTCGGTACTGTCGGATCCTGAGGGAAATGTCTTCAGGATCAACCGGACCGATGCCCGGCTGCCGGGCTGACCCGTCCGCCGTCGTCGGCGGGAGTCCCGGCCGCCCAAGACGGTGGTCGTGAGATCGACTGTCGGACGAGCGCCCACCGCTACGCGGCTTCCCACTCCCCCATCCCGTTCCCGCTCATCGGGCCCGATACGCGGGAACGGAACCGGTACGCGGGAGGTCACCGCCCACCCGCTCCGGACGGAGATCCAACCGGCGGAGGAGTTGCGCGTTGAGCGCCACCACCACCGTCGACGCCGACATCAGGAGGGCACCGACGCTCATCGGCATCACGAAGCCTATCGGCGCGAGCACCCCGGCGGCGAGCGGCACCGCGATCAGGTTGTATCCGGCTGCCCACCACAGGTTCTGCTGCATCTTGCGGTAGCCGGCGCGCGACAGTTCGATCACCGACAGCACCGACCGCGGGTCCGACGACGCGAGGATCACCCCGGCCGACCCGATCGCGACGTCGGTGCCCGCACCGATCGCGATTCCGACGTCGGCCTGCGCCAGCGCGGGGGCGTCGTTGACGCCGTCGCCCACCATCGCCACCGTGTGGCCCTCGTGTTGCAGCTCGGCAACCTTCGCGGCCTTGTCCTCGGGTCGCACCCCGGCGTAGATGCGGTCCACGCCGAGGTCGGCGCCGACGCTCTCGGCGACGGCCTGGGCATCGCCGGTGATCATCACGACCTGCACTCCCCGCGCGTGCAGGGCATCCACAGCGGCACGGGATTCGGGCCGGATCTCATCGGCCAGCGCCAGTGCGCCGATCACCTCGTCGCCGTCGAGGACATGCAGGATGATCGCGCCCCGCGCACGCCACGGCACGACGTCTGCCAACTCCGACAGACCGTACTCGGCGAGCAGATGCGGCCCACCGACATGGATGCGGCGACTGTCGACGAGCGCCGACACCCCCACGGCCGGCGAAGCCGTGAACCCGCTCGCCCCCGGTATCGGGCGGCCGAGCTGCTCCCCGGCACGCACGATCGCCCTCGCGAGGGGATGTTCGCTGTCGGTTTCGGCCGCGGTGGCCAGGGCCAGCACCTCGTCCGGTTCGTGGCCGGGGGCGGCGGCGACGTCGGTGACGACGGGCTCACCCTTGGTGAGCGTGCCGGTCTTGTCGAAGAGGACCGCGTCGACGGTGCGCATGGTCTCCAGCGCGAGACGGTCGGTGATCAGCACGCCGCCGCGGGCGGCGCGTTCGGTCGCGATGGACACCACCAGAGGGATGGCCAGCCCCAGGGCGTGCGGGCAGGCGATCACCAGCACGGTGATCACGCGGACCACCGCGTCGTCGGGCATGCCGAGCGCCGTCCACACGATCGCGGTGAGCAGCGCGGAACCGAGCGCGTACCAGAACAGCCAGCCGGCCGCGGTGTCGGCGAGACGCTGTGCGCGTGACGACGATGCCTGGGCGTCGGCGACGAGCCGTCGGATCCCGGCCAGCGCGGTGTCGTCACCGGTCGCGGTGACCTGCACGCGCACACCGGAATCGGTGGCGATGGTCCCGGCCACCACCTTGTCGCCGGTCTCCCGGCGCACGGCGATCGACTCACCGGTCACCATCGATTCGTCCATCGCGGCAGCGCCGTCGACGATGACGCCGTCAACGGGCACCGAGGCGCCGGGCCGGACGATCACCACGTCACCGACGGCGAGATCGCCGGGCGCCACGGTCACCACCTCGTCGCCGACCACCTTCTCCGCCTCGTCGGGCAGCAGCGCGGCGAGCGAGTCCAGCGCCGACGTCGTCTGGGCCAGCGACCGCATCTCGATCCAGTGGCCGAGCAGCATGATCACCACCAGCAGCGCCAGCTCCCACCAGAAGCTGAGCTCGTGGTCGAGCAGATGCAGCGTCGATCCCCAGGACGAGAGGAACGCCACGGTGATCGCCAGCGCGATCAGCAGCATCATGCCGGGCCGGCGGGACCGGATCTCGCCGACGGCACCGGTGAGGAACGGTCGCCCACCCCAGAGGTAGATGACGGTGCCCAGGACGGGCGGTATCCAGGTGACCCAACCGCCGTCGGGGAGCCGGTAGCCGAGTAGATCGGCGAACATGGCGTCGAGGCCGACCGTCGGGACGGCCAGGACCAGCATGATCCAGAACAGTCGGCGGAACTGCCCCACGTGATCGGACATGTCGTGGTGCGACATGTCATGGCCGGCCATGTCGTGATCGGCCATGTCGTGATCGGCCATGTCGTGATCGGACATGTCGTGGCCGTCTGCCATGTGGTGGGTGTCGTGGTGGGCCATGTCGTGACCGGCGTGGTCCATCACGACCGGATGGTGGTCGGGATGCTCCGTCATGATCGTCACCGTATACCCCTTGGGGGTATACGGCAACCGCTGTTCTCCCGAACCGCACCCACCGACCCTGAGGTGCGCCTAGACTCTCGGTGAAACACTTGGAACATTTTGTTCCAATGGCCGGATCGAGGGGACCCGGCCGACGATCGCGGGGAGGCCACGATGCCAACGGCAACAAAGCAGATGCAGAAGGTGCTGGCCACGGTCGGCAACGCCTACCCGAGCCGCGACGTCCCCCTCGCCGACCCACCGCCCGGTTCCGGCCTCAAACCCGTGATGGGCAACCAGGGCCTTCCATTCCTCGGCAACACCCTCGACGCCCTGTCGGATCCGCTGGGCAGCGCGATGAAACGCTACGAGAAGTACGGACCGGTGTCCTGGTCGGGGGCGGTCGGCATGAAGATGGTGACCCTCGTCGGTCCCGAGGCCATCGAGGTCGCATGGATGAACCGCGACAAGGCCTTCTCCAGCGAGCAGGGTTGGGAACCGATGATCGGGCCGTTCTTCCGTCGCGGCATCATGTTGATGGACTTCGGTGAGCACATGCACCACCGGCGCATCATGCAGCAGGCCTTCGCCCGCCCGCGGCTCAACGGCTACCTCGACATGATGACCCCGCGGATCCAGAAGTCCCTCGCCAATTGGGATGTGGGCAAGGGATTCCCGATGTACACCCGCACCAAGGAACTGCTCCTCGAACTCGCCTCCGAGGTGTTCGTCGGATCCACGCTGTCGGAGGCGGAGAACCATCGCCTCGAGGATGCCTTCGAGGCCGCGGTCCGCGGCGGACAGGCCATCATCCGCGCCGACGTCGGCAATTTCACCTGGGCCCGTGGGCTGCGCGGCCGCGAACTGCTCCAGGAGTACTTCCGCTCCGAGATCGCGACGCGCCGCAAGGGCGACGGCGACGACCTGTTCACCGTGCTGTGTCACAGCGAGGACGACGAGGGCAACACCTTCGGCGACGAGGACGTCGTCAATCACATGATCTTCGTGATGATGGCCGCCCACGACACCAGCACCATCGCCCTGTCCATGCTGACCCACTATCTGGGCCGACACCCCGAATGGCAGGAGCGGTTGCGCGCGGAGTCACTCGCCCTGGGCAAACCCGCCCTGGACTACGACGACCAGGACGCACTGCCCGGCCTCGACCTGGCATTCAAGGAGACCCTGCGGATCAACGCACCGGTGGGCATGCTGTTCCGAAAGGCCATCGCCGACACCGAGATCCTCGGTCACCACATCCCGGCCGGCACCCTCGTGGCCATCCATCCGTGGGCGACGATGCTGCGGGAGGAATGGTGGCCGAACCCCAGGCACTGGGATCCGGATCGCTTCTCCGCCGAACGCCGCGAGGACAAGGTGCACCGCTTCGCCTGGGCGCCGTTCGGCGGCGGCGCGCACAAGTGTATCGGCCTGTATTTCGGTGGCATGGAGGTGAAGTCGATCATGCACCAGATGCTGCTGCAGTTCGAGTGGTCGGTGCCCGCCGACTACCGACTGCAGCTCGACTACGGCACCGGCCCCACTCCGGGCGACGGGCTGCCGATCGATTTCCGCCGCCGCGGCTGACCGATGCGCCGCCGTCGACGTCAGCCCAGCATCTGCTGGATGTCGGCGGCGGTGATCGCACCGCCGAACAGCTCGCCCTCGTCGACAGCCGCATCGAACAACGCGCGCTTGCGATCCTGCAGTGCCACCACACGTTCCTCGATGGTGTTCGACGACACCAGCCGGTACACGGTGACCGGCCGGGTCTGCCCGATCCGGTGGGCTCGATCGATCGCCTGCGACTCGGCCGCCGGGTTCCACCACGGATCGCACACGAAGCAGTAGTCGGCCTCGGTGAGGTTGAGCCCGAATCCACCGGCCTTCAACGAGATCAGGAACACCTGCGTCTGTCCGTCGCTGAACTCCTTGACCGCGGCGGCGCGTTGGGCGGTACTCATGGTGCCGTCGAGATAGCTGTAGGCGATGCCCAGGGTGTCGAGCTCGTCGCGCAATATCCCGAGGAATCGGGTGAACTGACTGAACACCAGCGCACTGTGCTGCTCGGCGATCAGTTCGGGCAGCGTCTCGGTGAGGTAGTCCACCTTGCCCGACGCCACCGCGTAGTCGGTGTCGTCCACCAGTCCGGCATGTAAACTCAACTGCCGCAACATATTCAGCGACCGGAACACCTGGAACCGGTTCTTCTCCCAGTCGCCGAGCAGACCCAGCACCTTCTGCCGCTCGCGCGCCAGGCGGGTGTCGTAGATCTTGCGGTGCTTCGGTACGAGGTCGAGCAGCATCACCTGTTCCTGCTTGGCGGGAAGGTCGATGGCCACCTGATCTTTCCTGCGCCGCAACATGACCGGCTTGATCCGGCGCCGCAGCACCTCCATCCGTTCGGGGTACTGCCCGGACTCGATCGGCTTGCGGAAGTACTCGGTGAAGATCTTCGGTGATCCGAACAGACCCGGCGCGGTCACCGACAGCAACGACCACAACTCCATCAGGTTGTTCTCCATCGGCGTGCCGGTGATCGCGAGCTTGAACGGGGCATCCAGACGGCGGGCGCACTGGTGGGTGCGGCCGTTGTGGTTCTTGATGAACTGCGCCTCGTCGAAGATCACGCCGGTCCAGTGATGCTCGTCGAGTTGCTCGAAGTTCAACCGCAGCAACGTATACGACGTCACCACCACCTGCGCGCCGTCGACCGCCTCGGCCATCGGAACCTCGCTACGGGCCTCGGTGGTGGTGATCGGGACGGCATGCAGCGACGGGGTGAATCTCTCGCACTCGGCGATCCAGTTGGGGACGACGCTGGTGGGGGCCACCACCAGGAACCGCGCGTCGGCGTCGGCCTTGCATTCGCGGGCGATGAAGGCGAGCGTCTGGACGGTCTTGCCCAGCCCCATGTCGTCGGCGAGGACGCCGCCGATCTCATTGGTACGCAAGAAGGTCAGCCAGTCCAGGCCGTCTCGCTGGTACTCGCGTAGCGAGGCCTTCAGGGTGCGCGGCACCGCCACCCGTTTCGGTGGGGCGGCCGCGGCGAGTTTCGCCATCCGCTTGCGCCAGGCGGCGAGTTGCTTGTCGACGACGCCGAGGTCGAGAAGCTCTTCCCACAGTGTGGCATTCAGGCTCTGCGGGTTGACCAGGCCGTTCTCGATCTCGCCGAGTGACCGTGCCTCGGCCAGCAGTTCGGCCAGCGTGGCCAGCTCCGGCGAGTCGAGCGCGACGTAGGTGCCCGCGTCGACGAACATATGTGTTGCACCTTGGGACAATTCGGAGATCACCGCGGCGATCGGCAGCTCGTACTCCCCGACGTTCATCGTGACGTCGAGGGAGAACCAGTCGTTGCCGACCTTCTCGTCGGCGCCGAAGCTGATCACCGGCGAGTCGTTTGCCGGACCGAAGTCGGTGCCGACGCGGTTGTCGATGAAGACATCACGGTGCCCGGTGAGACCCGGGAGACCTTCGGCGATCAGTACCGCGGCCTGGACGGCGGTGAGTGGGAAGGTCGTCGACCGCAGCGCCGATGCCCAGGCCCCGCACCGTTCGATGATCGGGTCGAACAACGCTTCCAGTTCCGTCCACAGGCGCTTCTCGGCGAGCTCGTCCCGGTATCCGACGGAAGTGGCCGGGGATGCGGGTTCGAACAGGTGCAGCTTGTCGTTGACCTGGTAGGCGATGCTCCAGGTGAACCGCACCTGGTCGCCGGGGGCGGTGGCGATGGTCAGGACCACCTTCGGTCCGATGATGGTCGGCGCGGTGATGGCCGAGGGGTCGGTGCGGACGGTGCGGGCACCGGTCAGCCGCGGCAGCGCCTCGGTGGAGAACTCGTCGAGATCCTCTGCCGGGATCACCACGACCGATCGGTTCATCGCGAGGTTCAGTTCGGCGTACTTGATGCTTCGCTCGAACTCACCGAGCAACAGCATCCCGTCGTCGACGGCACCCACGCCGTGTGCCGGCATGCCGAATGCCTCCGCCGTGCCCGGGTCCACCGTCAGTCCGTCGATCACGATCCCGGCGGTGAGTTGCGCACCGCCATCGGCGTGCGGTGACACGTCGTAGTGCAGCGCCGCAGTGCCTATTCGGATACCGCTCACCTTCAAGGACGGGTCGGCGAGCAGCGTCACACCGGCATCGACAGCGGCCTTGAGAGCAGGCCAGAACTGTGCAGCGGATTGGCCGATGGGCAACCAGTCCCCGCGCGTGACGACGGTACGCCCGGTGATGGCGGTGTAGAGCGCCCCCATCGCCACATGGTCGGACGCACCCGCGGCGAGCGCCTTGCCGTAGGCGATGTCCGACCACGACGCCCCGCTCTTGATCCAGTTGTCCCGGGCCCCCGCGGTCATCGGCCGGACGGTGAGGATCGGTGACGAGCCCGAAGTCCGCGTTCGGGCGAAGGCCAGTGCGAGCGGCGGATACTCCGGCGCGGAGACCCCGGTGCCGGCGGCCGGCAGGCCGATCAGATCGCCGAGCACCGCCCGCCAGGACAATCCTGGTACAGGGTCTTTCGCTGCAGGTTGGGTTTGCGTCGCGGCCGCGGCGGTCAACAGCAGACCCACCGTGTGCTTGCAGCACTCGCCCACCGGACAACTGCATGTGGCATATTCGATGGTCGCCAGGGACGGCGGTCCGAAGAAGTACACGTTGACGTCGTATCCACTGCGGTGGGACCCGGTGGATTCCCCGACCAGAAGCCAACCGTCCGCTTCTCGCACCCACTCGACCCCGTAGATCTTGCCCGCGCGCGCGTACTGTCTACCCCGGATGACGGTCTGTGTTCCGAAGTCTCTGACCAGCTGGCCCTCGGTCAGTCGCAGCACGGGATCGCTCACCCGTCCCAGGGTACGGACGGACGCCTACAAGCCCAACCGACGCGCCACGTCCTGCCCGCCGACTTCTCGGACGAATTCCGGGTCACCACAGATGACGAGTTGTTCACGGGCGCGGGAGAATCCGACGTAGAGGCGTTCACGGGAGCGGTCCCGCGGCCGGGTTTCGTTGAGCGCGAGCACGATCACCCGGCGTTCGAGTCCCTTGAACCCGAGTACGTGACCGTAGAACACCTGGTCGTCGTCCCAGAACGAGTCCCAGTACGCCTCGGTGCCCTCGGCCTGCCGAGTGATCTGCTCGGGGTGGCGTGACCCGGTGGTCAGCAGGGCGATGTCGCCGGGCGCCCACCCCTGGCCGAGCAGCGGATCGACCTGGTCGTCGGCGACGTCGCACGCCTCCTCCGGGCGGCAGGCGATGAACCGCCTCCGGACCGTCACCGCCACGCAGCTGCATACGCTGACCGACCATCGGCCGGAATGCCGTCGCGATCTGCCGGGTGTTGCGCAAGTTGTGGTCGAGCAACAGGGGGACCAGTGGGACCGGTGGTGTTCCCTGCCGGTCGAAAACCCGTTGTGCCTCATCGCTGAACACGTACAGGCCGTCCTCGTCGGGATCGCCCAGACAGGCGAGCATCGGCGGCCACCATTCGTCGGCGAAGTCCTGCGCCTCGTCCACCACGATCGCGTCGAAGCGGTGCCCCGCCGGCAGCTCCTCGGCCAGTCGGGTCATCTCCCGGGGGAGTTCGTGTTCCCAGAAGTCCTGACTCGCCGCGGTGCGGATCCGTTCGTCCGGCCCCGACGATGCGCCCCACCGCATTCCGAGTTCGTGGAACTCCCCCACGTATGCCGGCTGCTCGCGCCGCGGCCAACTCGCCGTGATCCGTGTGAGGTATGACGCCAGTCCGTGTGAATAGCAGACCAGCGCAACCCGTTTGCGCGCCTTGGCCAGCCGGCGGGCCTGCTCGACGGCGAGGAAGGTCTTGCCGCTGCCCGCCCCGCCGCGCACCTCCACGCGGTGGAGCAGGCCGATCGCGTCGAGGATCACCGCCTGGTTCTCGGTGAGTGCGTCGGCGGTGTCCTCGTTGACGAGGGCGCGGGCCACCACATCACGTTGGGGCAGACCACGCCCGGCGACCACCGTCTGCAGGTCTGCGATGCCGGCGGTGGTGATCGGCTCCACATCGGATTCCTTGCTCAGCAGCACCATCCGGATCCGCGGCATGAGTTCGTCGAGCTGGGTGCGGTCGAGGATCTTCCAGCGTGGACAGTCCGGTAGCGCGAAATCGTCGGGGAGTTCGACGTTGGGCAGCACCACCATGTGGTCCCAGCGCACGCGACCGTATCGCCACCGCGGGTCGGCCTCCACGTACTCCCGCAGCGCATAGCAGGCGTCGCGGGCCTGGGCGACCGGGTCGATCCGTTTGGCGCCCTGACCGGGCCGGTCCTGCATCCAGCCGGCGCCGTCGTGCCAGACCTCACCGCCCTTGACCTCGACGCACACGATGCCGGCGCCGGCGATCGCGACGACGAAGTCGGCCTCGTGGTCTTTGGTGTGGTCGGTGACGCGTTGCCCGCAGATCAGCAGATCGTCGTCGAGCATCTGGCCGACCAGCCGGGTGAACACGGCCCGTTCGCCGTGCGCGGCGAAGCGAGGTTCGGCGGGCAGGATGTGCGGCATGGCGTCGGCCTCCTCGGTGACGTCGGGTCGCTGTGCCCGGAGTGTGCCACAGCACCAGGACACCGAACGGTCACGACATCCATCCGGATGACGGTCCACCGCCCCCCGATCCGGTCAAACCGCTGACACCCGACGTCACACGCTGGTACTCCCGAGGGGTGAGCGCATCGATCTCCCCGCCCGCGACGTTGCCCGCCGTCATCGACGACATCGCGGGCCGCACCCCCGACGCCCCGTTCCTGGTCACCGACGACCGCACCTGGACCTACGCCGAGGTCCGCGACACCGCCGACCGCCTCGCCCGCAGCCTGCACACCATCGGGGTGGGGCCGGGCGATCGGGTGGCGATCGCCGCGCCGAACGGCCCGGAATGGATTCTCTCCCTGATCGCGACCGGGCGGATCGGTGCGACGCTGGTGGCGCTCAACATCCAGTACCGCGAGCACGAGCTGGACTTCATGCTCAACGAGTCCGGTGCCAGTGTGTTCATCTGCGCCTCCGAGCACCGCGGCTTCGACTTCGTCGGGTTCCTGCAGGGCTTCCGGTCACGCCTGCCCGGCGTCAAACACTTCGTCTTCCTGGGCCACAACGGGTTCGACGGCAGCCGCTCGTGGGCGCATCTGATGGAGTCCGCACCGACCACCGCACGGCGATGGAAGCCGGTGTCGACGCTGGCCACCGCGGTGCTGCTGTACACCTCCGGCACCACGGGTGCACCGAAGGGTGCGCTGCTGACCCACGGCAGCATTCTGGCGTCGGCGCTGGCACAGGCGGCCCACCTCGAGCAGACCGCCGACGACGCGGTGATCGCGCACATGCCGTTCAACCATGTCGGCGGGCTCACCTGCACCGTCATCGCCGCGGCCGTCGTCGGGGCGCGACTGATCCTGGTGCCCGGATTCCACCCGCAGCAGTCGTTGCAGGCGATCATCGACCACCACGCGACCGTGTGCGTCGGGGTGCCGACGATGTACTCGCTGATGCTGGGCGAACCGGCCTTCGCCGGCGCCGACCTGTCCGCGATACGCCTGTGCGTGATCGGCGGATCGAACCTGCAGCCGGCGTTGGGCCGGCGGGTGGCCGATGCGTTCCCGACGGCACGGCTGGCCAACCTGTACGGGTTGTCGGAGACCTCGGGTGGGGTGGTGATCTCCGCCGCCGACGACGATCTCGACACCCTGGTGGAGACGCTCGGCGTTCCGATCGGGGACGCCCGGGTGCGCGTCGTCGACGCCGAGGGCACCGACGTCGAGGCGGGCGTCGACGGTGAACTGCTCATCGGCGGCGCCTGTTTGGCCGACGGGTACTGGCAGCGACCCGATGCCACGGAGTTGGCCTTCGGTGACGACGGGTGGCTGCGCACCGGCGACATGGCTGCCCAGCGGGCCGACGGGCATGTGGTGCTGCGGGGCCGCAAGAAGGAGATGTACGTGCGCGGCGGATACAACGTGTATCCCGCCGAGATCGAGAACGTGCTGGCCACCGCCCCCGGCGTGATGATGGTCGCGGTGATCGGCGTACCGGATGTGACCTACGGCGAGGTCGGCTGGGCGATCGTGGTCGGCGACGAGGAACTCGACGTCAATCGGCTCCACGCGCGGTGCCGGGAGCAGCTCGCCCGCTACAAGCAGCCCGAGCGGATCGTCGTGGTGGACTCCCTGCCGCTCACGCCGTCGGGCAAGATCCAGAAGGCCGCACTGCAGGCGATGTACGGGTCGACGGCGAATTCCTGACGGCCCGGGTCACCGCTCGGCTCTCACAGGTCGTCTTTGCTCGGCAGCTTCCATCCGAAGGTGGCCGTCGGTGCGGATCCCTTGGCGAACAGACGCGCGGGCCGGCCACCGGCGGCGCGGGTGACCGGGCTGCCGGCGGCGTCCACCTGGGGCGCCAGCAACGGCTGGACACGACGATTGAACGAGTCGCGCATCAGACGCCGGCCGAGGATCGCCTCGTGCAGTTCCCGCAGCTCGGTGAGCGTGTACGGCGGGGCGAGGAGATTGTCCGGATCGGGGCGGTCCTCGTAACGGCGGCGCAGACTGTCGGTGGCGGCTGCGATGATCCGTTCGTGGTCGTAGAGCAACGCCTCCCCTGAGGTGAGCGCACCGGTGTCGGTCACCGGCTGCAACTCCCCGACCACGTCCGTCAGCTGCACGGCAGGCAGCGCGACGGCGTGCGCGATCGAGATCGTCCATCCCCGGGGATCCCGATCAGGATCATCGAACACCCGCAGCAGATGCGGGTGGATGTGATCGGGCGAGAGCCCCAGTTTCAGCTGCACCACCTCGTGCACCGTCTCGGTGACGGTGTGCCGTTCCCGGATGAACCGTCCCGGCAGCGCCGGAGCGCCGGTCTCGTCACGCTGGACGACCACGCACAGCGCGTCGCCGACCACGGTGAGCACCGCGATGTCGACGGCAACGCTGGGTCGCGGGTAGTCGGTCAATCGACTGAACTTCGCAGCAGCCACCGGGCAACCCTATGCGAGATTCTGCGCAAAGTAGTAATCTCACAAACGCGCAAAGTCGCCTCGGTCCGATGCCGGGGCGGAGATTGGAGTCGAAGACATGTTGTTCTCCGCCGCCCTCGACGTCGATGTCGTCGCCCACGAGTCCGCCGACGAGGTCACCGTGCTGCTCGATCTGGCGGCACCGGCCGCCCCCACCACCACCGAGCGCGCACCCGCCGCATTCCAGGTGGTCCTCGACCGCAGCGGTTCGATGAGCGGCCCACCCCTCGAGGGTGCGCAGCAGGCCCTCGCCGGGGTGATCGCCCAGCTCTCCCCCTCGGATGTGTTCGGTGTGGTCGCCTTCGATGACGACGCTCAGGTCGTCGTACCCGCGGGCCCGCTCACCGACAAGCAGCGCACCACCGACCGGGTCCGCGCGGTCACCCCCGGCGGCTGTACCGACCTCTCGTCGGGCTACCTGCGCGGTCTGCAGGAACTGCGTCGCGCCATCCGGTCGGCCGGCATCCGCGGCGGTACCGTGCTGGTGGTCAGCGACGGCCACATCAACGTCGGGATGCGTGATCACGACGGGTTCGCCGCGGTGACGGCGAAGGCTGCCGCCGACGGTATCGTCAGCTCCACCCTCGGATACGGCGACGGATACGACGAGTCGTTGCTGTCGGTGATCGCGCGGGCCGGCAACGGCAATCACGTCTTCGCCGCCGATCCGGACGCCGCAGGTGCCGCCATCGCCGGTGAGCTCGACGGTCTGCTCGCCAAGTCCGTGCAGGCGGTCACCCTGACGGTTCGTTATGTCCCGCAGGTGAAGTCACTGGCGATGTACAACGATCTACCCGCCCACCAGATCGGTGACGGCGAGGTGATGATCGAGCTCGGCGACCTCTACGGTGAGGAGTCGCGAAAGCTGTTGCTGCGCCTGGACGTCGAGGCGATCGCCGCATTGGGTGTGACCCAGCTCGCCACCCTCGAGCTGCGCTACGTGGAGACCGGGACCCTCACCGAGCACACGCTGACGTTGCCGATCTCGGTGAACGTCGTGCCCGGTGACGAACTCGGTGATCGCGTGCCGGATCCGGTGGTGCGGTCGGAGAAGCTGTACCAGGAAGGGCAGCAGGCCAAACTCGAGGCCTCGCAGGCGTTCGAGGCCGGTGACCTGACCGCGGGTGCCGCGCACCTGGCGCGTTCGCGTGCCAGCATCGAGGATGCGGTGCTCGGCGCTCCGCCCGAGGTCGCCGCGTCGATGGCCGACGATCTCGATCTGATCGATCAGATGTCCACGAATGCAACAGTTCTCGGCACCGCACGGATGTCCAAGATGTCGCGGGATTCCTATCACTCCGGCAACCGCAAACGCGGCCGCGAGTAACCCCACACTCACCGCCACCACACCCACCACGAGGAGAACTCTTTGTCCGACATCCGGTCCCGCGCCGTCGGCGCACTCCTGCTCACCGCTGTCGGGGATGCGCTCGGCGTCCCGTACGAGTTCGGTCGTCGCCTCGGCGCCACCGACATCCCCGAGATGATCGGCGGTGGCCTGGGCGCTTATGCCCCGGGCGAGTGGAGTGACGACACGTCGATGGCGGTCGCCATCGCCGAGGTCGCGACCACCGGCGCCGACCTGGCCTCCGCGGAGGGCCTCGACGCCGTGGCGCGCGGATTCTTGCGCTGGCTCACCGATTTCCCGGGCAACCGCCCACCGGACATCGGCAACCAGACCTACGCCGTGCTCGACGCCGCTCGTCGTCGGCTCGCGCAGGACCCGGACGCCGGGCCCGGTGAAGTGCTGCTCGAGATCTCGACCGCCTACGCCGTCGCCCATCCCCGATCGGCCGGCAACGGTGCGCTGATGCGCACCGCCCCGGTGGCGCTGGCCCACCTCGATGATCGCGATCACCTCGCCGAGGCGGCGCGTGCCGTCGCCGCGCTCACCCATGCCGACGAGCTCGCCGGCGACTCGTGTGTGCTGTGGTGCGAGGCCATCCGGATCGCGATCCGGCACGCCCGGTTCGACGTTCGCAGCGGACTCGACCTGCTGCCCGCCGATCGACGCGAACGGTGGTCGGAGTGGCTGACCGCCGCCGAGACCGGCGACCCGTTGAGCTTCTCCCCCAACGGGTTCACCGTCGCCGCCCTGCAGGCGGCCACCGCGGCCGTCCTACAGACACCGATCGTCGACGACGAGCCCGACCGCCATCACCTCGAGGCGCTGTACACCGCCGTCCGGATCGGCGACGACACCGATACCGTCGCGGCCATCGCCGGCGGCCTCCTCGGTGCCCGCTGGGGCGCCGACGTCGTCTCGTCCGAATATCGCGAAGCGGTGCACGGGTGGCCCTATGTGAACGGATGCGCCACCACTGCAGAGAACCTGAACCGCATGGCGACGTCTGCAGCGACCCGGCACGCCAGGCTCTGATTCAGAAGAACACAGCAATCAGACTCCGCTACGCTCACATCGCGCGGGGGCCGGCTTCACCACCATGGATGAAAGGTTGTCGATGACGTCTCTCCGCACAGAGGTTTCTGAATGGGCCGACAAGCGCGGGTTCGGTACACCTCGCACGTTTCAGGGATCCACGACGGTTGTCGCCGGAAACCCAAAGGCCCGCTACTCCGGTTTCTATCTCCTGATCTTCAGTGATGACAGCTACTACCTCGGAGAGTCGGTGGATCTCCGATCGCGGATGGGCGGGCACAATCTCGTCTGGGGCCCTGAGATCGGAGACGTGCGCTTCATCCGGAAGAACCTGTCGAAGCAGCAACTCCGGCAAGTCGAGAAAGAGTTGATCTACGAGCTCGACGGCATCGTGCCGGATCGATGCCGAAACAAGACCCATGCCTCGAAGTCTTTCGGCTCGGACAACCTCGCCGAGTTCCTCTCAGAGGAGGAACAGGCACGCTGGCTGTTGAACCCGCGCGCGTTCAACACTGCTGATACGTCGACGTTGAAGCCGATGACCCCGGCGCAGGAGATCAAGTACAAGACGTCGGCCATGCGCTATCTCGCAAATCCTGTCGAATCCGAAGCAACCGAGTTCCTCCGGTACTACCTCGACAACTGCATTCCCGCGCCGCGACGAACCGAGTATCAGGGTTGGAGCGTCAGTACCGGCACGTACGGCGGTCAGCGCCTGCTGTGTGTCAGCGTCGGGCGTATGGAGACCCTGGTGGTTGCTCCGGACGCCTCAGGTTTCGTCATCGTGCGAAAGTCCGTACTCACGGCGGGCACCAAGAACATCAAGCAGTTTCTCGCCGCATTCCCCGGGGTCCGAGCACGCGCCACCAAGTACCAGGACGCCGGTGCGGACACCGTGTGTCTCCTTGCGGATTCGCCGGAAGCGTTCCGGAGACTCATATCCGACGAACGCGTTCGCGCAGGTGCTGCGCAGCTCGTCTTCGACGTGATGAGCAAGCATCCCTGCGTGTACACGCGCTATCACTGCCCGCAGGTCGTCGAGCACGCGTACCCGGAGTACAGCCGAGCTCACGACCTCAGCACAGCAGAGGAGGAGACCACTCTGCCGTCCGGCGATTACCGAGACACCGGATCAGCGAGCATGCAAACCGTGACTGCACCGGAGCCGGTATCGGTCAACGAGGACATTCCTGATGACGTAGAGCTCTGTTGGTTCGTCAATGCCGGCACCAAAGCATCACAACGACATTCAGTCGCCGATTTCATCTCCGAGGGCGAGTGGCGGATGGACCCGAACCCCAAGTATGAGATGAAGGTTCAGGAGATGCTGCCCGGTGAACGGATCGCCGTTCGCGTGCGCAGGAACATCACCCAGGATGTCCCCTTCGACCACCGCGGGTTCCAGGTGTCGGTCATGGACATCTTGCTTACCGGCACGATCGTCGCCAATCGAGGCGACGGATGCAGCGTGACCGTCGCGTGGAACCCGCACACGGCACCGCGACGGTGGTACCTCTACACCAGCCAAGACACCGTGTGGCCGGTGGCGCGCCGGATGAACCCCCACCTGGACGAGCTGTTCGACTTTGCATTCAACGGCGGTACACAGGATATCGATTTCTGGCGGAACCAACCGTTCTGGCTCAAGCGCTTCGGCGACCACGACTGACGACGCGATCAGTCCTACGCCAGGAACGCCTCCAGCACACCGAGGAACGTGCGCCCCACCTGGCCGAGCTCCCCTCCGGTCTCCGCAGCACCCAGGTAGTCGCCGTGACCGGAAGGGAGGATCAGGGACCATCCGTTCGGGACCAGCTCCGCCATCTGCTGCGTGTGCGCCGGCAGCACCACATCGGTTCTGCCGCTCACGAACAGCGTCGGGCACGTGATGGCGCGCATCGCCGTGTCGTCGATGTCGGTGAACCCGCGCATGAGGCTCACGTCGAGTTCGAACATCCGCGTCAGGTGATCGGGGTCCGCGTCGATCTCCTCGTAGGCCGCCCGCAGCGCAGGGGGCAATGACGTGATGTTCGCGTCGTCGAAGCCGTCCCAGAATCCCTCGACGAGGCCGTCACGTCGGCAGAACGACGACGCGATGACGAGTCGCCGGATCAGGTCCGGACGTGTCTGCGCCACGTGGAGTGCGGCGGGACCACCACTGCTGAACGCGCCCAGGTCCACCGGACCCACCCCCAGCTTCTCGATCACCGCGATGATGTCGCCGGCGGAGTTCTCGAAGGTGTACGGCCGATCGGCGTGCGGGGTGTGCCCATGACCCTGCAATTCGACGCCGATCACCCTCCGTGTCCGGCACAACACCGGTATCGCCGTACCCCAGTGGGCACCGATCGTGCCGGCGCCACCGTGGATCAGCATCAGCGGCGCAACGCCTGGGTGATCTGCGCCGTAGGTCTCGTAGTACAGCTCCTGGTTGGTCATGACTCCTCCGGTCCGATCGATGGTCAACCTCTGAGGTTTGACTCGATGCCGCTCCGAAACTCACCGCAGCGGGGCCGACCACCGCAGCACCGTCCCGGCCCCGTCGTCAGGCTTCGTGAGAAGCACAGTGCCGCCACAGGATTCGGCCCGATGCCGCAGATTGTCCAGGCCACTCGGGGTCACGTCCGGCGGCATCCCGTCCCCGTCGTCGGACACCACGACGATGACCTCGTCGCCGACGCTCACCCCGACCGTGACGGTGTCGGCGTGGGCGTGGCGAACCACGTTGCTCAGCGCCTCCCGCACGACGGCGAGTAGGTGCTCGGCCAACGCGGGTTCGACCACCGACAGCGGTCCCGACGTCCGGATGTGCCGTTCGATGTCCAGCCCGCCGACCTGCTGGTCGACGACGTCCTGGAGGCGCTGACGGAGACCGCCACCACCGAATCCCTCACCATGCAGATCGAAGATCGTCGTCCGGATCTCCTGCACGATGTCCTGCAGGGTCTGCATGGTCTCGGTCAATCGTGTCCGGATCGAGGGAACATCCTCGAGCCGCTGGGTGGCCTGCAGGCGGATACCCTCGGCGAAGATGCGCTGGATCACGTGATCGTGCAGGTCCTGCGCAATCCGTTCACGCTCGGCGAGCATCTCCAGTTCCCGTGTCTGGCGGGCCGCCTCGGCCAGATGCAACGCGAACGCCGCCTGATCGGCAAAGCTGGTGATCGGCCCGAGGAGGGCGTCGCCGAACTGTGGTCGTCCCGAGGTCCGCTGCACCACCAGCACGCCGCTCGTCTTCTCGGGGGTGCGCAGCGGGGCGACGAGGACGGGTCCGAAGCGCGCGGCGGAGTCCTCGGTGAGCTGGTACGCGAGATGCGCCCGGCGCGCCGGTTCGTGGGAGGTGAACGCATCTCCGGTCGTGGATCCCTCGATCGGGATGGTGGTACCGACCAGTTCCGCGGCCGTGATCCCCTCGGCGACGGTGATCACCAGGTCGGTCGGGGCCACGCCGGCGGTATCCAGTTGTGCGATGAAGACGAGGTCGGCGTCGGCGAGGTTGAGCGCCTTCCGTGCGATCATGCCCATCACCTCCGAATGATCTGTCCCCAGCAACAATTCGGTCCGGATGTCTCGGGTAGCCTCGATCCAGGTGAGCCTCGACTGCGACTCCTCGAACAGGCGGGCGTTGTCGATGGCGATGCCGGCGGCGAGCGCGAGCGCCTGGATGATGAGCTCGTCGTCCTCGGTGAATTCACCCCCGCCCCGCTTCTCGGTGAGATAGAGGTTCCCGAAGATCTGGTCACGCACCCGCACCGGCGCACCGAGAAACGAGGTCATCGGCGGGTGGTGTGGTGGAAGGCCAACAGACGCAGGATGTTTCGAGAGGTCGGCCAGCCGCAGCACTTCCGGCTCGCCGACCAGCACGCCGAGTACGCCACGTCCGGTCGGCAGGGGTCCGATCTGGTCACGGACCGCGTCGTCGATTCCCTGGTAGATGAAGTCGCTCAGGCCGCTGCCCTCGCTCCGCACCCCCAGCGCACCGTAGGAGGCCCCCACCAGGTCGATCGCCGAGGAGACGATCGACCGCAGCGTGTCCTGGAGCTCCAGGCCGGTGGTGATGACGAGCATCGACTCCAGCAGCGCCTCGGTCTGTGCGCGGATATAGGCGCTTTGTTCGATTCGATCCTGGATTTCGGCCACGAGATCACTCGGCCGCATATGTGACAGGCCTCGATACTGGTCACCCGGGCGCATACCGGCGCCGTCGGGGTCGGCGTCCACCGGCACGATGCTACCCGCGGGCGCCCTGCACCCGACCTGATATCGCCGTCCGAGCCCGCCGCCGGGCCCGGAGTGGGACACTCGGCGGGGTGCGGAGGAGGCTGCGATGACGACAGTTTTCCTGGTCGACGACCACGAAGTGGTGCGCCGCGGGCTGGTCGGTCTGCTCGACGACGAAGACGACCTCAGCGTGATCGGCGAGGCCGGCACCTGCGCCCAGGCGTTGGCCCGGATCCCCGCCGTCCACCCGGATGTGGCGGTGCTGGATGTGCGTCTCCCCGACGGCAACGGCGTCGAGTTGTGCCGCGATCTGCTGGACACCGTATCCGGATTGCGCTGTCTGATCCTCACCTCGTTCACCGAGGACCAGGCCATGCTCGACGCGATCCTGGCCGGGGCGAGTGGCTACATCGTCAAGGACATCACCGGCCTGGATCTGGCCAAGGCCATCCGCGACGTCGGTGAGGGTCGGTCCCTGCTGGACAACCGGGCGGCCGCGGCGCTGATGAAGCGGCTACGGTCGGAGGACGAGTCTGAGCAGACCGGCCCGCTCACCGGGCTGAGCGCCCAGGAACGCACCCTGCTCGCGCTGCTCGGCGAGGGGCTCACCAACCGGCAGATCGCCGAACGGATGCATCTGGCGGAGAAGACCGTCAAGAACTATGTCTCGCGGTTGCTGGCCAAACTGGGCATGCAGCGCCGCACCCAGGCCGCCGTCTACGCCGCGACGCTGAACGATCCGCGACGGCACTGATGCTGCGCTGACCACACCACACAGACCTTCGATCACGGCACCACGAGCACCGGACAGCGCGCATGATGGACGACGTTGTCGCTGACCGAGCCCAACACCGTGCGCGACACCGTGCCGCGCCCATGGGTCCCGACGACGACCAGCCGCGCCGTCGACGAGAGTTCCACCAAACCGTGCGTCGCCGAGGTGTCCGCGTAATGCACACCGACGTCGACCGTGGGGAACTCGGCGACCGCCGGGGCGATCTGGCGCCGTAGGGCCTGGCATCCCGCATCCCGGATCTCACTCCAGTTCACCATGGTGGCCGCATAGCCGACACCGACGGCCGCCGACACCGGCCAGAAATGGGCAACGGTCACCGACCAGGCGAATGCCTGCGCGTACTCGAGACCGGCCAGCAGCGCGCGTTCGGCATTGGCCGAGTCGTCGACCCCGACGACGACATGCGGGTGCGATTCGTCGTCGGAGTCGCGGTCACGCCACACCAGCACGGGGCATTCTGCTGCGTGCAGGATCTTCATGACATGCCCACCGAGCACCGCCTCCCGGATACGTCCCGTTCTCGACGACCCGATCACCACGAACGTCGCACCGGGCGAACGTTCCCTGACGTAGTCGGCGATGGCACCGTCGTGGATGACCGACGTCACCTGAACCGACGGATCCGGCTCGTGGATGGCCACGCTCGCCTGCGCGATCGCCTTCTCACCCACCGCATGCAGATGACCACGCAGACGGGGACCGTTCCAGAGTTCGGACGGATTCAGGCCGGTGTACCAGTCGCCGTCGGGCAGCGCGGACACCAGCTCGACCGACAGGTGCCGGCGGGCGCACAGATCCGCTGCCCAACGGGCGGCGCTCTCGGCCTGTGCCGAGCCATCGATACCGACGATCACATCCGGAGGCTGCGCTGTCGGCTCCTGCGGCGTGGGATCGCGCATGATCTCGTCTCCCTTACTGCCGGGCATCTCGTCTCGACGGTAGGCCGATTCGCCGCCAGTACGCCAGCACCGTTGATCACGGATGCCGGGGTCCTTGGTCACTCCGACTGAGGAGAATCGACCGCTCCCGGACTGCAGGATCCCGTGGTGCACTGAATTCCCGGATCGCTGCGCAGGAAGGAACACCTCGTGGTGAGTTCCCCCGAAACGGTGGTCGGCGTCGATGGGTCCGACCATGCCCTGGCCGCCGCCCGGTGGGCCGCCCGCGATGCCGCGCTGCACAACTCCGCGTTGCGGATCGTATCCTCGACGGCCTCCACCGCACACGTCCCGGTGCCCTATGCGTACCGGCAGGCGTTGCATCGCAATGGTGAACGTGCCGTCGAACACGCCCGCCGGATCGCCTATGAGGCCATCACCGGCCGAGCACACATCGAGGTGCGCACCGAGCTCAGCAGCCGACCGCCGATCTCGCTCCTGCTGCAGAAATCGGCCGACGCCCGGATGGTGGTGGTCGGTGGGCGGGGCCGGGAAGCGACCACCCGGACCACACTCGGATCGGTGAGCACCGCCCTCGCCTCCCACTGTCAGAGTCCACTCGCCATCGTCCGCGGTCGGTGGCGCACGACGACACCCACCGAGGGCGTCGTGGTCGGCACCGATTGCTCACCCGCGTCGCTGCGCGCCGTCGAGGCCGCATTCGACGCAGCCGCGGCCCGCGAGGCATCTCTCCTCGTCGTGCATTGCTGGGCCGACGACGATCTGACTCTCGTCCATGCGTTTCGGCGGCCGTCCGGGCCGGACTGGGCAACCTTGCGCGCCGAGACCCGCGCACATCTGGACCGCACCCTCACCGGGCTCATCGACAAGTTCCCGCAGGTCAGGGTCGAGACGACGGTGGTGCGCGACAGACCCGTCCGCGCCCTGCTCGATCGGGCGCAGGCTGCGCAGCTCCTCGTGGTCGGTTCCCGTGGACGTGGCGGGTTCGCCGGGATGCTCCTCGGTTCCACCAGTAGGACCGTCCTGCTCAACACTCCGACATCGGTGGTGATCGTGCCCGACGACCGACAGCCCTCACCTCACCCTGCCGGTGCTCAGGCATGACCCCCGTTCACGCGCGGACGGGATGGCAGATCGGACCACGGATCACGAAGAGAACAACAGGGTCCGGAAACGAGAAATGCCCCGCAACCAAAGGTTGCGGGGCATTCCCCAAAAAATTGTTCGGCGGTGTCCTACTCTCCCACACTGACTAAAGTGCAGTACCATCGGCGCAGGCAAGCTTAGCTTCCGGGTTCGGAATGG
>NZ_JBSFRM010000011.1:147475-188956 GCF_053589235.1 Gordonia sp. NPDC003376 | reverse complement strand
GACCGGCCCGGTCGGATCGTCGTCGAAACGACAATCGATGAGTGCGTCGAGAATGGTGTCCAGCTCCCCCTGCATGTGTTCTATTGTAGCGAACGTGTAGGCGAAGAGCGGTCGAATTGTCAAGTCGATCAGTATTTGTGGATAACGTGTGAGTGTTGTCCACTGTGGGGGTTGGGGTTCACCTGTGGGGTTGTTGGGGACATCGTTGGCTGCGGAGATTTCGACTCGGGTCCTCGCTTCGCTCGGTCCCGGCTCAATCAGCAAGAGACTGTTGGTGGTTGAGCCGATGAGGAGCGGAGCGACGAGGCGTGTCGAAACCTCTGTCGGCCGAGTTCGTCAACGTGACCACTTCGCAGGTGGTTACGCACCCGACGTAGGCTGGGGAGATTTCGACTCGGGTCCTCGCTTCGCTCGGTCCCGGCTCAATCACCGTTCGGGACTATCCCACTCAATCGGCAAGAGGCGGTTGGTGGTTGAGCCGATGAGGAGCGTAGCGACGAGGCGTGTCGAAACCTCTGTCGGCCGAGCTCGCCGGCGTGACCACCTCGGAGGTGGTTACCACCCAGTGCTGGCTCCGGAGATTTCGACACGGGTCCTCGCGATGCTCGGTCCCGGCTCAATCAGCAAGAGGCTGTTGGTGGTTGAGCCGATGAGGAGCGGAGCGACGAGGCGTGTCGAAACCTCTGTCGGCCGAGTTCGTCAACGTGAGCACCTCTGACGTGGTTACCGCCCGAGCGCGGGCTGCGGGGATTTCGACTCGGGTCCTCGCGATGCTCGGTCCCGGCTCAATCATCGTTCGGGGGTCCTCGCTTCGCTCGGTCCCGGCTCAATCATCGTTCGGGAGTCCTCGATCAATCAGCAACGGGCGGTTGGTGGTTGAGCGGATGAGGAGCGTAGCGACGAGGCGTGTCGAAACCTCTGTCGGCCGAGTTCGTCACCGTGACCACTCTGGAGGTGGTTACGCATCCGACGTTGGCTGGGGAGATTTCGACTCGGGTCCTCGTTTCGCTCGGTCCCGGCTCAATCACCAACGGACACGCGGGTCCTCGCTTCGCTCGGTCCCGGCTCAATCACCAACGGACACGCGGGTCCTCGCGATGCTCGGTCACGGCTCAAATCACCGGCGGGAATCTGGTGGTTGAGTCACGTCGGGCTGTGGCAGGCTCCCGCGGAGCGTTCGATGGCCGGTCTGCTCAACCAGCGGTGGCGCGGCGGGCGATGCTGGCGAAGGCCTGGCCGGCGAGGGAGAGTGCGCCGGGGTCGAAGACCAGGGCGAAGGTACGCGCGAAGCGGGGGTTGACCGGGCGGACGACGGCGCGGTCGGCCACCGCCTCGGCCACCCGACGTTCGGCGAGGGTACCGCCGATTCCGGCCATCACCATGGGGATTCGCTCCTCGCGGTGATCGGAGACCACGGCGAGGGGAAACCGCACCCCGGCCTCGCGGATGGCGCTCTCGATCTCCTCGGCCACCGATCCGCCGCGGGGCACGATGATCATCGGTATCCGGGGGAGGTCGGCGAGGTCCACCGGCCCCGGCGGCATGTCGGTCCCGGGCGGGCACACCAGCCAGAACTCCTGCTCGCCGAGCACGATGACGTCGAGATCGTCACCGACGGTCGGCAGATGGGTGATCACGAACTCGCAGCGTCCCTCCTCGAGTACGGACATGGCCTGCGACTCGTCTCGGAGCTCACCGAGTCGCACTGTGGCCGCAGGGTTCTCGGTGCGGAACGTGGTGATCAGGTCGGTGACCGCGCCGCCGCTGACGAACGGGGAGGCCAGAATGTCCACCCGGCCGGTCAGCTCGCCGCCCTCCGCCGACAACGCGTCGTCGACGGCGGCGATGTCGCGCATGATCTGGCGTGACGAGCCCACGAGGGCACGCCCGGCCGAACTCGGCACCATGCCGCGGCCGATCCGGTGGAACAGTGGCACCCCGAGTTCGCGTTCGAGTGCCCGAAGTGCCTGGGACACGGTGGGTTGGGTGACCCCCAGCGCGGCCGACGCGCCGCCGATGCCGCCGTGTTCGACGACGGCCAGGAAGTACTCGATCTGTCGGAGTTCCACGCCTCACCAGTCCCGACCGTCGAGGGCGGGCACGTCCGGGGCGCCGCAATGGGCACGGGCGACGGCGATGAAGGCGGCGGCCGCCGGTGACGGCTGACCCGACCGCGTGACCAGTACGTAGTCGCGGCGCAACGGTGGGTCGAGCCCGACGATCACCGCGTGTGGCAACGTCTCGGCGGCGATGGGGCGTGGCAGGATGGTGGCCCCGACACCGCGCGACACCAGCTCCCACGTGGCCGCCGGGTGGGCACAGTCGACGACCACATTACGCCCGTCATCGGCGACGAGATCGGCGATCATGGCAGCGGTCGGCTGATCGGAATGATCGACCACCAGCGGGATCGAACGGATCGCGGCACGAGGCAGGACCGTCGCGGAACGGTCGGGGAGCACTGTGGGATCGGCGGCGAGCACCACCTCCTGCGTGCCCAGGGGGATGGTGACGAAGGTGGCGGGGTCGGCGCCGGCGTCGATCAGTCCGAGTTCGGCCTCGCCGTGACGCAGTGCCGCGAGGATGCCGGTGGGACCGTCGGCGGAGATGACCCGGACGACGACGTGCTGGTACCGCGTGCGGAACGCCCGGACGATACCGACGAGGGGATCGATGGCGAGCGTGGAGTTGGTGACGATGTCGACTCGCCCGGAACGCAGTTCGCGGACGCGGGTGACCCGATCCTTGGCGCGGTCGACGTCGGCGAGGATGCGGCGGGCCGCGACCTCCAGACGACGGCCGGCGTCGGTCAGTTCGAGCCGGCGGCCGCTCCGATCGAAGAGGGTGACGCCGAGACGTTTCTCGAGGGTGCGGATGGCCTGCGACAGCGACGGTTGCGAGATGTAGAGGGCCTGCGCCGCCTTCGTGATGCCGCCGTGGTCGATGACCGCGACGAAGTAGGCGGTCAGATGCAGATCCACCCACTCATCCTAGAAAGACGGGGCGCCCGGTGCCAGCACCCGGCCCGATGTCAGAGCAGGGCACGCGGACCGTCGATCCGGCTGGGCGAGAACACCGATTGCGGTACTCTCGCCGCAGAACCGACAGCGGGCGCCATGACCGGACGATATCCGAACGCCGGCCCGCGACCGGCCGCCATCCGACGGTAGGCTGCCACCCCGGTGGTGGGTCGGCGGGTCAGTGTCGGATCGGACCGGACATCCACCTGGTAGAGGCCGAATCGTGAACTGTACGTACCCCATTCGTAGTTGTCGGTGATCGACCAGTGGTTGTGGCCGACGACGGGGAGTCCCTCGCCGCGGGCGCGTTGCAACCAGAACAAGGTGTCTTCGATGAAGTTGCCGCGCGTGTAACCGTCGGCGCGGGGACGGCCGTCGTCGGTGGGCATCCCGTTCTCGACGATGTAGATCGGTGTACCCGGGTATGCCTGTGCATAGTGGTGGCAGGCCTGATAGATGTCGTCGGGCTGCGGTCGGATCTTCGCGAAATCGGCGGTGGCCCCGTAGATCGCGGTGAGATTGCTCAGCGCGGCACCGTAGTAGAAGTCGATGCCGACGAAGTCGAGGGTGTCGCGGACCCGGTCGAAGAACATGGCGTCGACGGCCGGGGTGACCGCGGGCAGGAAGGCCTCGTTGGCTCCGACCCGGGATGCCGGATCGGCCCGATGTGCGGCGCGGTGGGCGACGCGATGTGCCTGCGCCACCCGATCGAGGAAGCGCGACAGGTCGGAAGCCGTCACCGCGCCGATCTCCATCTCGTGACCGAAGAACACGACCGGTTCGTTGATGGTGATCCACATGGTGTCGGCTCCGGCGTAGCGCGCGGTGATCATCTCGACGTGCCGTGTCCAGTCGCCGAGGGTGCGGGCGCCGAGGAAGCCTCCCCGGTCGACCACCCATCCCGGATACACGTAGTGCAGCAACGTGATCATCGGGCACATGCCCAGCGACCGGATGGTCGCCACCACGTCGTCGTAGAAGGCGAGTGCCACGGGATCGACGTGGCCGCGGCGTGGCTCCACCCGGGCCCACTCGATCCCGAAGCGGAAGGTGTTGAGGCCCATGTCTTTCGCGAGCAGGATGTCCTCGCGGTAGCGGTGCCGGAAGTCGACGGCGTTGCCGACCGGGTCGACGCTGCCCGACGCGGCGGCACGATCGGTGTAGCGCTTCCAGTTGGAGTCCGGGTTGTGTCCCTCCGCCTGGAACCCGGAGTTGGCGACGCCGAGGCAGAAGCGGTCGGTCCAGCCGGGAACCGTTGGTGGTGTGACGAATCCGGCCGGAGCGGCGGTGGCTCGTCCGGAACCCTGTGCACCCAGTGCCCCGGTACCGAGCACACCCGCACCGAGTGTGGCGCCGCCCACCGCGCGGAGCAGGTCGCGGCGGGTGACGTCGCGGTTCATCGACCCGTCCGGTTCGGTACGCGGTTCTCGGCGACGGCGGGGGTGGCGGAACTCAACGGGACTCCTCGTGCGGGTGAACGTCGGGAGGATCAGGCCGGGGTGGTGACCGACCACCGGACCGGGTCGGCCTCGGAGCTCGGTTCGGTGGCGGTGAGCACACCGCGGGCGGCCAGCACCAGCATGTGTGCGTGGGTCTCACGCAACGCCATGTGCGACAACGGCACCGACAGCTCGGCGAACGGGCGCGACCAGGTCACCGAGCGGGTGACGTCCCACGCGGTGATCTCGGGGTCGGCGGCGACGGCGGCGGTGATCTCGTCGAGCCGCTCCTCGTGATGGGTCAGCAGGTCGCCGACCCGGGTGGCCAGTCCGCGGAAGCGGTATTCATGGGAGGGCAGCGCCTCGTGGTCGGGGAGCTGCTCGGTGTTGGCCAGCGAGATCAGGTAGTCGGCCAGGGGACTCTCGGCCTGGAACGGATTGGTCGACACATTGGGACTGATCCGCGGCAGCAGGTGGTCGCCGGTGAAGATCACCCCGGCGGTGTCGTCGATGAAACACAGGTGGCCGGCGGTGTGCCCGGGCGTCCACACCGCGCGCAGATCCCAGCCGGGCACGCCGATCGGGTCGCCGTCGGCGAGTTCGACGTCCATGGTCCGTCCCTTGGGGAGCCGGGTGAACTGGTTCAGCCCGATGTCGACGGTGTTGTCGGTGACGCCCAGCTGCAGCAGTTCGGCCTGCCCCTGGGCGAGCTGGCGGCGGACCTCCTCGTCGGTGTGGAATCGCAGGTGCCGGGCATCGTTACGGTGCATCCCGAGGACGGGATCGGCGTGCTCGAGCAACCGCGGCACCATCCCGAAGTGGTCGGGATGCAGGTGGGTGATGACCACCTTCTGCACATCCGAGACGTCGTGCCCGGTGGTGTGGATGCCGTCGACCAGCATCTGCCAGCCCTCGTCGGAGTCCCAGCCGGTGTCGATCAGGGCCAGCGTCCCGTCGGCGGCGGCCAGCGCGTAGACGAGGATGTAGCGCAACGGGTTCTGACCCATCGAGACCGGGATCGACCACAGTCCGGGGCGGACCTCCTCGACCGGTGGAATCTCCTTGCGCGCCCATGCCTCGCGCTGGGCATGGCCGGTGATCTCGATGGTGACGCTCATCTCAGCATCTGAACACGGAAATCCGCTGTGCGCAAAGACTGGTCGATTCACAGACCGTGAGTCAGCTCCTATGAGGCCATGTCCGCGAGCCGTGCGGCCACGCCCGCGGGGCGCGTTGACACCGCTGCGCCGCACCGGCCAAGGTGCAGTGGTGACCGATGCCTCACCCGACGCCGCACCCGCTGACGAACTGCCGCTGAGCGGGCTGACGGTGGTGGCCCTCGAGCAGGCGGTGGCCGCGCCGCTGGCCACCCGTCACCTCGCCGATCTGGGGGCGCGGGTGATCAAGATCGAGCGGGAGGTCGAGGGTGACTTCGCCCGGCACTACGATGCCGCGGTGGGTGGTCTGGCCTCACACTTCGTCTGGCTCAACCGGGGCAAGGAGTCGTTCACCGTCGACCTCAAGACCCCTCGCGGCCTGGATCTGGTGCGGCGGCTGATCGCCCGGGCCGACATTTTCCTGCAGAACCTCGCGCCGGGCGCCGCCGACCGGCTGGGTCTCGACGCCGAGTCGTTGCGTGCCGACCATCCCGGGCTGATCGTGGTCAACATGAGCGGCTACGGCACCGACGGCCCGATGCGTGACCGTAAGGCCTACGACATGCTCGTGCAGGCCGAGACCGGACTGATCTCGGTGACCGGCTCCGCCGACACGATGGCCAAGACGGGGATTCCCACCGCCGACATCGCGGCCGGGATGTACGCACTGACCTCGGTGCTGTCGGCGCTGGTGAGGAGGGGGGTCTCGGGTCGTGGCGCCCGGATCGACGTGTCCATGTTCGACGCGGTGGTCGAGTGGATGGGGCACCCGATGTACATCCGGATGCACGGTGGCCGGCAGATCCCGCGGTGCGGGCTGGGGCATGCAGCAATCGTCCCCTACGACGGCTATCCCACCGCCGACGGCGAGATCCTGATCGGGGTGCAGAACGATCGCGGTTGGCGCACGCTGGTCACCGACGTCCTCGGTGCGCCCGGCCTGGCCGACGACCCGCGCTATGCCACCAACATCGAGCGCGTGGCGCGACGGGCCGAGGTCGACCGACTGGTGGCCGATCACACCCGCACGTTCACCACCGCCGACCTCGACGCCAGGCTGGCTGCCGCAGGCGTGCCGGCCGCGCAGATCCGTGACGTGGGCGGCGTCGTCGACCACCCGCAGCTGGCCGCGCGCGACCGCTGGCGCACCGTCGACACCGAGATCGGTCCGATCCGGGCCGTCCTGCCGCCGATGACCTTCGACGACGTCGAGCTGCGAATGGGTGCGGTACCCGCGCTCGGCGAACACACCGCGGCGATCCTCACGGAGTTGGGCGAGACGGGCTAGGCGGGCGAACGACGCGAATCCCACACCGACAGCAGCTCGGCGAGGATGTCCGCGGAGCTGCCCAGTGTGCTGAGGTGGCTCTCGCCGGGGAGCTCGAACAGCTTCGCGTCGGGCAGCAACGACACCATGTGGCGGCCGTGCTCGAACGGGATGATGTGGTCGTGGTCACCATGCCACCAGCGCACCGGGGTGGTGACGTCGCCGACCCGGAATCCCCAGTCCCGGGCGAAGACGAGGATGTCGGTGAACGGTGCCTCCATCCGGCGCCGGCCGCCGTGTAGCAGGTCGTCGAGGAACATCGCCCGGAACTCCGGGCGGGCGAGCAGTTCGCGGTCGGCGCGCGGGGAGAACCGGCCGTAGAGCCGGATCGCGGGGTCGGCGACGGGACGCGCGACGGACAGGAACGAGCTGATCAGCTGCCCGAGCGGGGCGCCGGCGACCCGGACGAGGGGCGCGGCGAGGCTGCCGTAGGTCATCGCCCCGCCCGCGATCGCGTCGGGCCCGACGGTCGGCGCCACCCCGCCGAGGATGCCGACGTCGACCACCCGTGACGGGAACGCATACGCGGTGGCCAGGGCATAGGGCCCGCCGCCGGACAGGCCGACCACGGAGAACTCGTCGATCCCGAGGGCCTCGAGCACCGGTGCGAGGTCGGCCGGGAAATCGACGACGCGTTCGTACCGGTGTGCCGTCGAGCTGCCGACGCCGGGCCGGTCCAGGCCGATCAACCGGATGTGGTTGTCGGCGGCGAACTCGCGCGCCTCGGTCGGCACCTGGCGACGCGCGCCGGGTGTGCCGTGCAACCAGATCACCGCGCGGCCGGTGGCCGATCCGAACTCGGCGAAGCCGATTCGACGGCGCCCTCCGTCGACCCCCACCGAACCCTCGATCTTCGGACGATCGATCCCCTTCATGTGATCAGCATCTCATGTCGTACCGGCCGGTCGACTCGACAGGTCGGGGGCGGATCGTCGCGGTCCGGTCGCATCCGCGTCGATTCGCGTAACGTCGTAAGAGTGAGTTCAACTGCCAAAGACCGGATTTCTCGGGCCCTGCGCGTCGACGGTCTCTATGCCGACGTCCGCGATCTTCCCGCAGGTCGGATGGTGGAACTGCCCGGTCGGGGGACGACCTTCGTCACCGACTCCGGTCCTGCGGACGCACCGGCGATCTTCTTGCAGCACTCGGTGCTGACCACCGGACTGCTGTGCTGGTACCCGGTGATCCCCGAACTCAACCAGCGCTATCGCGTCGTCACACTCGATCACCGCTGGCATGGCCGCGGTATCCGCTCGGATCATTTCGATCTGCGTGATTGTGCCGACGACGCGGTGGCCCTCGCCGACCTGCTCGGCATCGACCGCTTCGTGACCGCAGGCTTCTCGATGGGTGGTGGCATCTCGCAGCTGGTGTGGAAGCGTCATCGTGAACGTGTGGGCGGTCTGGTCCTGTGTTCCACCGGGCCGTACTTCAGCACCAACGACCCCGAACTGCGGGAGCAGGCGAACCGCACCGGCCGCTTCCTCAAGCCGGTGTACAAGGTGATCCCCCGGCCGTCGGACGCGAGCCTCGACAAGCCGTCGTCGACGACGCTGGCGTGGGGGATCAAACAGTTCATGTCCACGCCGCTCTCGCACACCGGCGACTTCGGGGAAGGATTGGGACGCTTCGATTCCCGGCCATGGCTGGGCGAGATCGACGTGCCGACGTCGGTGGTGGTGTCCACCCGCGACCGCGTCGTGGACCCGGATCGTCAGCAGTTGCTGGTCGACGGCATCGCCGGGGCGCAGCGGTTCGACGTCGACGGCGGACACGCGTGCTGCGTGATCGGTGCGGACAAGTTCGTGCCGCCGTTCCTCGAGGCCGTCGACGCGGTGGTGCGTGCGGCCGATCTGGCGTCCCCGCCTCGTCTCATCGTGCCCTGATCATCCGGCGGTCGCGGGGTCACCCACGACGACCACCCGGTTCGATCCCCCCGGTCGGGACGTCGCTGCCGGCCGCCGCGTTCGCCTGGTGCGCTGCGGCATCCATCGCCGCGACGATGCCCTCGGCGCTGCGGGCGGCGGCCTGGCAGACCCGGGTGGTGAACGAGTCGTTCATCGGATGCCCGGCGCGCCCCCGCCATCGCTGTACGGCGGCGATGGCGGCAGGCCGGCCCGACGTCATCGTCTCGAACGGGTCGAGGCCGAGCCGGTCGTCGGCCGAGGTCCCGTAGCCGCCGATCAGCCGGGTCGCGTCGACGATCTCGCCGTCGGAGAGGGTGGTCCGCCGCGAGCGCAACATGCCGAGCAGCCGGACCTCCTCGAAACCGTGGACGTCACCCAGCATGCGGCGTACCTCGTCGGCGAGTGGCCGGGTGGCCGGCGTCGGGTACCGGGCGAAGATCCGGGTGAGCTCGACCAGCGCCGAATGCACCTTCAGCTGTTCGGCGCGCTGGCCGAACTGCACGTCGACGATCTGCTGGAGTTCGATCAACCCGCTGCGCGCGAGCAACTCCTCGGCGAGCGAGTTCGCGTCGTCCACCCCGCCCTGGACGAGCGCGATGCCGATCCGGATGCCGAACAGGCCGAATCGCCGGATCAGATGCGTGCGGGCCTCCGCGTCGAGGGGCAGCGTCGATTCCGCCCGCGTGAAGCGGTCGGCCGAGAGCATCGCCAGTTGGAGGTCCTCGGCCGGTGCCGTCGCCAGCGCCGACAACGCCCGGAACTCCCGCTGACGCATGGTGCGTGCGGTGAGCGCGAGCAGTCCCGCGACCGGCACCACGGCCTGACACAACCCCGACGCGGAGAGGTCGGCGGCCGATTTCGCGGCGACCTCCCGCGCCGAGAGCATGGCGTCGATCCGGCCGACGCCGATCTCGTCGGCCCGGGAGATCACCCCGATCACACCCAGGGGCGCACCGCTGCCGCCGACCTGCCGGCTCAGCTCGGAGAGCATCGACACGTCCGACGCCGTGGTCGAACGCATCAGATAGACCACCGCGTCGGCGCCGGATACACCGTCCTCGGGCGCCAGCAGGCGCATGGTGCGAGCAGACACATCGGAGTTGAGCGAGGCGGTGCCGGGGGTGTCGATGATCGTTCGGCGGGCCAGTTCGGTTGTCGGCCAAGAGACTTCGAGCCTGTCTATGGCGGCGGCGTCGAGGGTGTCGAGATCGAAGTCGAGGTGACCGTCGACGCGGGCTATGGGCACCGGCGCGCTGAGACCGTTCATGTGGTGCGCACGGACGGTCGGGGTGGGGCCATGATGAAACCAGGTGACGATCTTGGTGCACTCGGTGGCATCGGTGGGCGCGAGCTCCTCTCCGATCAATGCGTTGAGCAGCGTCGACTTCCCGGCCTTGAGCGCACCCGCCAGCGCGATGCGCAGCGGCTCGCCCAATCGGCGGGCGCAGCGGTCGATGTGGTCGAGTGCGTCCTCGGGCGCGCGGGAGGTCTCCCGGTAGGTCTGGGTGGCCGCGGTCATCAAGATCCGCAGGCGGTCAGACGTGCTCACGATCGCCTCCGCCCGCCCAGGTCGAGATCTGTCCCAGGAATGCGAGGTCGGCCTCGATCGCCTTGGCCCTGGTCTCGCGTTCGGAGACCTGGGTGCGTGCGGCCTCCTCGATCGCCTTGATCGATTCGGTGAGCGACCGGGTGGTCTGCTCGGCGATCTCCCGGAAGTGGTCGCGCAGCACCCGCTGGATGGTGCGCAGCCGATAGCGCGATTCCCGGCCCACCTCGAACAGGACGTCGTCGACGAAGCGGCGTATCGCGCCCTTGGCCTCGGCGCGCCGCCGGGTGAGCCGTGCCTCGGAGTCCTCCTTGTAGGACTTGCGGCCGAGCATCACGCCCGCGGCCACCGAGAACGGGTTGATCATCGTCATCCCGACCAGTGTCGACATCATGCCGAACATCATCATGCCGCCGTAGGAACCGCGGAGACCGGTGACGAGCTTGTGCACCATGCCGGACGGGGCCTGCTCCAGATCGGACAATCCGTCGACCGGTGCGATCTCGTGGCCGACGGCCGCCAGGTCGAGTCGGGGAATTGCGACATCGCCTGTGTCGGCGAAGGATTCGGCGACGCGCTCGGCCAGTTCCAGGGACTGCTCGTGGGTCCAGATGAAGTTGTCGCCGACCGCCTCGGCCACTTCGTTCTGCAGGTTCTCGCCGAGCTCTCCCCAGATCTTGGCGGGGTCGGTCGCGTCGATCCTCGCCTCGTAGTCCTTGAGCAGCCGGCGCGTCCGGTTGCGCAGGTCGTAGTCGGAATCGGCGGAGAGATCGGCGATCCCGTCCGAGAGCACCTGCTGCCACATGGCAGTCCGCGCGGTCAGCTCCTTGGCCTCGGTGCGAGCGCGATCGAGCTCGGCGACGAGTCCGGCCTTCACCCCGGGATCCTTGAGTGCGGTCAGTTCGGGACGCATACTCAGTGCGAGATGTTCACAGGTGGAACGGATCTCGCCCTTGACGAACTTCTGCATCGCGTTACCGGCCTCGGTGAGCACCTTGCCGCCGAGGAAGTCGAGGACGCCGGGGAACCCGGACTCGGCGTTCAGATCGGTGTCGTTGAGGCGGATTGCGTGCGATCGCAACACCGAGGACACCGGATGCGGTTCGAGTGTGGACCCGATCCGGCGCAGATGGCCGACATCGGCCGCGACCACCTCGCGCCACATCGGGTAGAGATCGGTCTTGGTGGCCACCAGCAGGGCGTTCTCGCAGAGTTCGGTGGCCTGCCGGATGAAGGCCATCTCCGGCGCCGTGTACTCCTGGCTCACATCGGAGGCGACGATGATCGCGGTGGACGCGCTCAGCAGCCCGAGCGTGGCCGCGGCGTGCGGGGAACCGACCCCGCCCGACCCCGGGGTGTCCACCAGGACCAGGCCACGCTGGAGCAGTGGGCTGGGGATGTCGACCTCGACCCGCAGCACCTTGGCGCCGCCCGCCTCCGGAGCCCGTGACAGGTCGCGGGAGATGTCGTCCATGGTCAGCGGGATCACGCGGCCGGTCCCGGTGGTGCTCCCGTTCTCGTCGGTGTCGGCCACGACCAGCCGGGCGGCGGGCTGCTCGCCGTGGCCGATGACGGTGATGGTGGAGGTGGTCTCGGCGTCGCCGACGCGGCACACCGGGACGTTGAGTAGTGAGTTGATCAGGTGGCTCTTGCCCTGTTTGAGCTGACCCACCACCACCACCCGAGCTCGTGGATCGGTGATCCGATCGCGGGTGGCGGCCATACGGGCGGTGAGGTCCTCGCGGCCGGCGGTGTCCGCCATGCCGGTGAGGCGGTCGACGATCTTGACGACTTTCGCGGTGTTGGCGTCCATGTCGGTCCCGGTGGTCGAAGTGGATGGGGGTGGTGGGGCAGTGGGGGGTGACGGGCCCGTCTCCGGCGGCCGGGCCCGGGTGGGGCGTGGCCGCCGGAGACCGGTGGCCGGCTCAGAAGAGGTCGCCGAGTGCGTCACCGATCGCGTCGACCGCGTCGCCCGCGGCACCGGCGATCCCGCCCGCAGCATCGGCCACGCCACCGGCGACATCCCCCGCGATACCGCCGTACGCCCCGGCGATGCCGCCGGCCGCGTCGGCCACGCCACCGAGCAGGTCGCCCGGATCGAAGCCGCTCTCGGAGTGGGTGTGCTGGGAGTTGTCGTTGAACGAGTCGTTCGTCGAGTTGTCGTCGTGTGAGTCGTGGGTCGAGTTGTCGTCGTGTGAGTCGTTGAACGAGTCGCTGATGTCGTGTGAGTCGTGGGTCTCGGTGTAGTGGTTGCTGTTGTCGCTGGTGATGCCACCGCGGCTGTACCCCAGATCGATTCCGCTGAGGTCGACGTTGCCGCCACCGTCGCCACCGTCGCCGCCACCGCCGAAGCCCCAGCCGCCCTCGCCGCCGTCGCCGCCGGCGTGGACGTTCAGCTGGTTGTGGCTGTCGTTGGTGCTGTTGTCCTCGATGTGGGTGTTCTGGGTGTTGCCGCTGTTGTTGCCGTGCACCGATTCGTCGACCCAGGTGCTGTGGTCGTCGTAGCTGTTGCCGACCGAATTGCCGTCACCGGCCACGCCACCGGTGGTGGCGATCGGTCCGGAGGCGTCGCCGCCCACCGCCACCGACCCGGTACCGGATGCCGAAGTGGTTGTCGAGGAATCGATTCCGGCTGTCTGCTGTCCGCCGGTCCATTGGTTGGTCATTGTTCTGTCCTTGTCGGTGAGGGTGTTGTGTGGGGAGTCGCTGAGTGGTGTTCAACGATGTGACCAACGTTATGGGCCCGGCCGTGCGGTCGAAACGGGGTTGGTCCCCCCTCTGGGGTGGGGGTCGTCGGGGGATGGTGGGGGCGGGCCGGGGTGTCGATCGGGGATCGGCCCCGTGTCCGGGATGCCGGCCCACATCCGGTGGCCATGACGCGCGACAGCGCCCGGTCGCCATCTCGTCGAGATGGCCACCGGACGTGTCGGCCGTGTGAAGTTGTGTGTATACCGTTGTCCGAGATCAGAATCCGCCACCTCCGAGATCGCCCCCGCCGACATCTCCACCGCCGACGTCGCCGCCGCCCAGATCCGTACCGCCGACGGGCGCGTCCGCGCCGCCGGTATCGGAGCCGTATCCGGGGTCTCCGGCCGCGCCCACGTCGCCCCCCAGCCCGTGGTCGACGGCGGGATCGGTGCCGAGGTCGGGGGCGTGGTAGATGCCGGTGTTGTCGGGGTGTACCACCTCGAACCCACCGTCGACGGGGTCGGTCGCCAAGGGATCGTGGGTCAACGGATCCGGGCTTCCCGGGAGGCCGAACGGGTCCCCTGGGGTGTCGTGCCCGGGGTCGGCGACGTCGGGAATACCGGTGTCGGAACCGGAATCCGGTGCCGGGTCGGCGATGAACGGGATATCGTGCTCGCCGGGCAGGATGGTGGGGACGTCGTCGAACGGTGCGAACGACTCCCCACCGGTCAGCTGGGCACTGGTCATCACCGCGGCTGCCGGGTCGATCCCGACCGTCGGCTGGATCGGTGGTGTGGTGACCGCGACGGGTGGTGCACCGGGCCCGGTGGGAGCAGTGGTCACCCCCACCTTGTTGTGGCTGTCGTTGGAGCTGTTGTCGGCGATGTCGGTGGTCTGGGCGTTGCCACTGTTGTTGCCGTGTACCGATTTGTCCACATCGATGGTGTGGTCGTCGGTCTTGTTGCCCACCTCGTTGTCGTTGCCGGCGACGCCGCCGGTGGTGGCGATCGGTCCGTGGGCGTCACCGCCGACCGCGACCGATCCGTCGCCGTTGGCGCTGGTCTGGGTGGTCTCGACGGTGTTGTTGTCGCCGATGATCGTGGTGTTGCTGATCTGCTGGTAGTAGTTGTTGGTCACCTGCTGCAGGATCTGTGCCGGACTCCCGTGATCGGGAATGCTCGGTGTCCAGCCCATCCCTCCGCCCGACGGTGACGGAACACTCTGTGCTGCAACGGTGATCGCCTGGCTGACCTCATGCGACGTGACGTCGCCGAGGCCGACGTCGTTCAGGCACTTTCCGGGATTCTCCGCGAAGTCGGCGGCCTTCTTCTCGTCGTCGAACAGACTCTTGATGAAGTCGACCAAGGCGTTCTCGGTGATCATCGAACTCATGGGTATCTCCTTGTGATTCCGGCCTCCCTTCGTGGAGACATGACTTCACGCTATGAGCCGACGGGCCGCCGCCAAACGGGGTCGAACCACCGTTCTCGGGGTGCGGGTTAGGGGAATCGATACGGGGATCACCGGGGGGTGTGGGGGATCGGCGGCCGTGCGCCGATCGGTCCCCCATTCCCTGGGTCGGTGGGATCAGAGGTCTGGGAGCGAATCGAAAAGTGACCCGGCGGAATCGTTCTCGCCGAAGTCCGCGTCGAGCCCGTGCGCGTGGCCGGAGATGTCGGTCCCCGGCTGGTCGGGGTCGGAGCCGTCCGGTGCGCCGGGGTCGACATGCGGACCGTCGAGACCCGAGCCGTCGAGACCCGAGCCGTCGAGACCGTGGCTGTCGAGACCGGTGGCGACGTGATCGAAACCGGGCTGATCGAATGCCGGGTGGTCGAAACCGGGCTGATCGAACGAGGGAGTGTCGGGGACGACCTGGCCGGTCAGATCGGCGCCGACGCCGGGTGAACTGTCGAAGGACAGGTCGGGACCGTCGGCGGTCGGAAGGTGCGCGATGTCGAGATCATGGCCGTACGCGGCGTCGGTGTGCAGAGGGCCCGGGTCGTGCAGGGAGTTCGGGTCGTGCAGGGAGTTCGGGTCGTGCAGGGCGTTCGGGAACGACACGTCGTCGAGGGCGTCGAAAGCATGTGCCACGGAGCTTCCCGACCAGATGTCGGTGGGCGCCGGCTCGGCGGTCCCGGGGGGTGGTGCGCTGCCGCTCGCCATCGGGAGCAGGCTCTCGATGTCGGCGACCGACACCCCGTGGAGGTCGGCGGCGGCGAGCGCCCGCTCCGGATCGTCGGCAAAGGCCGCCGCCGCGTCGGGGTCGTGCGCCAGCGCCGTGACGAACTGCAGCAAGGCGTTGGCGGGCACGGTCTCTCCCCTCTCCGCTGATGTCGCGGCCGGCTCGTCGCGGGCCGGGCGTGGGCGTCCGAACTCCTCCGGACGGCGGTCTCAGTCCGAGGGTAGCCCGGCTGCCGACCCCCGATCACGGGTATGTGCCCGAACCCCGGATGCTGTCCACTAGGGGCCTGTGCCTAGTACGCTTTCGGTATGCGTAGGGGATCCCCGGTCCGCCGAACGCCGCACCCGCAGTGTTCGCGGTGGGGGATGTGCGGGGAACCCCCAAGGGATTCGAGTAGTCCACTACTCGCGTATCCGGCGCCGGGGACGCCTTCACTCGATTCAGGTCGCCCGGCGAGACCGATCATCGATCGCGTCGGAACGGCCACGGGCCGGTTCTACGGGAGCGTCGACCCGCCATCACGATCCGGGGTGTGAGCCCCGGAGCGGTTCAGCACGAAAAGAGACGGATCGATGGTCGCGACAGCCCTTGGGATCTCGTTGGGTACACGCAACCTGCGTGCGTGTACCTTCCCACCGCAGGTCGAGGTGATCACCCGGCATTCGGCGGTACTCACCTCGATACCCAATCAGAAACCCGAAGTCGGTACACCAGAAGAGAATTCGAGATCCACTCGCGGTGGCGTGACGCTCTCCGGATTCATCGAGCGGGTCGGCGACCCGGTGCCGCTCACCGCGCCCGACGGTTCCGCCCACCGACCCGAGGTCCTCACGGCGACCGCGGTGGCGAGCGTGATGCGGGCCGTCGCGCCGCACTTCGCACAGTCGCCGCCGGTCGTCGTCGGATATCCGGCGCACTGGAACCCGCAGGCCGTCGACGCCCTGCGGGGTGCGTTGCCCGAGGCGGGGGTCCGGGCGGACGTGCATCTGGAGTCGGACCTCACCTGTGCGCTCGCACAGCTGGGCACCCTCGCCGACATGCCGCACACCGGACTGGTCGCCGTGGTCGACTCCGGGGCGTCGGGCACGTCGGTCGCGGTCACCGACCCGGCTGCCGGCACGGTGCTCGGCGACATCGTGCGGGTCGACGAGCCGAGTGGGGACGATCTCGACCACGCGGTGATGCGGTTCGTGCTGTCGGAGGTGGTCGACGACCCGGCCGTCCTGGCCAATCCGGACGCCAATCTCACCGCTGCGTTGACCGCCCTGCGCAGGCGGTGCCGGGCGGCCAAGGAGGAGCTCTCGCGCGCCACCGTGACGATGGTCGACGTCGACCTGCCGGTGTACCGCGGCGACGTCCGGATCACCCGAACCGAGTTCGAGGACCTCCTGGCCGACCCGTTGTCCCGGCTGGGACCGGCCATCCGCGAAGCGGTCGATCGGGCGGGGCGGGCGACGACGGACCTCACCGCGATCGCGGCCATCGGTGGTGGCGCGTCGATCGGGCTGCTCACGCAGCAACTGTCCGGTGAGTTCCATGTGCCGGTGCTCACCGAGCGTGATCCGGCGTCGACCGTGGCCCGCGGGGCCGCGCGGATCGCGGGGCGGTCGGCGCCGGCGATGCCCGCCCCCCGGGGGTCGACGGACATCCCGGTGCGTGGTGTCCCCGACACCGCGTCGGGGCGGGGGACGGCCGGTGCGGCGGGCGTGGCGGCCGCGGGTCTCGCCGGTGCGGCCGGGGCCCGGGCCGCACAGCCCGCGTCGCCTGTTCCGCTGCAGCCGCGCAGCGGTGCGATCCCGGTGCAGCCGCGCAGTGGCGTGATGCCGGTGCAGCCGCGCAGTGGCGTGATGCCGGCGTCGGGTATGGGCCGCCCACCGACGCCGACCCCGCCGGGGGGAGCTCCCATACCCACCGATGCGCGCAGCGGGATGATGTCGGTGCAGTCGCCCGCCGGGGACGGGCCGCGCAGCGGCGGTGGGCCTCCCCCCGACAGCGGGCCACGTCGTCCGGTGCTCAGCTTCACCGACCACCACGACAGCGGCGGCGACGACGAGGGTGAACCCGACAGGGGCGGCGGACATCGGCGGCGCGCACTCATCGTCGCCGGCACGGCGGTCGTCCTGGCCTTGTCCGCCGGGACGGTCTGGGCGGTGACCCACGATGACGGGGGCGGTTCCGCACCTCCGGCGAAGGTCACCACGAGTACCGAGGCGAGCACGACGACCACCGAGACCACGCCTGCGGCCACCGCCCCCGAGGTGGGACAGGAACCGCAGGTCGGCAACCAGCAGGTCCCGACCGAGACCGCCACCACCCACACCACCGAGCCGTCGGAGACCGAACCGAGCGTGAGCGTGACGTCGGAGCCGCCTCCGGTCATCACCGAGCCCATCCCCACCGGCGGCGGCGCGGGCAACGGTGGAGCACCCACAGCGGCACCGAATCCCGGTGCCGGATAAGGATTCTCATGTTGACCGAGCAGGGTGCCGAGCTGCTGTCGGTGCTGTCGGAGGATTCGGGGCAGCCGCGGGCCGTCGCGGTTCTCGGCGTCGCCGGCTCCGGCAAGAGTTCGTTGTTGTCGCAGGTGCGGAAGGCTCTGCGCAACGCGGGCCTGCGCGTCGCGACACACACCGGCGTGCCCCTCGTGGATTGTGATGCCCTCGTCGTCGACGATCTGGACCTGCTCGCCGAACGGGAACTCGACGCCGTCGCGGGCATCGTCGACGGGGGCGCGCATGTCGTCGTGGCGGCCGCTCGCCCCACCCGGCACCGTGCCGCGTTGCGGCCCGTGCTGGCGGCCCTGACCCGGGAGTATCCACCGATTCGGTTGGCGCCTCTGACACCTGCGGAGATCGAGGCGGAGCTGTCGGCGGAAGTCGGGATCACCGACCGTCGGGTGGCCGCGACGGTGCACACGCGGACCGCGGGCCGGCAGTGTCTGGTGGCGGCCGCGGTTGCCGCCCTGCGGGCCGGCGTCGACGTGCAGGCGCTCGGGGCGGTGACGAGCGGCGAGATCCGTGAGCGGCTGTACGAGATGGATCCGGTCGAGGTCGCGGTGCTCGCGCTGGCGACACTCGACGTACCCATCGGGGCGACCGAGGTCTGCGCCACCCTGGGCGTCGACGCCGAACGTGCCGCGGAACTGCTGGATGCCGTCCGATGCTCCGGATTCGTCGGGGGCCCGGACGCTTTCGCGGCCGAGGTCCATCGACAGGCGATCGCGGTACTGGGGCGGACCCGCGTCCGTGACATCGAGGTGGCCCTGCGTGATCTGCTGGCCGGTGCCGGCGGTGTGTCGGACCGGTTGGCGGTGCAACTCTCCTCCGACGGCGTGGACCGGTCGGTGGACAGCCGGCTCGAGGGAGTGCGACTGCAGGTTCTGGCCGGCGACCTGCGGACCGCCACCGAGACCATCGATGCGCTCTGGGGGCGGATCGATCGCGCGCAGAGCGTGCGGTCGGTGGAGGTGGCGTCGGTGATCGCCATCGTGCGTGGTGATGCACCGCGTGCGGCACGTCTGTACGCGTGGCTTGCCGAGTCCGTCGACGGACACGGACCGGCCTCGCCGGCCGGATGGTCTTTGACCTGGGCCATCGTCGACGCCACCTCGGGTGACGCGCGGCGCGTCCGCGGGCTCGGCGACGGCGCCGACGACCAGGCCGTCACGCCCAGGCTGGCCGCACAGGTCGAGGCGATGACCGCGCGGGGGCTCGCCGAGTCCTTCGCCCGGACCGATGCCGCCGCACTCCACACGCTGATCTGTGCGGCCGCGCTGGAGCGGGATTGCTCGTCGACGCGGCTGTGTGCCGATACCGCCGCGGCCACCGCAGCGATCCTCGCCCTGCACCGTGGCCAGGCGTCGAGGGCGCGGACGGTGTTGTCGCGGACGCCTGCCGATGCGCTGCCGCCGATGCACCGATTGCGCCGTCGGATCCTGCTCGCGTGGGTGACCCTCTTCGAGGGAGACGTCGCCGTGGCGGCGCGGGAGGTCGAAGCCATGGCGCAGGAGGGCTCCGGCCATGCACACATGGGACAGCGCGACGTTCTCGGCGTCGCAGCACTGCGGGTCGCGGTGGCGCGCCGCACGGGCGACGCCGGGACACTGCGGGCGGCGTGGGATGCGGCGGTCGATCCGCTCGGCGAGTACACCGCGGACCTGTTCGGATTGTTGTTCGTCGGCGAGTTGTGGGTCGCCGCAGCTCAGCTGGGGAAGCTCGACGAGATGTTGCCCACCGTCGAGCGGATCACCGCGGTGCTCACCGGGATCGGCGACGCGCCGCAGTGGTCGGCGGCGGTGCACTGGTACGGCGTGCACGCGGCGATCGCCGGTCGGTCTCCCACCGATCTGGTTCCCCACGCACGCGCGCTGGCCGAGTCGGGCCGGGCCGATCCGCAGGCCGCGGTGTTGGCCCGGGCGGGCCGGGTGTGGGTCAACGTCCTCGGTGGGGACGTCGACCCGGATCAGGTGGAGGAGGCCGCGCGGACCCTCGACGAGTACGGGTACACGTGGGACGGGGCACGGCTGGCCGGACAGGCCGCATTGAGCGCCGACGATCCGCGGGTGGGAGCCGCGATGTTGCAGGTGGCGCGCTCGCTGCGCACCTATCGACAACCGATCGCCGAAGACGCCACCGAAGCCGAGCGGAGGTCGTCGGTGGCCGTCCTCAGCGAACGGGAGCGTGAGGTGGCGGCGCTGTTGCTGTCGGGGATCACCTACAAGGGGATCGGCGAGCGGCTGTTCATCTCCGCGAAGACCGTCGAGCATCATGTGGCCCGGATCCGTCAGCGCATCGGCGCGCAGAGCCGGGCGGAGATGCTGGCGATGCTCCGTGCGATGAAGCTGGGGGACGAGCTGAGCGCCTGAGTGGACCGGGCGCCTGGGTGCGATGTGCTACGCGGCCGGCCGGGACGAGAAACGGGACCGGTACCGCGCGGGGTTATGCGGTACCGATCCCGTGTGTGGTCGGCTCACTCGTCGTGGTCCGACCACCGGCATGAGGGGCCTGATCAGGCGCCCTGGCCGGCCTCGATCTCGAGGGTGATGGTGATCTTGTCGCCCACCACGACGCCACCGCCCTCGAGCGGCATCTCGATGTCGATGCCGAAGTCCTTGCGGCTGAGCACGGTGCCGGCCTCGAAGCCCGCGACCGGGCCGTTGCCCATACCCGGGTTGACGCCGTTGAACTCGAGCTTCAGATCCACCGACTTGGTCACGCCGTGCAGGGTGAAGTCGCCGGTGAGGACGTAGTCGTCACCCTTCGCGGCCACCGAGGTGGAGACGAAGGTGGCGGTCGGGAACTGGTCGGCGTCGAAGAAGTCTGCCGAACGGATGTGGGCATCGCGCTGGTCGTTGCCGGTGGTGAGCGAGCGGACGTCGATCTCGGCCTGCACCGACGGGGTGCCGTCCTCGGCGACGGTGATGACGCCGCTGAAGGTGTCGAACTTGCCGCGGACCTTGCTGACCATCAGGTGCTTAACGGAGAATGCGACGGCCGAGTGGACCGGGTCGATGGTCCAGGTGCCGGCGGCGATCGGTGCGGTGACGGTGGTGGTGCTCATTGGGGTGCTCCTACGCTCTGCGATTTTCTGCTGAGGTCTGGTGGGCCGCTCCTCGACCCATCACCACTATAAGCGGACTGCGGTCCGATTTCATTCCCGATGTGGAAGTATTTTCTCGGTAGTTTTCATGACCAGGCGAAAACCGGCTGCTCGAAACCGTCGACGCGGGTGTCCCGGCCCTGCAGGACGACCTCGGCGAACTGGTAGAGAATGGCACCGGTCGGGGCATGGACCAGGGAGGTGCGCCCGCTCGGCGAGGTGTCGGCCGGATCGCGACGTACGCCGGGGATCGGCATCTGGATCACCGGCCGCGGTGACTCGGGGATCGAGATGAACCGAGGTTCGGCCAGCAGATCCTCGAAGGGGATGAAGTACCACTCCGACACCTCGTCGGGATTGGGCGTGGGTTCGGGTGCCCGTCCGGCCCAGCACACGACCGGGGTGATCACGTAGCCCGACCGGGTGGCGTAGTCGTCGAGGCGGCCCAGCACGGTGTCTGCGTCGAGCAGGATGCCCATCTCCTCGTGTAGTTCGCGCAGGGCGGCGTCGATCTGGTCCTCCCCGGGATCGAGGCGCCCGCCGGGCAGGGCGAACTGTGCCGCATGGCGCCGCATACCCATCGGCCGGCGCATCAGCCAGATGCCCTGTTGTTCGTCCTGCTCGACGATCACGAGGGTGACAGCCGCGGCGGTGCCGCTCGTCGATACCGCGCGGCGGTCGAAGGTGGTGAGGCGTTCGGTGGCGACGCTGCGCTCGAGGCGGACCATGTCCTCCAGTTCACCATGGCGCTCCGACACGTGGGTGGTCACCGCGGCCAGGTGGGGTCTGCGCGATATGTCGCGGATATCCTCTATCGGCGAAATCAGTTGCAGACCACCATGTTCCGAGAAGTGCATACTCGAGGGATGAGTTCGACTCCGCCGCTCGACCTCGATGCGGTGCTGACCTCCTGGCGGGTCGATGTGGTGACGGTTCCGGTGGTCGTCCTCGCCGTCGGGGCCTATCTGGTCTGTCTGCGACGTTCGGGGCTTCCTCGTACGCGGGCGGTGCCCGGTCTCGCCGGTGGGGTGGTGTGGCTGGTGTCGGCCTGCAGCTTCATCGGCGTCTACGCCGACACCCTGTTCTGGGTGCGGGCCCTGCAGGTGGTCCTGGTGCTGCTCGTGGTGCCGTTCTGTCTGGCCCTGTCCATGCCGGTGACGGTGGTGCGCGCGGCCCTGGGTTCACGCGGGCAGTCGCGGGTGGACGCGGCGCTCGACACCCGGACCGCGCGGGTACTGGCGTCACCGGTGGTGACCTCGGCGGGGGTGATCGTGACGCCGTGGCTGATCTACCTCACGGGCTGGTATCCGGCGATGCTGCGGTCCGATGTGCTCGACACCCTGACGCGACTGCTGCTCGTGCTCTGTGGGCTCGGTTACTTCTATGCCCGCCTCCAGCTCGATCCGGTGCCGCGTCGGTACCCGCAATGGCTGACGCTGCTGCTCTCGCTCGCGGAGACCATCGGCGACGGCGTGCTCGGCGTCGTGCTGTGGCAGGGGTCGATCGTCGCCGCGTCGTATTACGAGGCCCTCCACCGCACGTGGGGGCCGTCGATCCGTACGGACCAGACCGTCGGGGCGGGCATCCTGTGGATTCTGGGCGATGTGATCGGGCTACCGTTCCTGCTCGTCGTGTTCTCGCGGTTCCGGTCGGAGGAACGCCAGGTGGAAGAGCTGGCCGACGCCCGGGAAGAGGAGTCGGTGCAGGATGACGACGCGCCGGCTCCGACGCTGTGGTGGCAGGACCATCCCGAATTGCGTGAGCGGTTCCGGTGAGTGGTCGAGGAGGAGGTGGCCAGGGCCGGGATCGAACCGGCGACCTTCCGCTTTTCAGGCGGACGCTCGTACCAACTGAGCTACCTGGCCGGACGACATCGGTCCGATGCGCTGACGCGCACCGGACCGACGCCGAGATGGCGACCCTGACGGGACTCGAACCCGCGACCTCCGCCGTGACAGGGCGGCGCGCTAACCAACTGCGCCACAGGGCCATATTCTGTTGTCCGAACTCGTGAGAGTTCAGGCGTACCCCCTACGGGATTTGAACCCGCGTTACCGCCTTGAGAGGGCGGCGTCCTAGGCCGCTAGACGAAGGGGGCCTGGTCTCACACGCGGAAGCTATCCGCATGGGAGCTGCACTAGCGTAGGACACATCCGGCCCAAAACGTAAATCGCCTGGTCAGAGGGATGGAACCGGGGCTTCGGCGGCATCTGGGGTCGCGTTGGCGGTCTCGCGCTCCACCAGGTGGTACGAGATCACCGCGAGGGTGATCGCGCCAATCGTCAGGCCGATGATCGCCCCGAAGCCGTCGGTCGCGAAGTCGACGAGTGCGTTGGTGAAGGTGTAGACGATCGCCCCGATCCGCAGTGACCGCAGCGGCCACACCGCGGTGGTGCGGTTGCGTGCGATCATGGCCGGCAGTGCCAGCGGAAGGGTCAGCGCGCCGCTGAGGAACAGGATCCATCCGGTGGTGTCGTCGGTGCCGAGTTCCAGGGTGATGTTCAGCTCGGCGAGACGCTCGGGGTCGAGCGTCCACTGCAGGATGCCGACGATCACTGCGACCGCCGATCCGGCCACCAGCAGCCAGCCGCTGAGGGTGAGCAGTTTGGGGCTGCGGCACACGCCGGGGATCGCCCGGATGCATCGCTCACGGAGCTGCAACAGACGGTCGGGGGTGTCGGGTGCGGCGTCGACCAGTGCCCGGATGTGCGCGACGGTCTCGGGGGCGACGTCGTATTCGTCTGTGTACGTGAGTAATCGGATGGCCTGGGTCCGTCTGCGCGGGGTGAGGCCATGCGTGAGCCCGTCGGCGGCGATGGCCGCGGCATTGGCCAATGCCTCTGCGGCCGAGGGCTTCCGGAGATCGCGAACCGCTCTGCCGATCACCAGGATCAGTAGGACGAGAACGTACATGATCTCCGCAGCCGGGCCGTAGAAATAGTCGTTGTCCTTGGTGACGAACTTGCCCACCTCATCCAGGAACAGTCCGAATCCGATGCCGCCCAACAAGATCGTCACGGCTCGGGCCGTCGGTCCGAGGAACATCCAGCCGGCCACCAGGGCCAGCATCATCAGTGCACCGCCCCAGAGTGCGTGTGCGATGTGCAGGGTGCCGCCGCCGACCTGTGGATAGCCGGTGGCCGCCAGATATCCGCGCGTGACCAGGATCGTGGCGACGGCGAAGATCAGGAACCATTCGACCGCCGATGTCCCGTTGACGGTGCGGGTGACGGCGGGGGTACGGCTCGCGGGCATGACTGAAGTATTGCCGCGTTGCCGGAATTGTCCACAGGGGTCGGGGAAATTCGGTGACGACGGAGTTTTGTCGGTGGGCTCGTGTACCGTGGCCTGTAATCGAACAACAGTTCTCTACTGCAGGTCACAGGCACTCCGGGGGGAGGTGATCAGATGACGACCACACCCACGACATCACTGTCGTTCACCGATTCCACCTGGCCGCAATTGCCATTTGACAATGCCGATCTATTGGGTGGGGTCGACCCGAAAACACCCGAACAATCCTCCACCAACGACTTGTTGATCGGGTTACGCGAGATCGATCGAGGACGATCGTTCCTCGCCTGGACGACCTACCGGTCGGTGATCGAACTCATCGGCCGCCACGTCGACGCCGACCGTGGTGTGGCCGGGGCACCATCCGGGTTCGTCGATCTGGCCAAGAAGATCTCCCGTGTGCGTGGCATCACCCAACGCGCCGCCGAACTCCTCATGGACGAATCCATCGCCGTTCTCCACCACCTGCCTCACGTCGCGGAAGTATTGCGGGACGGCTGGATCACCCCCGAGTTGATGAAGGTGGTGGTGTCACGGACCGCGCTGGTACACGGTCGCGAATCAGCACCCAAAGTCGACGCCGAGATCGCCGAGCTGATCCGCCGACGCCGACGACTGTGGTCGAAGAAAACCATCACCGACATGACCGACCGAGTCGTGTTCCGCCACGACCGTGACGCCGTCCGTGAAGCCCGCGAACGATGCCTGGACAAACGTGGCGTGTGGACCTCGTTCAGCAATGACGGGACCGGGGAGATCGCCGGCACCATGGCCGCCGACCGCGTCGAACTATGCGGCCTCGTGATCAACACCCTCGCGAACACCGTGTGCCCACATGATGGGAGATCCTCGCAGAACCGGAAATCCGATGCCATGTTCGCACTCCTGTCGGGCACCCAGTTCGAGTGTGACTGCGGTCGGGAGGACTGCCCCGCCGAGATCCCCGAAGCCGGGACGATCCCACACGTGCAGTACGTCATCCACCTGATGGCCAACGAAGCCACCGTCGCCGACCTCGACACCGTCACCGGCCGACCCCGACCCGAACCTGAGCCGGAAGGTCACAGCGACAACAGTTCTGAACGGCAGCTCGATCTCGACGTCACTGCGACCGGTGCCACCGAGCAGCCCGACGACACTCCCACACCTGATGACACCCATCAGTCGGCACGCCGCGAGCGTGACGCGGCAGTCGAGGCGGGACCGACCGGCATCGACACGGCCGCGAATCCGATTGTCACACCCGATGTTCCACCGACTGTGGCGTCGACCGGTTCCTCGGACCTGCCGGCCGGTGCCGCACCCGGGTATCTGTTCGGCAAAGGTGTCATCGCCCCGGAGTTCGTGCGGGACCTCGCCTCCCACCCGAATGCCCGGTTCACACGACTGGTCCCCTCAGGTGTTCGGCCCGAGGATGTGGTGTTGCCGCCGACCCTGCCCTCCGATCCGTATCGGCCCTCAGCAGCCCTCGACACATTCGTGCGTCTGTCCTATGGCACGTGTGCCGATGTGGCGTGCACCCGAAGCTCATTCGATGCCGATCTCGACCACGTCACCGAATACGATCACCACAACCCGGCGGCGGGTGGGCAGACCACCCCGATCGGGCTGAATCCGAAATGCCGGTTCGATCATCTCCACAAAACCCATTCCGGGTGGATCGATGATCAATACCGTGACCCCCACACCGGCCGGCTGGTCATCGACTACACCACCCCCGAAGGGCTGATCCTGCCCGGACCCGCGGAGACCATGGAAGATTTCTTCCCCGGCCTGAGGAGATACCGGTTCGACGACCCACCACCAGCCCCACCGGGGACACATCTGAAACCCGACGGGGAGCGAGTGCTGGACCAGGACCCGAACCTGTCCCACACACATCGACTGGCCCGCAAACTCCGACGCCGACGACTCGAACGCCAACGCAACCGTGCCCGCAACCAGACACCCGCCGGCCACGCGGACTCACCCGCCCCACCCTTCTGAGGACGGTCGGCTCCGCCGGTGACTCTCGGATCGGGCCCGAACACGAAAAAACCCACCGTTTCCGGTGGGTTGTCTCTTGGTGGCCAGAGCCGGGATCGAACCGGCGACCTTCCGCTTTTCAGGCGGACGCTCGTACCAACTGAGCTACCTGGCCGAACGGTGCCGGTCATGAACCGAAACCTTGGCGACCCTGACGGGACTCGAACCCGCGACCTCCGCCGTGACAGGGCGGCGCGCTAACCAACTGCGCCACAGGGCCATATTCATTTGTGTCCGAACTCGTGAGAGCTCAGGCGTACCCCCTACGGGATTCGAACCCGCGCTACCGCCTTGAAAGGGCGGCGTCCTAGGCCGCTAGACGAAGGGGGCCGGTTCTCCGGTCGGAGGCGCTCCGTTGGGAGCTGAATCAGATTAGGACACTGCGCGACAAAAACACAAATCAGCAGGTCAGTGGGGTATCTCGGTCAATTCGACATACCCGGGGTGGGGGTTGCGTGACTGCGCCGTCGGGCGGGGTAAACTCTGTTCGGCTCCGCTCCGGCGGGGCTTACCTGCCCCTATAGCTCAGTTGGTAGAGCTACGGACTTTTAATCCGCAGGTCCCAGGTTCGAGCCCTGGTGGGGGCACCACGAAGCCAGAAGTTCTCAGGTGCTGCCGGTACGGTGACGCCGGCCGGGTCGATGATGCCCGGCCGCAGTCATGTCATCGCCGGGAAGGAACTCGATGTCCCCGAACAGTCCCCGACTCGAGAACGAACCGTCCCGCCGCACGCGGGCACTCGGTCCCGTGATGCGGAAGCTGTTCGGCGGCGTGCCGTTGTTCCTCACCGTGGTCCTCGTCGGCATCATCGCCGGTAGCGCCACGTTCCTCGCGGTGAGCCCCGACAAGCACTCTTCTGCAGCGGATCCCTCGGCCGATCAGATCGAGTCGGCACGGGAGTCCGTGGCGTCGGCCACGATGATGTTCGGGCTGATGACGTCGGCCCTCGGCAGCGCCACCGGCAGTATCAAGAGCATCTCGGAGGGCGCCGGCAGCATCTTCGACGCCGTCGACACCGCCCACACCGCGTCCGGCCAGATCGTGTCGGCGTTCGATTCCGCACCCGGGACCGCGGGCGCCGGCGGCGACGTGCGCAGCATGACGGTCGCGATGTCGAATGGCATCGGCGACCTGCAGTCGCTGGCCTCGACGGCGGGGCAACTCGATTCGCTGGTCAGCCCCGTCATCACCTTCCTGCAGAAGAACACGGTCCCCGGCAGCGCCGATCTGCTCACCAACCTGACCGCCCTGCAGTCGTCGTCGCGGGAGATCGCGAACCAGCTCGGAAACCTCGACGACCTCAAGAAGGAGATGAAGACCCTCGGCGATGCCGTCGACGAGGCGAGCGGTCACCTCGACGAGGGCGTGACGCAGGCACAGCAAGCCGCCCGACAGTTGAACACCGGGCTCGGGCAGCTCGCGTCGGCCCGCGGTGACACCGTCGCGGCCGCGAACTCGGTCAGCAAGGGTGTCGGCCAGCTCACCACTGTGCTCAACTCGATCTCCAACAACCTCGAGTCGGCCGCCGACAACCTCACCCCGGCCGGGGAGCAGGGAGTCCTCGCGGCGCCTGTCGTGGCGGTCGACAACTCCGACCGCACGGCGACCTCACTGCTCGTCGGTGGCGGCTCGGCCTTTCTGGTCCTGGTCCTGATGCTCGTCGTCGGCCGTGTTCTGCGACGTGGTGACGCGACGTCGAACGACGCGGCGACCGGGGCCGACGAGGGCCCGGACGACCGGTCCGACGACGCCCCGGCGACCGAGGAGTTCAGCGCGCTTCGTCCGTGATCGCGCGGTGTACGGTCACGGGGATATCGACCCTGGTGTGACCCTGCTCATTCGGTACGCTTTGGAGTGATATCGACGGCAGGGAAGACGCATGAGTCCAGCTCGCAAGACCGGTGTGGCTCCGGCGTCGGCTGGTCGAATCGGCTGGACCCGGGCTCGACGACGCTACGCCGCCCGGGTGTGGGGTGTCGACGGCGAGCCGGGTGCGCGAGAGTGGGCGGGGCTCGGCGCCGCCGACCGTGGCCGGCTCGCGCGGCGTGCGATGGCCGTGGCCGTCGCCTCCATCGTGATCAGTAATGCCCTGATCGGTCTCGAGACCTTTCTGCTGGTGCAGCTCTCGTACAACGGAGGGCAGCTCACCGTCGAGGGGACAATCGGCGCACCGAACTTCCCCGACATCGTCACGGCCGTGATCGTCTGCATCGTCGTCAACGTGGTACTCGGTGTGGTGATGCACTGGCCGCAGGTCCGTTGGTTCGAGCTCGGGTCTCCTGCCGATCACGCCAGACGTGTCGCCGTACAACGCATTCCGGGCCTTCAGGTGGTCGGGACGATGATCGCCTGGGCGGCTGCGGTGCTCAGCTACGTGATCCTGTCGGTCCGCGATCTCACCATCAGCACCCTGTTGGGTGTCACCGTCGCATTCACCCTCGCGGGGATGTCGTGCGCCTGCCTGACCTATCTGTTCGCCGAGCGGGCGTCGCGGCCGCTGATGATGGTCGCCCTCGCCGACGATCCCGCTTCGACCATCGTGCACAGTGTGCGTGGCCGCATGCTGGCGGTGTGGGCGGTCAGCTCGGCGGTGCCGATGATCGGTCTGGTCATCCTCAATGCCGGACGTCATCTCGAGCTGCTACCCCCGGTCACCGGTTCGGTCGACTGGGCGGCGTTGGTGCTCGCGGTCGTCGGGCTCGCCTCCGGTGCCCGGGTGGTGGTGCTGGTGGGGCAGTCGCTCAGTGACCCGCTCACCGAGCTGCGGACCGCCGTGGAGAAGGTCCGTGCAGGCGACTTCGAGACCCATGTCGACGTGTACGACTCCTCCGAGATCGGAGTGTTGCAGCACGGCTTCAACGAGATGGTCGCCGGCCTCGACGAGCGGGAACGCATGCGCGAACTGTTCGCCCGTCACGTCGGGGACACCGTCGCCGAGCTGGCGATCGAGAAGGGGATGGGTCTGCACGGCACCAACACCGAGGTGGGGGTACTGCTCGTCGACATCATCGGCTCGACGACGATCGCGCAGGAGCGTCGCCCCGAGGACACCGCGGCCCTGCTCAACGAGTTCTTCGAGATCGTCGCCCAAGTCGTCGACCAGCATGCCGGATTCGTCAACAAGTTCGAGGGTGACGCCGCATTGGCGGTCTTCGGCGCGCCGGTCAAGATCGACAATCCGGCCGGTGCGGCACTCGCCGCGGCACGTGAACTCGCCCGTGCGCTCACCGACGCCCTCGACGTCCACTGGGGTATCGGGGTGTCGTTCGGGGTGGCGTTCGCCGGCAATATCGGAGCCGAGCGGCGCTATGAGTACACCGTGATCGGCGACCCGGTCAACGAGTGCGCGCGGCTGTCGGAGATGGCCAAGACCAGCCGGGTTCCGGTGCTCGCCAGCGGCGCCGCGATCGCCGACGCGGCGGAGGAGGCCGATGAGTGGGCGCTGCTGGGCAAGCGCGTGATGCGCGGCCGCACCGAGCCGACCGCGATCCACGCACCCGTGGCACTCATGCCGCACGGACCGACGTCGGTGGGCGAGATGCTCACCGGACTGTTGCGCCCGGCGCGCTGGCTCGGCGCCGCCGGTGTACTGAACTCGGACTGATATCGACCAACCCACTCCGGTGCGCCGGGGTGACGACCACAGGGGGAACGCATGAGCGGATGGACGACCGGAGACATCCCGGATCAGTCGGGACGGACCTTCGTGGTCACCGGCGCCAACAGCGGTCTCGGGGCCGAGACCGCCCGGGCGTTGATCGATGCCGGTGCCCGGGTGATCCTGGCCTGCCGCAACACCGCCAAGGCCGACGCCGTGGCCCGTGAACTCGGTGAGCGGGCCGAGGTGGCCGCCCTCGACCTCGCCGACCTGGCCTCGGTGCGGTCCTTCGCCGACGACCTCGCCGGCGCCGACGTCCTGATCAACAACGCCGGTGTGATGGCGGTGCCGCTGGGTCGCACCGCCGACGGGTTCGAGATGCAGATGGGCACCAACCATCTCGGGCACTTCGCGCTGACCGCGCTGGTGTTGCCGAAGATCACCGACCGGGTGGTGACGCTGTCGTCGGGCATGCATCAGCTGGGTCGGATCGACCTCGACGATCTCGGCTGGGAGCGTCGCCGGTACCGCGCCTGGCAGGCCTATGGCGACTCGAAGATGGCCAATCTGATGTTCGGGCAGATCCTCGCGGAACGGTTCGACGCCGCCGGTGACACCCGCAAGTCGCTGATCGCACACCCCGGGTACGCCGCCACCGGACTGCAGGGCCACACCGAGTCGATCATGGACAAGGTGATGGTTCTCGGCAATCTGTTCGCCCAGTCCGCGGCCGACGGCGCCTTGCCGACCCTGTTCGCGGCCACCTCGCCGGCTGCGGTGAACGGCACGTTCTACGGGCCGACGAAGCTCTTCGGGATGCGCGGCGCGCCGGGGGAGTCCGGGTTCAGCGGACGGGCGCGCGACGAGCGGATCCGGGCCGGTCTGTGGACCGCATCGGAGAATCTCACCGGTACCTCGATCACGCTGTAGCGCAGCCGATCACCACACACCCGGCGGGCGGAACTGCACACTGATCCGCGGGCCGACGCCGGTGCACTTGGGTACCGCGTGCTCCCAGGTGCGTTGACAGCTGCCACCCATCACCAGTAGGTCGCCCGCCGACAGCAGGAACCGGATCGACGGCCCACCCCCGTTGGGGCGCAATGCGAGTGGACGCGGTGACCCCAGCGAGAGGATGGCGACCATGGTGTCGTGGGTCGCGCCGCGGCCGATCCGATCCCCGTGCCACGCAACCGAATCCGACCCGTCCCGATACAGGCACAACCCCGCGGTCGCGAACCCCTCGGGTAGTTCCGGGCGGTAATGGGCGCTCAGGGCATCTCGTGCATGGACGAGCAGCGGATCGGGCAGCGTCTCGCCGGCGGGGTACTGCGCGAGCAGCCGCGGCACGTCGACGACGCGGTCGTACATCCGGCGACGCTCGGCCCGCCAGGCCGCGTTCTCCCGCAACGAGTCGAACAGGGCGTCGGCGCCGGTGATCCAGCCCGGTCGGAGATCCACCCAGGCGCCGTCGGTGAGTTCGCGGCGCGTCACCATGCCTGCGAGCTGCCCGATCTGCGGTTCGGTGTCGTCGGGATCGAAGATCGAACCCTGCATGCCGACGGACGTCATACGGCCAGAGTAGCGACTGTCGAACGAATGTTCTAGCCCATTCCGGGCGTGCCCTTGCTCACAGACGGCGGACGATGGTGGCCGAACGGCGAGAAGTGGAGTAGAACTTTCCAAGTGTTAGTCATGCACACTTTTGCTGACATCTCACGTCCAGTCGACAGAGGAACCCCCTAATGGCTTCAGTGCTCTTCCGGCTCGGCCGGTTCTCCTTCAAACACAAGTGGTGGGTGATCGCTGCCTGGCTGGTCGTCCTGATCGGGGTCGGCTCGGCGGTCGCCGGTCTCAAACCGACCCTGGCCAAGGACTTCGACCTGCCCGGCACCGACTCCGGTACCGCGACCAGTCAGGTGCAGGAGTACTTCCCGCAGGTCATGGCGCAGCAGGAGCATGCGTCGACCAGTGTGCTCGTCGCCGCCGACGACGGCCTCGCCAACCACACCGACCAGATCAACGCCCTGGTCGCCGACCTCAAGACCCTGCCCGACCTCACCGATGCGGCGACCATCGCCGACCCGGTGGCCGTGGCGCAGGCCCAGCCCGCACTCGCCGGCTCGGTGCTCGGCGACGGCGGCAAGGTCGGTCTGATCCAGGTCCGCCAGAACATCAAGATCATGGACCTCACCGTCGACGAGAAGAAGCAGCTCGTGGACATCCTGGAGAAGAACCGCGGCAACGGCCTGCAGGTCGAGGCCACCGGTTCGCTGATGCAGGTGATGGAGGCCGGTGGTACCGCCGAGCTGATCGGCTTCGCGATCGCGTTCGTGGTGATGATCGTCGCCTTCGGTGCGCTGGTCGCCGCGTTCATCCCGCTGATCACCGGCATCGTCGGTGTGGCGCTCACGATGCTGCTGCTGTACCTCGGTTCGGAGTTCATCACGGTCAACGAGACCGCCACCGGCATCGTCACGATGCTCGGCATCGCGGTCTCGATCGACTACGCCCTGTTCATCGTGTCCCGCTACCGCAGCGAGCTCCGACGAGGCGGTGATCGTGCCGACGCCGCCGGCCGTGCCGTCGGAACCGCGGGTACCGCGGTGGTGTTCGCCGGCCTGACCGTGATCATCGCGGTGGTTGCGCTCATGGTGGTCGGCATCCCGCTGATCACCCAGATGGGCGCCGGTGCCGCGGTTGCCGTGGCGGTCGCCGTACTCTCTGCCCTCACCCTGATCCCGGCTCTGCTCGGGGCCACCGGCCGGTTCACCTTCGCGCCGAAGATCCCGTGGATCAAGCACGCCGAGGAGTCGGCCACCGAGGACACCCTGGGTGTCAAGTTCGGCCAGACCGTCACCCGTCGCCCGATCCCGTTCATCATCGCCGGACTCGTGGTGCTGATCCTCGCGGCGATCCCGATGTCCAAGCTCGAGCTCGGCATGGAACTGACCAGTGACGACGAGGTCGCGGCCCAGAGCCTGCTGCAGCGTGGCTTCGGTGAGGGTGTCAACGGGCCGCTGCTGGTGGTGCTGCACGACGGCGACGGCCAGGTCGCCACCGCCGCGGATGCCGCGGTCGCCCATATCAAGACCCTGCCCGATGTGGCCAATGCGTCCACCATGACGTGGATGGGCAACGGACCGTCGCAGCAGAACCCGAACGTCGACGCGAACACCGCGTTGATCATGGTCACCCCGAACGGCGGACCGGCGTCGGAGTCGACCCATGCCCTCATGGAGAACATCCGCGACTACGCCCCGACCGCCGAGAAGGCCGGAGCGGAACTGCACGTCGGCGGTCAGACCGCGATCATGTCGGATCTCTCCGACCGGCTCGACAAGGCGCTGATCCCGTACCTGCTGGTGGTCGTCGGTCTTGCCTTCCTGATCATGATCGGGGTGTTCCGGTCGATCTGGGTTCCGCTGATCGGCACCGTCGGCTTCCTGTTCTCGGTGCTCGCGACCTTCGGCGTGACCGTCGCGATCTTCCAGGAGGGCTGGCTGGGTCTGATCGACCACACCAAGCCGATCCTGTCGTTCCTCCCGATCTTCCTGATCGGTGTGGTGTTCGGCCTCGCGATGGACTACCAGGTGTTCCTGGTGACCCGCATGCGCGAGGAGTACATCCACGGCATGTCGGCGAAGGATGCGATCATCGCCGGATACCGGCACGGCGCCCGCGTGGTGACCTCGGCCGCGATCATCATGATCAGCGTGTTCGCCGCGTTCATGCTCGCGCCGGACACCACGTCCAAGATGCTCGGCTTCGCCATGGCGATCGCGGTGTTCTTCGACGCCTTCATCATCCGGATGACGGTGGTCCCGGCGGTGATCGCACTGCTCGGTGATCGTGCTTGGGGTCTCCCGAAGTGGCTCGACAAGCTGGTCCTCGACTTCGACATCGAGGGTGGTGCGGTCCGCAACCGTGGCGTGCCGTCGGCGGCCGCGGAGTCCGACGGGTCCACCGATGAGCAGGATGCCTCGGCGGAAGCAACCGTGACGAGCTGATAGAGAATCAGGTCATGACCACCATGTCGGACCGGTGCCGGTCGGGCGATCCGGGGAAGTCCCCGGGTCGCCCGCTGGGCCTGCGCGGTCAACGCAAGCAACGCACCCGGGCCGCGATCCGTGACGCGGCGCTCCGCCTGTTCGCGGATCAGGGATATGCGCACACGACAGTCGAACAGATCGCCCGTGAGGCCGGGGTCTCGCACACCACCTTCTTCCGGTACTTCGTGTCCAAGGAACAGATGGTGATCGCCGACGACCTCGACGATCTGCGGGAGGAGACACTCGCCTCGATTCCGCGGGGACTCGGTCGTTTCGATCTCCTGCGCGCACTGATCCGGGCGTATTTCAGCCTGGCGATGGACGATCCCTGGGCGTCCAGTCAGGCACGTGCGCGGCTGATCATGAGCGAGCCGACGCTGCGGGTCGCGAATCAGATCGAAGCCGATGCCGCGATCTCGCACGCCACCGAGTTCTTCGCCCGATACCTGGGTGTGGCGGCCGACGATCGGCGACTGCAGGTCTTCGTCGCCGCCGCCGGGGGAGTGATGTTCCACATCGCGTGCGGTGTGCCCGACGTGGCGATCGACGGGATGCTCGACCGACTCCTCGAAGCGGTCGATCTGTTGGAGCAGGGTCTGCCGGTGTGAGTGGCCGGGTCAGGCCAGGCGGCGCAGCCGCCTGGCCGCCTCGGCGATGACGTCGTCACGCTTGGCGAAGGCAAAGCGCACCATGTGATCCCACGGTTCGGTGTCGTCGGCGAACGCGCTCACCGGCACCGCCGCGACGCCGATCCGTGCGGGGAGCATCCGGCAGAACTCCGCGCCGTCGGTGTAGCCGAGCGGGCGGGGGTCGGCGCACACGAAATACGTTGCCTCACTGCGATGCACCTCGAACCCCGCATCGATCAGGGCGGTGGAGAGCAGATCCCGCTTCGCTTGCAGCGCAGCGGCATTCGTGACCACCCAGTCCTGCTCCTGCTCGAGCGCCACGGCGACGGCCGGCTGGAACGGGCCCGATCCGACGTAGGTCATGAACTGCTTGGCCGCGCGGGCCGCCGCCACCAGCTCGGCCGGTCCGCTGATCCAGCCCACCTTCCAGCCGGTGCAGTTGAACGTCTTTGCCGCACTGGAGATCCGCAGCGTGCGCTCCCGCATCCCGGGGAAGGTGGCCAAGGGTCGGTGCGCGCGCCCGTCGAACAGCAGATGCTCGTACACCTCATCGGTGACGGCGACGACGTCGTGCTCGATGCACAGCCGCGCGATCTCGGCCAGGTCGTCGTCCGACAACACCGTGCCGGTGGGGTTGTGTGGCGTGTTCACCAGCACCAGGGCGGTCTCCGGGCCGAACGCCGCGGCCAGCGCATCGCGGTCGAGCCGGAACCCGTCGCCGTCGGTGACCAGCGGGACGGTGCGCCGCACCCCGCCGGCCATCGCGACCGTCGCCGCATACGAGTCGTAGTACGGCTCGATCATCACCACCTCGCGACCCGGTTCGGTCAGGCCCACCACCGCACCGGCGATCGCCTCGGTGGCGCCGACCGTGATCAGCACCTCGGTGTCCGGGTCGTAGTCGAGGCCGTACCGGGCGCGCTGGTCGTCGGCCACCGCATGGCGCAGCCGCGGTACCCCGATACCCGGCGGATATTGGTTGTCGCCACCGCTGATCGCCGCACACGCCGCCGCCAGCATCGATGCCGGGCCGTCGGTGTCGGGGAATCCCTGCCCGAGGTTCACCGCGTCGTGGGTCACCGCCAGCGCCGACATCTCGGCGAAGATCGTGGTGGTGAACGGTTGTAGGCGGGTGACGGTGGCCATGGGTTCAGGCTGTCACACCGCTTCCATGGCGATCCCAAGTGTCCCGCAAGCAGCGCACGTGACGCTGACGGTCCAGACAAACCCGACACCCCGAGGACCCACCATGTCTTTCACCGATCAGTGTTCCCCCGAATCCGCACCCGATCCGGTCGACGAGTTCGACGACGTCCCCGTCCGCCCCGGACTGCGCCTGGCCTGGCGCGCCGCGGTGATCGTCGGCTGCATGGGCTTCGCCCTTCTCGCGGCCTGCTCGGTCGACGTCGGCACCGACAGCGACGCCGTCAACAAACCGTCGGACATCGCGACCGGCGAGTGCCTGACACTGGGACCCGACGACGATCCCGCCAAGGTCGCCGCCACGAAGGTCGACTGTGACACCACCGACGCACTGGCCTTCTACGCTGCGTCGACGGTGGCCGCGGGCGATTCCTGCACCGCGGACAACACCTCCACCCTGACCTTCGGCGGCGACGGCGGGATCTGCCTGACCCCGAACTTCACCACCGGCAAGTGCTATCAGATCCCCGTCGAGGGCGGGCGCCTGGCCGACTACCGACTGGTGGACTGTGGTGCGAGCGCCGTCGAGGAGACGGTGATCGGTCAGACGGTCAACCGCGGTGACGTGTCGGTCGAATGCGATACCGATGCGACCAAGTGGTCATTCACCCAGCCGCACCCTGTCGGATACTGCCTGCGTGAGGTCGTGTGACGGCTCCGGTACCGCGCGTCACCCGGTAATGTTCGAGCCTGAACGCGAGGAGGGGTGACGGTGGTCTACACACCCGGTGAGTCGTTTGCCGGCTACACGATCGAACGGTTGATCGGGCGTGGCGGGATGGGTGAGGTCTATCTGGCCAAACACCCGTCACTGCCACGCAAGGAAGCCGTCAAGATCCTGCCGGCGGACCTGTCCCGCGACCCGATGTTCCGCCGTCGCTTCATCCGGGAGGCCGAACTCGCGTCGAGCATCGTGCATCCCTCGATCGTCACCATCTACAACTCGGGCGAGTACGACGGCCACCTGTGGCTGGCGATGGAGTACATCGACGGCGTCGATGCCGGTGCCCTGCTCGGCCGGCATCCGAAGGGACTCGACCCGCAGATGGTGTCGGCGATCGCCACGTCGGTGGCGTCCGCGCTCGATGCGGCTCACGCACACGGTCTCCTTCACCGTGACGTGAAGCCGGCCAACATCCTCGTCCAGGGGGCCGCCGGCGCCGTCCCGACGGACGCCCCGCGGGTGCTGCTCGCCGACTTCGGGATCGCCAAGTCCCAGCAGGACGTCACCAACCTGACCTCGGCGAACGTCTTCCTCGGGACCGTCGCCTATGTGGCCCCCGAACAGCTGCTGGGCACCGAGATCGACGGTCGGGCCGACCAGTACTCCCTGGCCGCGACACTGTTCCAGTTGTTGTGCGGCCGACCGCCGTTCGAGGGCAGCACCCAGACCACTGTGGTGGCCGCCCATCTCCACAGCGCGGCGCCGATGCTGTCGTCGGTGCGCCCCGGGACCTCACCGGGGGTGGACGCGGTGTTCGAGCGGGGCCTGCGCAAGTCCCCGGATCAGCGATATCACTCGTGCGGTGAGCTCGCCGCCGATCTCGTTCGCGCGCTCGCACAACCGGCGACGCCGGGGCCTGGTTTCGCCGGACCGGGGTTCACCGGACCGGGTCCCACCGAGGTGATCCCCACGTCGCCCACCTCGGCGGGGCCGGGAGCGCCGGTCTATCCGTATCCGCAGGCGCCGTACGCGCAGGGAGGCCATCCCGGCGGGGCCGTCCCGCCCGGGCCGATGTCCGCCCCGTTCGCCACCGGCCCCTACGGGCAGCCGATTCCCGCACCGCCGAAGAAGTCCTCGAAGGTGCCGCTGATCGTGATCGCCGCGGTGGTGGCACTCGTGCTCGTCGTCGGTGCCGGCGTCCTCGTCGCCAACGCGCTGTCGGGTTCCGATGGCACCGACACCACCGCAGGCGGGACCACCACGACGTCGGCGAGTGGCGCCGGCACCACCGTCGCCACCCCGCAGTCCACCCCGTTCACCCGGCCGCCGGTGACGCAGCAGGCCACCCCGGTGTCGAGTCCGGATCAACTGTCGTTGGGCGACTGTGTGCAGTTCGGCCGGCAACGTGACTCCTCGGGAAATGTGCCGACCGAGCGGGTCGACTGTGCCACCCCGGCGCTGACCTTCTATGCGGCCCAGTTCGTCTCGGCCACCGCGGACTGCCCCAACGAGCGCAACGCCAGCCTCACCTTCGACGGGTCTTCCCAGAAGCTCTGCCTGACACCGAATTTCGTTCCCGACGAGTGCTACCAGATTCCCCGGACCGGTGGATCACTCGCCGATTACCACGAGATCGGCTGCAGCGCTTCTCCGTTGGCGAACACTGTGGTGGTCCGGGTGACCGGGCGCTCGACCAGCCAGGTGACCTGCTCGCCGAGCGAGACCCGGTGGACTTTCGAGATGCCCGAGTCGCTCGGCTACTGCCTCGAGCAGGTCGCCTGACCGTTCCGTGAGGTGGGGCCGGTGCAAGGTGGGGTTCAGTCCTGTGGCGTGCCCTCGCCGATGGTCGGGCCGAGCAGATCGTCGGCGTCGGTGATGCGGTAGGCGTAGCCCTGCTCGGCGAGGAACCGCTGACGGTGCGCGGCGTAGTCGGCGTCGAGGGTGTCGCGCGACACCACCGAGTAGAAGTGGGCCTGCCCGCCGTCGGCCTTCGGACGCAGCAGACGGCCGAGGCGCTGCGCCTCCTCCTGCCGGGACCCGAAGGTGCCCGACACCTGCACCGCGACCGACGCCTCGGGCAGGTCGATGGAGAAGTTCGCGACCTTCGACACCACCAACGTCTGCAACTCGCCGGACCGGAACCGGTCGAACAGGGCCTCACGATCCTTGTTCTTGGTCGATCCCTGGATCACCGGGGCGTCGAGCTCGCGGCCGAGCTCCTCGAGCTGGTCGATGTAGGCGCCGATCACCAGGGTCTGGGACCCGGCGTGGCGGGCCAGAATCGAGCGCACCACATTGACCTTGGTGTGGGCGGTGGAGCACAGCTTGTACTTCTCGTCGGCCTCGGCCACCGCGTACTGCAGCCGTTCCTCGTCGGTCAAGGTCACGCGTACCTCGATGCACTCGGCAGGTGCGATCCAGCCCTGTGCCTCGATGTCCTTCCACGGGGCGTCGTAGCGCTTGGGGCCGATCAGGCTGAACACGTCGCCCTCGCGGCCGTCCTCACGCACCAGGGTGGCGGTGAGTCCGAGCCGACGCCGCGACTGCAGGTCGGCGGTCATCCGGAACACCGGAGCCGGCAGCAGGTGCACCTCGTCGTAGATGATCAGTCCCCAGTCGCGGGAGTCGAACAGGTCGAGGTTCTTGTACTCGCCCTTCGACTTACGGGTCATCACCTGATAGGTGGCGATGGTGACCGGACGGATCTCCTTGCGCTCGCCGGAGTACTCGCCGATCTCCTCCTCGGTGAGCGAGGTGCGGGCGATCAGCTCGCGCTTCCACTGGCGGCCGGCGACGGTGTTGGTGACCAGGATCAGGGTGGTGGCCTGCGCCTTGGCCATCGCGGCCGCACCGACCATCGTCTTGCCGGCGCCACACGGCAGCACGACGACGCCGGAGCCGCCCGCCCAGAACGAGTCGGCGGCCATCTCCTGGTAGTCGCGCAGATGCCAGGCGTCCTGTTCCAGGGCGATCGGGTGCGCCTCGCCGTCGACATAGCCCGCGAGGTCCTCGGCCGGCCAGCCGACCTTGAGCAGGATCTGCTTGAGCCGGCCCCGCTCGGACGGATGCACGACCACGGTGTCGTCGTCGAGTCGCGCCCCGAGCATCGGCGCAACCTTCTTGTTGCGCATGATCTCCTCGAGAACCGCGCGATCGAGACTCACCAGGGTCAGGCCGTGTGCCGGATTCTTGACCAGCTGCAACCGGCCGAAGCGCCCCATGGTGTCGACGATGTCCATCAGCAGCGGCTGCGGCACCGCGTACCGGCTGAAGGTGACCAGGGCGTCCACCACCTGCTCGGCGTCGTGTCCGGCCGCGCGCGCGTTCCACAGCGCGAGCGGGGTCACCCGGTAGGTGTGCACGTGTTCCGGTGCGCGCTCGAGTTCGGCAAACGGTGCGATCGCGGCTCGCGCCGACGCCGCGTCGGGGTGATCCACCTCGAGCAGCAGCGTCTTGTCGGATTGAACGATCAGGGGTCCATCAGTCACCCGATCCATTGTCCAGATGGGTGCACGTCGCGTCGAGTCGCACACGAAGAGTGGTCGGCGGCGTCCGGGCTACCGCCGACCACTCAGCCCTTGACGCACACGACCTGTCGCAGGTGGGCCACCACCTCGACGAGGTCGGCCTGCGCCGCGATCACCGCATCGATGTCCTTGTAGGCGGCCGGGATCTCGTCGACCACACCGGCGTCCTTCCGCGACTCGACACCGACGGTCTGGGCGACGAGATCGTCGGCGGTGTAGGTCTTGCGTGCTCGAGTCCGGCTCATCCGACGCCCCGCACCGTGCGATGCGGAGTAGAACGACTCCTCGGACCCCAGCCCGCGCACGACATACGATCCGGTGCCCATCGACCCCGGGATCAGACCCAGATCGCCCGCACCCGCCCGGATCGCCCCCTTCCGGGTCACCAGCAACTCCAGGCCGTCGATGTGCTCGGTGGCGACATAGTTGTGGTGGCAGCTGATCGGCTCGTCGAAGGCGACGACCCGGCCGGAGAAGATGTCGCGCACCGCGTCGCAGACCAGCGCCAGCATCACCCGACGGTTGCGGGCCGCATACTCCTGCGCCCACTCCAGATCACGACGATAGGCATCCATCTCCGGGGTTCCGGAGAGGAAGACGGCCAGATCGCGGTCGGGCAGGTCTGCGTTGTGGGGCAGCTTCGCCGCCGCCGACATGTGCCGCTCGGCGAGTTCCTTGCCGATGTTGCGTGAACCCGAGTGCAGCATGATCCACACCTGCTGCCCGTCGTCGACACAGACCTCGATGAAGTGGTTTCCGCCGCCGAGGGTTCCCATCTGGCGCCGGGCCCGGCCGTCGAGTTGCCGCACCCCGCGGTGCAGCTCGCCGAAGCGGTCCCAGAACGCGGCCCAGCCACCACCCAGCCGATGCCGGACGACGTCCACCGGCTCCCGGTGTCGCTCGAATCCCACCGGTACCCTCGCCTCGATGGCCGACCGCAGACCCGACAGGTCGTCGGGGAGATCCGAGGCCGACAGATCGGTCCGCACCGCAGCCATGCCGCAGCCGATGTCGACGCCCACTGCCGCCGGGCAGACAGCATCGCGCATCGCGATCACCGAGCCGACCGTGGCGCCCTTGCCCACATGGACGTCGGGCATCACCCGGACGCCGTACACCCACGGCAGCGTCGACACCCGGCGCAGCTGATTGCGCGCCTGATGCTCGATCGATTCCTCGTCGGCCCACAACAGGGTCGACGCGGCTGCGCCCGAAAGGGATACGGGGAAATGGCTCTTCATGATGCTTCCAGTGCTCGCGTGTTGTCCGTCGACGGTTGTCGGCGTGCACACGCTACGGTGCCAGGATAGGCGGATCCAGTGGTTTTCGGGCGGTCGGCCGGGTTCGGGTGGTGGTTGCCGGCGTTGTCGTGTCGCCGGGTTTCGACTCGGGTCCTCGCCTGGCGGCTCGGTCCCGGCTCAACCATCGAATGGGGTTGTGGTGGTTGGTGGTTGAGCCGATGAGGAGCGGAGCGACGAGTCGTGTCGAAACCTCTGTCGGCCGGGTTCGAGTGGTGGTCACCTCGGGCGGTGGTTGCCGGCGTTGTCGTGTCGCCGGGTTTCGACTCGGGTCCTCGCCTGGCGGCTCGGTCCCGGCTCAACCATCGAATGGGGTTGTGGTGGTTG